>JAZJZU010000001.1:0-4770 GCA_040389605.1 Gemmatimonadota bacterium
GGGGCACTCGATGCCCTCGTGCTCAAGGCCCTGACCTGGGGCCCGACCCACGGCTATGGCGTCGCCCGCTGGATCGAGTCGGTGACCGACGACGCACTCCGCATCGAGGAAGGTTCGCTCTACCCCGCGCTCTATCGGCTGGAGCGACGAGGATGGATCGAAGGCGAGTGGGGCGTCTCCGATTCCAACCGGAAGGCACGCTTCTATCGCCTGACGCCAGCAGGCCGCAAGCAGCTGCGGGCCGAGACGAAGAACTTCACCAACTTCGCTCGCGCGATTTTCAAGGCGTTCGACGCCTCGCCCGATGTCGCCTGACCCCGAGCCGCTCCGGGGCGCCGGTGGGTCGGTTTGGCGGCGCTTCCGGCGACTCTTCCGGCACGACGCCGCAACCGATGTCGAGGCGGAACTCGCCTTCCACCTCGAGATGCGCGCGGCCGACTACCGCGCGCGAGGCCTCCCGCCTGACGCAGCGACGCGCGCGGCATCAGAACGGTTCGGCGACTTCCATTCCGTGCGTCGTGAGTGTGACCAGTTGATGACGCGACAGGCGAGGTGGCGCGAACGTCTCGAGCGCGTCAGCGAGGTCGGACAGGATCTTCGCTGGGCCGTCCGCGGCCTGGTCCGCGCGCCCGGTTTCGCCTTCACGGCGGCACTCGCACTTGCGCTCGGCATCGCAGCCACCCTGGCCGTATGGGCGATGGTCAGCAGCTACCTCTTCCGTCCGCTTCCGCTCCGGAACGCCGATCGTCTCGTGGTGATTGCCCAGACCAGCGGCGGTCACTCGACCCCGGGCGGGGTGTCGTATCCCAACTATCTCGACATCGCCGGTCAGCGCGCACTCTTCAGCGATGTCGTGGTCTATGACAACGCGCTGCTGAATGTCAGGATCGGCTCGGGGGAGCCCACGGTCCGCTTGTATGAAGTGACCTCCGGCAATTACTTCGCGGCCTTTCGCGTCCCGCTGCTTTTCGGCCGAGGCTACACTGACCAGGAGTTCGCCGACCGCACACCGGTGGTGGTGCTCAGCTATTCCGCGTGGCAGTCACGGTTCAGCGCTTCGCCTGCGGTGCTCGGATCCGTGGTACAGTTCAACGGCGTCCCCTTCACCGTGATCGGGGTGGCCGCCCGGGGGTATGGCGGGATGCGACAATCGCTCCTGCCGGTGGACGGTTTCGTCCCGCTCACCTCCGCACTGCTGCTCGACAGTCGCGGCGACGCATCGCTGCGGGAACGCGAGCAGAGTTCCTACCGGGTGGCGGCACTGCTCGCGCCAGGCGCCACGCTCGCCTCGGCTCGAGCAGGGCTCAGGATCCTGGGCGATCGGATCGCGCAGGAGCACCCTCGGGAGTCGAACGCGCTCGGATTCGTGGTGGAGAAGGAAACGCACTCGCGACCGGACATCGCCGTCGCAGGCGTGATCCCCTGGGCCGCAGCCGTGTTTCTCGTGCTCACGGGCCTGGTCCTCCTGGTCGGCTGCACGAATGTTGCCGGCCTGCTCTTCGCCCGCGCCTCGGCGCGCCGGGGCGAGATCGCGATCCGTCGCGCACTCGGCGCTTCCACTGGACGGATGGTCCAGATGGTCTTCGCCGAAGGCGCATTGCTCGCCCTCCTCGGGCTGCTCCTCGCTGCGCCGTTGACGATCTTCCTGCTCCGATGGTTCAGCGGGATTCGAATGGCGACCGACTTCCCGGTGCGCTTTACCGTGACCGCCGGGTGGGAGCTGGTGCCGCCCGCGGTGCTCATCGGCCTTATCGCGGCCATCGGAGTCAGCATCACACCTGCCTGGCACGCGGCCCGCCTGCCGGTTCAGGAAACGCTGAAAGACGGTGGCCGAGGCGGGAGTGGTGGTCGAAACCGCAGGCGACTCCGCACCACACTGGTTGGCGCGCAGGTGGCGGTCTCCTTCGTGCTCCTCGTGTGCGCAGCGCTCTTCACGCGGTCGCTCGGCGCCGCCCAGCGCCTCGACCTCGGATTCCGGACTCCGGGTCTCGTGATGGGCACCACGGATGTGGAGGTCCTGCGCTATGATCGGAACCGGGGCGTACAGTTCCAGCAGGAGTTGTTGCGACGTGCGCGGGAATTGCCCGGCGTGCAGTCGGCCGCGTTCAGTGTCGATGTTCCGCTCGGCTACGACAACAGCTCCCTGGACCTCTTCTTCGACCGTGACGTCGGAGTGCGTGACAACCGGGTCGATACCTACTACAACGTGGTAAGCCCCGGGTATTTCGGGACGATGGGGTATCCGCTCCTCGACGGGCGCGACTTCAGCGACCGTGATGACAGCACCGCGGCACCCGTGGTGGTCGTGAACCAGGAACTTGCCAACCGGTACTGGCCAGGGATTTCGGCCGTCGGCCGCCGGGTTCGCTTCACGGAGGATGGTCCCTGGGCCACGGTCGTGGGTGTCGTGGGCTCAGGCCGCTACGTATTCCTGAATGAAGCCCCGCGGCCCTATGCATATCTGCCGTGGGGCCAGCGCTATCGCACCCGCTCGACGCTGGAGCTTCGTGCGCCCGGCGCCGAAGCCGCGACGCTGGCCAGCATCCGCCGCCTGGTGCACGACCTCGACCCCGATATGCCGATCGCGGACCTGCGCTCGATGGAGGCGCACCTGCAGGGCGGCATCGCGTTCCTCTTCCCGAGGCTCGCGGCAATCGCGGCAATGGCCATCGGCCTGCTCGGACTGCTGCAGGCCGTGGTCGGACTCTACGGTGTCATCGCTTACAGCGTTGCCGAACGTACCCGGGAGATCGGGATCCGGATGGCGATTGGCGCGCGACCACAGGCGGTGGTGCGCGGCATCCTGTTCGAAGGCATCCGGCTCACCGCCACGGGGATGGCGGTGGGGCTCGCCGGCGCCTTTGTCGCCACGCGCCTGATGCGCGCCGTCCTGCTCGGCGTCGGCCCGAGTGATCCACTGTCGTACATCGGGGCCGCGAGCGTGCTGCTGCTGGTGACGACGCTTGCCGCGTGGCTTCCGGCGAGGCGGGCCGCCCGGCTTGACCCGGTCGCGGCACTCCGGAGTGACGCCTAGCGGTGACAGACCGGCATCAGGCCATCGCCGCGAGTACGCGATCAAGGGCGGCGTAGGCCGCATTCATCCCGGCTTCCATTCCGGCGTTGTACATCCCGTCGCGTTCCTCGGTGGTATGCAGGATCAGCATGCTGATGATCTTCGTGCGGCCATCACCGAGGTCTTCGAACTCCACGGTCTCGATGGCGACGTGCGCGGGCATCCCGTCCCACTCGAATGAGCGCACGATGCGGTCCTGCGGCGTCACTTCGCGGAACCGCCCCTCGAATCCCTGCGGCCCGCTGGGCGCGTGCTCCACATAGCGCCAGTGCCCTCCGCGATAGAGCTCGAGTCGCTCGATGTCGAGCTTGTGACCGCGACCCCACCATTGTGCAATGAGCTCGGGTTCCGTGAAGGCGCGCCAGACGTGATCGCGAGGCGCGTTGACGATCCGCTCGCGGTGAATTTCCCGGTCGTTCGCTGTGGTGACGGTCGTCATTCTGCGGCTCTCATCGTGAATGGTTCGTGGTACGCTTGAGGAACTTCTCGAGGTGGTCCAGGCGCTCGTCGAGCATCTGCTGGTAGATCGCGATCCAGGAGGCCGCGCTGTCGAGGCGGTTGGAGCCGAGGCGGCAGGTGCGCACGCGGCCGATCTTCTCGGTGGTCACCATCCCGGCCCGCTCCAGCACGGCCACGTGCTTCCTCGCGCCGGTGAGCGTCATCTCGAAGGACTGCGCCAGATCGGTGATCGAGGTTGCTCCCTTCCCCAGGCGCTCGAGGATGCCGCGCCGAGTGGGGTCGGCGACGGCGAGGAAGGTGGCGTCGAGGGCGGTGGAATACTGAACCATATGGTTCAGTATATTTCGGCGAGCCGAATCGCGCAAGTCGTGGGCGATCCGTGGGGCCGGAGGCTCCCGAACCCGGTGCGATCTGGCTAGCTTGTCTCCCGCACGGCAGGGTAGCTCAGCTGGTTAGAGCACGGCACTCATAATGCCGGGGTCGCGGGTTCGAGTCCCGCCCCTGCTATTCGGAATCACGCGCCTCGGTGGATCGACCGCCGGGGCGCTTTTTCTCAGCCCTGAGAGACCCCCGCCAGCGGCAACCCCACAAACTCCGCCACGCGCTGCGCCGCGGCCGTGAGTTCACCCTTGGTGGCCCGGAGCTTTCCGAAGGGCGCGAGTTCGATCGCGACCGACCGCGCCTTGAGCACCCGCTTCCAGGTTCCCACCACCTGCCCGTCGATGACGATCATCGGCCGGAAGACGGCGTTGCCCCCGGGCACCACCTTGGGCGCGTGCGCGGGATCGATCACGTGATCGCGCGTCTGGTAGCCGAGCAGGTATTCGTCGTAACCCGCGAGGAGGTGGACGCCTTCGGCACGCGCGGGATCTGGATGCCCGCCATCGGCGGGACCCCAGAACTCCTTCCCGTGATGCACTTCCGACGAGAGCTTCTCCTTGACGCCGTCGAGGCCGGTGATCCCGGCCCACCACGCGAAATCCTGGACCGTGGCTGGGCCGTGACTGGTGAAGTACCGGCGCGCCAGCTCCATCAGTGCATCATCTCCCGATAGCCGCCGCGGCTGCTTTACCCACTCATCGAGCAGCACGAAGGTCGGCTGCTTGCCCTCCATCGGGCCGTGTGCAATCACGCCGCTGAGTGCCGCGTGCCAGATCAACGAGTAGCGATGCCGATCCTCCACCCGGATGCCGCCGCGCTCCAGCATCGCGTAGAGGGCCGGCCGCACGAGGGGTCTG
>JAZJZU010000001.1:4780-42048 GCA_040389605.1 Gemmatimonadota bacterium
TCATTCCCTTCCGGAAGATGTCGTTGCATCGATCGAGTTTCTTCAGCGTGAGACCCAGCCCCTCGATGCGTCCGACCACCTGCCCGATGGTGCGCTGGGCCGACAGGGCGACCATCCACGCAGCGTCCGCCGCGGGCACGAAGTGCACGGTGCCCCGCATCGGCCAGGTGCGCAGAATCTCGCCCTTCGCAATGGCCGCCTCGATGGACGCGAGCGTCGATCCGGGAATGCGGCTGCCCAGGGCCCACACGGCCTGGACGTAGTCCTGCGCCTGCAGTGCGCCCAGTGCGCGCACGGTCTCGAGTGCCGAGGCCGGTGCAGGATGACCGATACGCTGATGGTGGAGCCGGCGATGCGCGATGGCCGGAAGGTCGGGAGCAGGAGCACTGCGGCGTGGAGACATTACCGGGGCGTACTGTCCTGCTTCGTGGTCGGCGCAGGAACGATCGTGAAGGAGAGCTCTCCCGGCCGGAGCATTCCGAAATTCTCGCGGGCCACGCGTTCCTGCACGGCGGGGTCGTGCTCGAGCGAATCCGCGAAAGCCCGGAGCGAGTCAACCTCGCGCTCCAGGCGCGCGGCCTCGCGCCGGCTCGCTTCCGCCTGCCGTTCCATTTCGCGGTAGGCGGAGGTGCCGAAGATGCCACCCTGCCACGCGAAGACGGCCATCAGGATGAGCACCGCAACCGCGAGCCAGCGCGCCCCGGTCACAGCGGGTAGAGGTCCGCGCCGGGGTAGTGTGCGATCGGCCCGAGCTCCTCGGCAATCCGGAGCAACTGATTGTACTTCGCCACGCGATCCGTGCGCGAGGCCGAGCCGGTCTTGATCTGCCCCGCACCCGTGGCGACCGCAAGATCGGCGATGAAGGTGTCCTCGGTTTCGCCCGAGCGGTGCGAGATGATCACGCCGTAGGCGCTCGACTTTGCCAGTTCAACCGCCTGCAATGTTTCGGTGAGCGTGCCGATCTGGTTGACCTTGATCAGGATGGCATTGGCGCAGCCTTCCTCGATGCCCTGCCCCAGCAGGTCGACGTTGGTACAGAAGAGATCGTCTCCCACGAGCTGGCAGCGATCACCCAGCGCGTCAGTGAGCGTCTTCCATCCCGCCCAGTCGTTCTCGGCCAGACCGTCCTCGATGGAAACAATGGGATACTTGTCGCACCACGCACTGTAGAGTGCCACCATCTCGTCGGCGCTGTGCCTGGAACCGTCGCCCTTCTTGAAGGTGTAGACGCCGTCGGCGTAAAGCTCGCTTGCGGCCACGTCGAGCGCGATCGCGAGATCCTTGCCCGGCTCGTACCCGGCCTTCTCGATCGCCTCCATCACCGCGTCGAGCGCGGCCTCGTTGCTCGGCAACATCGGCGCAAAGCCGCCCTCGTCGCCCACGGCGGTGGAGAGCTTCTTGGTCGTGAGGACCTTCTTGAGCGCGTGGAAGACTTCCACTCCCATCCGGAAGGCATCGGGGAAGTTGTCGGCACCGACCGGAACGATCATGAACTCCTGGGCATCGACGTTGTTGCTCGCGTGCGCCCCGCCGTTCAGGATGTTCATCATTGGCACCGGCATCACGCGAGCCATCGGTCCACCGAGATAGCGATAGAGTGGGAGGTCGCATTCTTCCGCTGCCGCCCGTGCCACGGCCATCGACACGGCGAGGATCGCATTGGCACCGAGTTTCGACTTGTTGGCCGTGCCGTCTGCGTCGGTCATCTCGGCGTCGATGGCGATCTGGTCGAGGATGCTCATTCCCTCGAGCCGCGGGCCGATGATCTCATTGACGTTCTTCACGGCCTTGAGCACGCCCTTGCCGCCGTAACGCTTGGCGTCGCCGTCCCGAAGTTCTGCCGCTTCCTTTTCACCGGTCGAGGCCCCGCTCGGCACCGCCGCACGGCCACGGGCACCCGAGGCCGTGACGACTTCGGCCTCGACGGTGGGATTGCCGCGGGAATCAAGGATTTCACGGGCCAGGACTTCGATGATGCTGCTCATCGGTGCGCTCGACGATAGTGGGAAGAGGGAAAGAGCAGAAAATAGCGGGTTCGCTACGGCTTGGCACGGGCGGGGGCACGCACGCTGGCGCCTGCCGTCCGGCCCGTGGGAGGGAGCTTCAGTTCGGCGCTCCCCAGCCCGGGTTGGGCCATCAGTCGCTCGATGTCTGCAATTTCGATCGGGATGAAGGCCGAGAGGTTTTCATAACCGTCCGGGGTCATCAGGATCATATCCTCGAGCCGGACCGAGAGTGCTCCGTCATCGGTGGTCATCTGGGGTTCGATCGTGAAGATGTAACCCGGCTCCAGGGTCACCGTGGGATTGGCGACGTCGTGAACTTCCATCCCGACGCTGTGACCGAGCACGGCACGCAGCCCCGTACCATCCGGATTCCGGCGGAAGCGGTCCACGAATGCCGTCGCCGCCGCCTTGATGCGCGGATCGGTGAAACGATACCCGGCCACGAGGCGGTCCATCTTGATCACGGCGCTGTCCATTATCTCCCGCCCCGTGACGTGGACCCGGATGGAGGTCATCAAGGCCTGATAGAGCTGGAGGTAGATGGTGTAGTACTCGCGCTGCACCGGCGTGAACCTGCCGTTGGCCGGAAAGACTCGCGTCACATCGGTAGTGTAGTTCGCAAGGTCTGGCGCCCAGTCAAATTGCACCAGGTCACCGCTCACAAGCTTCGCGCGGTTCTTGTGATACCACCCGTAGGGCATATTCCGGCCATCGGCGATCAGCGGGAAGTAGGACTCGCCATATGCGCCACCCCGCTTGTAGACGTACTCGGCCGCCGCCTCGAGTTCGTATTCATACATCCCCGGTTCGGCATCGCGCATCACCTCCATAATGGCGAGTCCACCCAGGCGCGTGGCCTCGCGAATCACCGCAATCTCGGCCGGGCTCTTCGTCGCGCGCATCGTGTTGAGCAGCGGATCAAGATCCTTGATCTCCGATGCCGGTGCCGCCTCCTTCAGATGGCCGATGAAGGCCTCCTCGCGCGAGATGCGTCCATCCCACGGGTCCCGTTTGCTGACCGCCACGAAACGCCGGACATCGGAGAAGGACTCGCTCCCCAGCACCTCGGGGCCGAACGGGGTGTAGATCTGCCGACCGGCATCGCCCAGTGCCTTCACCGCAATCGCAAAGGAGTCGCGCGGCAGAATCACGTCGATACCGGTCGTTGCTACGCCCGCGCTGTCGGCGCCGAGGTAGGGACCGATCTGTCCTTCTCGCGCTGCGGTCTTCGGAATGAGAAAGAGGGTGCTGCGGTGGGTGCGGCCGTCGACAATGAGCATCGCGCGCGGCTCGACCACGCCCGTGAGATAGAAGAACTGATTGCTCTGCCGGAGCGGCGACTCTCCCCGCCGTTCGGTGGTACCCTGCATTACGGCAACACCATCGCCAATCTGCGTCATCAGGGCAGAACGCCGGGCGGCGAACTCCGCTGGCGAGAAGGCGTCGGTGAAGCCCTGCTGGGCGGTGAGGGGAGCGGCGAAGCAGAGTGGGATAAGACAGAACAATCGAATTCGCATTGCGGCCTCCGCGGCGAGAGCGAACGACGGACTACAGCCGGTGCTCGAATCCCGGCACCGGGACCACCGCACCCATCAGCGTGCACACTACTCCCGCGTCTCGACGCACCGCGCCAATCCGCGTCAGTGGCACTCCGGTTGCCTCGAGGCACGCCTCGGCACCCGCGAAATCGCGCGGCAGCGTCACCAGCACCTCGTAGTCTTCCCCGCCGACTGCCGCAAAGAGCGCAGGATCCTGCTTGAGTCGGCCCGCCTCTGCCCCAACGGCTGGGTGCACGGGGAGCCGCTCGAGCTCGATTCGAAGCCCCACATCGGACGCCGCCGCGAGATGCTGAGCATCGCCACCCAGGCCGTCGCTGATGTCCATCTGTGCCGTGGCACCGTGCGCAGCGAGCCAGCGCGCAACGGCGTGGCGAGCGGGTGGATGCGCGAAAGCCTCGCGAGCGTCGGGCACGGGCTCCCGGCCGTCGAGCCAGGCGCGCAGCGCCGCTCGCGCACCACCGAGTACACCGGTGACCCAGATGCCATCGCCCGCCACGGCACCCACCCGCGACATCGGGCGCACCGAGTGGCCAAACACCGTGACGGCCACCGATACGACAGTCCCGCCCGAAAGATCACCACCGAGTACGCGGCACCCGGCCATCCGCGCGGCGCTGCCGACGCCTTGCATCAGCTCCACGAGCTGCGCTTCGGTAAACTCGGAAGGAACCACCACCGCTGCCGTGATCCCCGCCGGTACGCAGGCCGCCGCGGCGAGATCGGAGAGCGCACTCGCGGTGGCGCGAAAGCCGATGTCGGCTGGCGTGAGCCACCCGCGACGGAAGTGCACTCCTTCCACCGAGACATCGGTGCTCACCACCAACGTGCCCTCGCCCTGCGGCACGGCCGCCGTGTCGTCGCCGAGCCTCCCGGCCGCGTCGCCCAGCGCGTCGGCGATGGCGCGAATGCTGTCGAACTCGCGGCTGCCACCCAGCGCGACGCTGGTCACCGAACCTCCAGCAGGTAGCGCACGAGGCCGCGTGGGGTCCCGATCCAGAGATGGTTGCGGGTACGCGCTATCGACGTGACCTGATCGGGGAGATCACCGGGCACCGTGAGAAACCGCAGCGGGCCGAGATTCGGGCGCACCAGTGCCGCACCGCGCGTGCCGGCCACCCAGACGCCGCTCTCGTCGGCCAGCAACGTCGTGAGACGCCCGGTTTCGCCCGAGAGCATCGGGCCTGGCGTCCACGACCCGGTACGCGGGTCGCGCCAGATCAGCCGATCGGCGTTCATCGCGACCAGGGTGTCGGCCACGAATCCCACGCCATACACCGGGCCACTCCCGCCCGCGACGCCTCGGAAGGCGTCGGGGATCACCAGGTCATCTCCACCCGAGGTCTGCACCCCCAGACCATTCGCGGTGGCGGCGAAGACCGTGTCGCCGCGCGCCACGAGATCGTAGGCTGCGCCAAAATATTTCGTGGCGATGCGATCGATCCGTCCGGTGCTGCCCTCTTCCGACAGTCCTCGCAATGTCCCCGCGACCACTCGGCCATTTCGCAATGTGAGCGCTGTCACGCGCTGGTCGGCGAGTCCCGTCGCGCCGTCAAAGCGCGTGAGCGATCCGCCATTGAGCGGCTGGCGCACGAGGCCCTGATCCGTGCCCGCCCAGAGGGCCTTGTCGGTGATCAGGAGCCGCCGCGTGGCGTTGAAGGGCAGCCCCGTCGTGATCAGGCCGTTCAGGGTCTCGGAGTGCGAGAGGTCGCTGCTCAGGCGGGTGAGCTGGGCGCCTGACTCGGTCGTGGCATCGGTGGCGACCCAGACCACCTCGCCGCTCGCCGCAACAGCGCCGACGACTTCAGAGGGCAGTCCCAGCTGGAACGCCTCGGCCTGCGCACCCAGTCGCGAGAAGAAGAGCAGGCCGCGGTTGGTCGTGCCGAGGTACCAGCCGTTGTTGTCTGCGCTGGGTGCGGCCGCGGTAATCCGGCCAGCGCCGAGTCGGGGGCCGGTCGTGAGCGTGGGCGCGAGGGCGCGGAGCTGGGGCAGATCGCGCATTGCGTCTTCGACAGTGGTCGCGGGCCGCAGGGTTCGCGGCGGCGCAGCGGGGTTGGCGGCGCCGCCGAATCGCGGCTGGAGAAACCACCCCGACGCGGTCAGGAACCAGATCCCTCGTGCCGGGTCGACGTCATCGGTGGCGATGCTCTGGACGCGAGCCGGAATGACGCCACGGTCCCACTGGTCATTGTCGGGGCGGTAATGCAGCCAGCCATCAGGCAGCGCGAGCCAGACGGAGTGATCGATCCCATCGATGACCGCCGCGAAGACCAGGCTGAGGAGGCGGGGCTCGGCTGGTGACCTGGGCACATCCCAGCGGCGTTCGATCGGGCGATAGATCCCCAGCGCGGTCGGGTATGCGACGAAGAGCCGATCGAACGAGGCCGCCAGGGCATTGACACGAGAAAAGTCGCCGAGCAGCACGCGATCTTCGGGACGCAGTGCGCGCACAGGCACGGAAGTGCCGGGACCGTTGAACGACTGACCACACCCTGACAGCAGAATGACGCAGCACAACAACCGCTTCACACCGACCTCGGCTTCACGAGCGTGCGCAACAGAGGCGCGCGGGGGAGGTGACTCTCACGATCGCGGGACCAGGCCCGCCAGATATCGGGTAATGCATCGACCACGTCCATCGGCCGCATCGCACGCGCCGTCGTGCGACGTGCCGCGTGATCCGCCGCTTCGCCCAGAGCCTGTGCGGCCATCGCGGCCGCATCAGGGAGGACGATTCCCTGCCCCAGCAATGCACTGATGATTCCCGAGAGCACATCGCCACTGCCGCCCGTGGCGAGCCCGGGGTTCCCGGCGGAGACCGTGAGCAGCGGCTGTCCATCGCAGGCCACCACCGTGGGAACGCCCTTGAGGAGAACCGTGCAGCCACTCGCGAGCGTCGCATTCCGGGCGGCCTCCCACGGCGCGGTCTCCAGGTCGTCGGTGAGATCGGGAAAGAGCGTGCGAAACTCGCCGAGATGTGGAGTGCAGACGAAGTGACGCGAGGCCGCGACGCTGGCGAGCGCGCTCACCTGGCCCTTGAGCGCCACCAGGGCGTCTGCGTCGATCACGGCGGCACGCGCGTGCGCCAGCACTTCGAGTACAAAAGCGGCGCGCCCCTCTGCGCGGCCGAGCCCCGGACCGATCAGCACCACGTCGGCGCTCTCCAGAAGCTTCACGCTGCTGGCCGCTAGGGGCAACGCAAAATCCTGTTCGCCACACTGCACATCAGGCTCCGCACCACGCAACACGGCGAGCGAGCCCGCGGGAGCGAGGACGTGCACCAGCCCCGCACCCGCGCCGAAGGCGGCGCGCGCTGCGAGCCGTGCGGCTCCGGTCATCGTGGCATCGCCGCCGACGATCACCACGCGACCCCGGATTCCCTTGTGGGCACGCGCCGCCAGTCCCACGAGTCGCTCAGCCGCCCAGGCGCGATCCACGAGGCGAGGCAGCGTGGCGTCGGCCGCACCGAGACCGATATCGACCACGAGAATCTCTCCGCACTCATCGCGGGCCAGCAGGTGGCCGCGGCGGACACCGCCGAATGTGATGGACAGGTGTGCGACGAGCGGGCCGTGCGGCAGCCCCGTCTCGAGATCGAGCCCGGTGGGCCCGTCGATCGCGATGATCGGGAGTTCGAGGTCGATCATCCGGTTGAGGAGCGCCACGACGGGCTCGCGGAGTGGCCCTCGCGCGCCAGTCCCCAGAATGGCATCAACGAGGAGCGCCACCGTGGGCCACGGACCATCGGGTGGAACGGTGCGGACACCGTCGGTGAGTGCTGCCGAGCGAGCCGCGTGCGCCACGCCGTGCGGCGGCGTCGCGGTTTCGCTCACCCAGACCGGAATGCCGAGCGCGTGGAGGGCGCGCGCAGCCACCCAGCCGTCACCGCCGTTGTTCCCGCCACCACAGGCGACCAGCACCCCCTGTGAGGCAATGCCGGAATAGCGGTCGAGCACCAGCTGCGCCACGGCACGCCCGGCAGCCTCCATCAGCGACGCGAGCGGCCGTCCCGCTGCCTCGGCGGCAGCATCCCATTCGGCGGCTTGCAGCGGGGTGAGGACGGGGAGGAGGGGCATCCTTGGAATCTAGCGGGAAACACGATGATCGATTGTCGATGGGCGATGGGCGATGGGCGATGGTTTCCAGGGACGGGCTCCCCCGCTGTCATCCTGAGCGAAGCAGCCCAGCGGGCTGCGCAGTCGAAGGAGCGATTCTCTCCTCCAAGTAGATCTACCCGCTCCGCTCACCCCGACAAATCGCGCCACTCCGGGTTCGCCGACCCCACAAGTTCCAGCTTCCGGACCCTCTTCCAGTGTTTGAGCTGTTTCTCACGCGCGATCGCCGCCCGCACATCCGAGACCTGCTCGCAGAAGACCAATCGATGGACAAGATCGTACCGTTTCTCGCCAAACATCTGTGCAGCGATTACGAGGTGGGTCATTCTACTGCGGAGAACATTGCTGGAGGGCGGAGTCCTGCTCCTTCGACTGCGTCCGGCCTGCGGCCGGACTTGCTCAGGATGACACTACCTTGGGGTTCGCCTGGATCCGGTAGCTGCCGTCAAACGCCTCCACGAAATCGAACACCCCGTGGAAGTCTTCCTCGCGGTCGCCGGGCTGCGTCGTGAGCAATCCAATCTCGATCAGGGTATACACCAGCCGACCGAAGTCGGCCGTGGAGGTCACGCCCCAGCAACCAAGCACCGTGCGGGCGAGCAGGCCGAATCGCTCGAGGGCCAGGTCGCGGCACCCCCAGGAGAGTTCGGCGCCGCTCACGTGGCGACGCACCTCGAACCGGGTCTGCAGGAATTCGATGGCCGTCAGCAGGAAGAGGTAGGCGCGCTCGTCGTAGCGGTCGCCTGCCTTGGCCCGGATGCGAGCCAGCACGCCGTCGGCGAACTGCAGCTCCTGCATCGGTCTCAGGCCGCCACCACGCCGGCAGGATAGAGCGGGAACCGGGACGCCATCTCCTCGACTTCGCCCTTGACCCTCGCCAGAGTCGTTTCGTCGCGACCGACCAGCGCCTGGTCGATCAGCTCGGCCACGCGGATCATCTCGGCCGTTCCCATTCCGCGCGTGGTCATCGCGGGCGTCCCGATCCGGATCCCGCTGGTGACGAACGGCGACTGTGGATCATCGGGGATGGTGTTCTTGTTCACGGTGATTCCGGCCGCACCAAGCAGCTTCTCGGCTTCCTTCCCCGTCAGCTCCTTCGCGCGCAGATCGACCAGCATCAGGTGCGTATCGGTGCCACCCGAGACGATGGCATAGCCACGCTCGACCATTGCATCGGCGAGCACGCGAGCGTTGTCGACCACCTGCTGGGCATAGCGCTTGAAGTCGTCGGTCAGCGCCTCACCGAAGGCCACTGCCTTGCCGGCGATGACGTGCTCGAGCGGTCCGCCCTGGCCGCCCGGGAAGACCGACTTGTCGATCGCCTTGGCGTACTCCGACGTACAGAGGATCAACCCGCCGCGCGGGCCGCGCAGTGTCTTGTGCGTGGTGCTGGTCACCACGTGCGCGTGCGGAATGGGGGATGGATGGACGCCACCAGCCACGAGACCTGCGAAGTGGGCCATATCGACGAGGAAGATCGCTCCGATTTCGTCGGCAATGCTGCGGAAGGCGGCAAAGTCGATGATGCGGGCATAGGCCGATCCGCCTGCGATGATCAACTTCGGCCGTTCGGCCAGGGCCATCGTGCGCACGGCATCGTAGTCAATGCGCCCCGTGTCGCTCCGGACGCCGTACTGTACCGCTTGCCAGACCTGGCCAGTGTGATTCACGGACGCCCCGTGCGTCAGGTGCCCGCCGTGCGGCAGCGCGAGCCCCATCAGCTTCTCGCCCGGCTTGATCAGCCCCATATAGGCTTCGAAGTTGGCCTGCGCCCCGGAGTGCGGCTGCACATTCGCGTGGTCGGCGCCAAAGAGCTGCTTCACGCGGTCGATGGCGAGCTGTTCCACCTGGTCGACCACTTCACAGCCACCGTAGTAGCGCTTTCCCGGATATCCCTCGGCGTACTTGTTCGTGAGGCACGACCCCATCGCCTCAAGTACCGCGCGCGAGGTGAAGTTCTCACTCGCAATCAATTCGAGGCCGTCCTGCTGACGCACCAGTTCGAGATGAATCAGTGCGGCAATGGCCGGATCGGCCTGAGCCAGCGGGACATCGTGGGGCAGCGTCATCACTCCTCCTCGATCTTCTCGATACGGCGGACGTGACGACCACCGTCGAACGGAGTCGCCATCCAGACCCTGAGGATCTCGCGCGCGGTCCCCTCGTCGAGGCAGCGCGCTGGCAGCACCAGGATGTTGGCATCATTGTGCTGACGGGAGAGCTTCGCAACCTCGGGATTCCAGGCGACCGCGGCACGAACGCCGTGATGGCGATTGGCCGCGTACGACATCCCCAGCCCGGTACCGCAGAGCAGGATGCCGCGTTTCGCCTTGCCGTCCTCGACTTCCTGCGCCACGGGATGGGCGTAGTCGGCGTAATCGGTAGACTCGGTGGAGTGGGTCCCCAGATCCTCGACGTCGTAGCCGAGCGTCCGGAGTTCGTCCGCGAGCATTTCCTTCATTTCGAAGCCGGCGTGATCGGAGCCGATCGGGATGTGTTCTGGCATTGGGGAAAGATAAGCACGGGAAAGGAGAAGCGAGAGGCGGGGGCGGGAGACCGGGACGAGGGCGGAATATGCTCTGAAGCGCTGTCATCCTGAGCGGAGCCCGTGCGACGGGCGAAGTCGAGGGAGCGGAGCGTCGGATAGACTCGCTCCTTCGACTGCGCGACCTTCGGTCGCTCCGCTCAGGATGACAGCCCTTGGGGCGGTTCTCCCTTCTCCCTTCTTCTATCGATCTCCCGCGACCCACATCTGCTTCAGGGCGGCAACCGACTTGATCCGCTCTTCGGCAAGGCGATCGGCCGCTTCGTAGCTCGGGATCCTGTCGCGGTCCGCGATCGCGAAGACGCGGAGCATCGTGTCGTAGATCTCCTGCGCCTTGCGCTTGGCGCGCTCCATCGTCCAGCCCTGGAGTTCGCCGTACACATTGATGACACCGCCGCCATTGATGACGTAGTCCGGCGCGTAGAGCAGTCCCTGCTTCTCGAGCGCCACGCCGTGCCGTTCCTCGCCCAGCTGGTTGTTCGCGCCGCCGGCAATGATCTCGACCTTCAGGCGCGGCAACGTGTCGTCATTGATGATCCCACCGAGGGCGCAGGGCGCGAAGATATCGGCCTTGGCGTCGTAGATCGCATCGGGTGCGACGGCCGTGGCTCCGAGTTCGTCGACAACGCGCTTCACCTTCTCGGTGTCGATATCGGTCACGATCAACCGGGCCCCTTCCTGCTTGAGGTGGGTCATCAGGTAGTAGGCGACCTTGCCACAGCCCTGGACCGCGATCGTCTTGCCCGCGAGCGAGTCCTTGCCCCAGCGCTGCTTGGCGGCGGCCTTCATCCCCATATAGACGCCGTACGACGTCACGGGCGAGGGATCGCCGGAAAGGTTCAGCAGACCGGCGACGTGTTTGGTCTCGCGCTTGATGAACTCCATATCGGTGGGCGACGTGCCCACGTCTTCGGCGGTGATGTAGCGGCCACCGAGCGTCTCGACGAACCGGCCGTGCGCTCGAAAGAGCGACTCGCGGTCAGCGCGCTTCGGATCGGCGATGATGACCGCCTTGCCGCCACCGAGATTCAGTCCGGCCACGGCCGACTTGTAGGTCATCCCGCGCGAGAGCCGGAGGGCGTCCATCACCGCCGCGGCGTTGTCGGCGTACTGCCAGACGCGGGTTCCGCCGAGGGCGGGACCGAGCGTCGTATCGTGAATGGCGATGATGCCGAAGTAGCCACAGGAGGGCTCGTGCGAGAACACCAGCTGCTCGTGTCCCCACTTCTTCATTTCGTCGAAAACGTCCATCAGGCCTTCCCGTAGTCGTAGAAGCCGCGGCCGCTTTTCCGGCCGAGATAGCCCGCCGCGACCATCTTCTTGAGCAGCGGGCAGGGACGGTACTTGTCGTCACCGAGTCCTTCGTGGACGACATTGAGAATCGCCAGGCAGACGTCGAGTCCGATGAAGTCGGCCAGCTGCAGCGGCCCCATCGGATGCGCCATACCGAGCTTCATCACGGTATCGATGGCCTCGGGCTCGGCCACCCCTTCCATCACGCAGAAAATCGCCTCGTTGATCATCGGCAGCAGCACCCGGTTGGCGACGAAACCGGGATAGTCGTTCGCCTGCACTGGCGTCTTCCCCAGCGCCCTCGCGAGCTCCATCACGGCCTCGAGGGTCGCGTCGCTCGTGGAGTGTCCGCGGATCACCTCCACGAGCTGCATCACGGGCACCGGATTCATGAAGTGCATCCCGATGACCTGCGCGGGGCGCTTCGTCTTCGCGGCAATTTCGGTGATCGAGATGGAGGAGGTATTGCTGGCAAGGATGGTATCTGCAGGGCAAATCGTGTCGAGCCTGGCGAAGAGGTCAAACTTGATCGCCGGGTTTTCGCTGGCCGCCTCGACCACGAGCTTTGCGCCTGCGGCATCCTCCAGCGCGGTGCTCGTGCGGATCCGTCCCGTGACTTCGGCCACGGCCTCCGGAGCGAGGGCGCCCTTCTTGACCTGGCGCTCAAGGTTGGCCGTGATGGTCTTGAGCGCCTTCTCGAGTGCTGGCTGGCTCACATCGATCAGCACGACGTCGTGCCCGTGCTGTGCGAAGACGTGGGCGATGCCGTTGCCCATCGTGCCGGAACCGATGACTGCGATTTTCAGCATATTACCTGCATGATTGACGTTAACAGCGTCGTCGATCGATGGTCGATGATCGTCGGTCGGTCGTTGTCACCCCGCGCGTTCAGCGCGGGGTCTCCCAACTCGTGCAGTCGCAAGCATTGTCCGCTCCAGCGCGACGGATGCCGGCGTGGATCAGGCCGGGAGATCCCGCACTTCGTGCGGGATGACTCAGCCGAATTCGAGGCGCTAGAGGCTCTCCACGCTCAGCGCCACCGCATTCCCCCCGCCGAGGCACAACGTCGCGAGCCCCGTCTTTGCCCCGCGATCCTTCATCGCATAGAGCAGTGTGGTCAGCACGCGTGCCCCTGAGGCGCCAATCGGATGCCCGAGCGCGATGGCACCGCCATTGACGTTCACGCGCGCGTCGTCCCAGCCGAGCGCACGACCGTCGGCGATGGCCTGAACGGCGAACGCCTCGTTCGCCTCGATCAGGTCGTAATCCCCGATGGTGGTGCCCTGCTTCTTCATCAGGTTCTGCACCGCGAGGATTGGCGCGAAGAAGAGATCCTTCGGCTCTCCGCCGCCGGTGGCATAGCCAGTGACTCGCGCGAGCGGCGTGATGTTGTGCGCCTTCGCATAGGCCAGCGAGGCGACGACCAGGGCTGCGCCGCCGTCGTTCAGCCCCGGGGCGTTGCCCGCCGTGACGGTGCCGTCCTTGCGGAACACTGGCCGCAACTTCGCGAGGGTGTCCAGCGTGGTGTCGGCGCGCGGCGACTCGTCGGCGCTCACCGTGATGCTACCCTTCCGGTCGGCGATCTCGACGCCGACGATTTCGGCCGCGAACTTTCCAGCGTTCTGGGCCGCTACGGCCCGCTGGTGCGAGCGGAATGCAAAGGCGTCCTGCTCTTCGCGGCTCACGCCGGCCTTCTCGGCCGTGTATTCGGCGTATTCGCCCATATGGTTGTTGCCGAACGAATCCCAGAGCCCGTCGTGGATCATCCCATCGACCATCGTCTGGTTGCCGGCCTTGATGCCGTTCCGGTAGCCGTAGACGTAGTGCGGCGCGCCCGACATCGACTCCATTCCGCCCGCGACGACGCACGCCGCGTCGCCGGCCCGGATCGCCTGGGACGCGAGCATCACCGCCTTGAGGCCCGAGCCACACACCTTGTTGATCGTCAGGGCCGGAATCGTCCCGGGAAGCCCCGCGTGAATCATCGCCTGGCGCGCCGGCGCCTGACCGGTGCCGCCCTGGACCACGTGCCCCATAATGACGTCATCGATGGTCGACGGGTCGATCCCGGCGCGGCGCACGGCCTCCGCGATGGAAATCGAGCCGAGGCGCGTGGCGGGAACGGAGCCCAGTGCACCGAGGTATTTACCGATCGGCGTGCGGCAGGCGCTGAGGATTACGGGCGTAGTCTGGTCTGACACGATGCCATTCCTGGTGTATTGGGACCTTCGGAAAGATAGGCGGATTGGTGGCAGGGCGGTAACGCGTCAGCGCCCCAGGCGTCGCCTCCTGATGAAGTACGGGATCGTGCAGATCAGGCCAACTCCACCAATGGCAAGGAGTTCGTCACGAGTAAGCGAGGCCAGCAGGGCCACAATGGCCGCAGCGGCAAGCAGGGGTATGGTGGGTCCGCCCGGCAGGACGAACGGTTCGTCCACCGACCGGATTCCTTTTTGCCGCAGCCGCAGTACCCCAAGCGAACAGAGCAAATAGCTCATCAACGTCCCGGAGGCGGATACGAGCACGAGCGCCGAGAAGGTTCCCGTGATGGCCAAGCCGGCCGAGAGCACGGCATAGAGCGCAATGGCGGCCGCGGGCGTCCGGCGCACAGGATCGATCCGCCCGAAGCGAGCCGGAAGCAGGCCGTCCTCCCCCAGTGCGACGATGACGCGCGGCTGGGACAGCAGGTCGGCGAAGAGGAAGGCGCCGGTGGAGAGAGCAATCGCGACGAGCACGAGGGTCGCCCCTGCTCCGCCGAAGATCACCTGCGCGGTGTCGGCAAGCGGTGAACCCGTGGAGGAGGCCAGTCCCTCCCCCAGCACACCTTGCGAGACGAGCTGGAGTCCAACGTACAGCAGCGCCACGCCACCGATGCCGAAGACCACGGCACGCGGAATCGTGCGCGACGGGCGCACGACCTCACCCGAGACGTTCATCGCCCCTTCGATCCCCACGAACGCAAAGATCAGCAGGACCGATGTCCGTGCCACGGCGGGCACGGTTGGCACGGTGGCCCAGTGCAGGTTCCCGGGCTTGATGACGAAGCAGCCGGCCACGATGATGGCGAGGAGCGGGAGCACCTTGATGACCGTGGTGACCTGGACCGCGGCCACCCCGTTGCGGACGCCGCGAATGTTGAGCGACGCGGCAGCGAAATAGACGGCGATCAGCAGAAGGATCCGGGGAACAGGCGAGCCAAGGGCCGGGATCAACTGTGCCATCGTATCGGCAAAGAGCGCCCCGACTGCGGCGTCGGCAAAGGCGCCGTTGGCCGTAAAGAGCAGCATCCCGACAAATGCGCCGGCGAACGGCCCGAAGGAGGCATCTGCCACGGCATAAAGCCCGCCGGTGCTGGGCACCCTGCTGCCGGCCTCGGCGAGCGAGAGCCCGACCAGCGTCATCACCACGGCGCAGACAAAGTAGGCCAGCAGGGCCGCCGCACCGAGTTCGCGCGCCGCGAGCCCGGGCAAACCGAAGATCCCGGCGCCGATGGTCACGCTCACGATCATCAGGGCGAGCGCCCGAACGCCGATCACGCGTTCGAGCCGGGGCCCGCTCACGGGGTCAGCGCCCGGCTCCGTACCTGCTCGGCGAGGCGCGCCGCAAAGTCGTCGACTGTCACGACCTCCTGCTTGTTCCCCGCACCGCGCACGCGGACGGCGAGGCTCGCACTGTCGGCCTCCCGCTGCCCAATGACCGCCATATACGGCACCTTGGCCAGCTCCCCTTCGCGAATGCGATAGTTGAGTGTCTCGTGACGATCGTCGAGGTGCGCGCGGATCCCCAGGTCACGCAGCCTCGCCGTGACCGCTTCGGCGGCTTCCTGCTGCGTGTCGCTGATCGGGATGATCCGCACCTGCTCTGGCGCGAGCCAGAGCGGGAATGCCCCGGCAAAATGTTCGATCAGGATCGCGATGAACCGCTCGAACGAGCCGTTCACGGCGCGATGGATGATCACCGGCCGATGCTCCGAGTTGTCATCGCCGACGTAATTGAGGTCGAACCGTTCGGGCGCGGCGTAGTCGAGCTGGATCGTGCCCAGCTGCCATTTCCGGCCAATCGCATCTTCGACATCGAAGTCGATCTTCGGGCCGTAGAAGGCGCCATCGCCGGGCTTCATCTCGTATGGCAACCCGGTGGCCTCCAGCGCGTGCCGCAGTGCGCGTTCGGCCTCGTCCCACATCTGGTCGGTGCCGATCCGCTGCTCGGGGCGGGTCGCAAACTTGAGCGTGGCCTTCAGCCCGAAGGTTTCGTAGTACCCCATGATGAACTGCGTGAGCCGGTGCACCTCGGCCTGGATCTGCCGCTCCATCAGGAAGATGTGGCAATCGTCCTGCTGGAACTGGCGCACGCGCGTGAGTCCCGCCAGCGCGCCCGACACCTCGTTCCGGTGCAGGACGTCGTAGGTCGTGAAGCGCAGCGGCAGCTCTCGATACGAATGCTTCTTCGCCTGATAGAGCAAGTAGTGCGACGGGCAGTTCATCGGCTTGAGCGAGAAATCGTGCTCGCCGGTCTCGTTGTCGAGCACGAGGAACATATTCTCCTTGTACTTCCCCCAATGCCCCGACATCTCCCACAGTCCCTTGTTGAACAGCAGCGGTGTGCGCACTTCCTGGTAGCCATCACGCTGGAGCTCACGCATATAGCGAATGAGTTCGTTCATCACCGCGCTGCCACGGTCAGTCCAGAAGGCCGCACCCGGGGCAAACGGGTGGAACAGGAAGAGATCCATCTGCTTCCCGAGCACCCGGTGATCGCGCTTCTTCGCCTCGTCGAGTCGCGAGAGGTGTTGCGCGAGCTCGTCCTTCCGGAAGAAGGCGGTGCCATAGATGCGCTGGAGCATCTGCCGGCTGGAATCGCCGCGCCAGTATGCGCCGGCTCCGCTGAGCAACTTGAAATGCTTCAGCTTGGCCGTTCCCGGCACGTGAGGCCCCCGACAGAGATCGACAAACGGCCCATCGGTATAGACCGTGATCGTCTCGTCGGGCCCGAGTTCAGAAATCCGCTCGAGCTTGAGTGGGTCGTCGGCGAACCGGCGATTGGCCTCCTCGCGATCGACCACCTCCCGCGTGAACGGGTAGTCGGCCTCCACCACGGCGGTCATCCGCTGCTCGATCGCCTCGAGGTCTTCCGGCGTGAACGGGCGCGGAACGGCGAAGTCGTAGTAGAAGCCCTCATCGATCGCGGGACCGAATCCGATGCCCGCGTCGGGAAAGAGCTCGCGCACGGCCGTCGCGAGGATATGGGCTGCCGAATGCCGCAGGATGGCCAGCGACTCGGGATCGCGCTCGGTCAGGATGGCGACGGTCGCGCCATCGGACAGTTCGCGACCGAGATCCTGGATCTCGCCGTTGACCCGGATGGCGACGGCGGCACGAGCCAGGCCGGCCCCGATCTGCGAGGCGAGCCCCATCCCAGTGGTTCCCGCCGCGAGCTCGCGAACCGACCCGTCCGGAAGGGTGACTCGAATGGTGCCGTCCGACGTGGTCGCCATGGCGCTCTGGAGCCTCGCAAAAGGGTCGTGGAGGGTCGAGCGCAGGCATAGGCCGCGTCGACCGAGTCTTGTAGTTTATCACTATGCCACGCCTTGCTCTACGACACCGTCGCCCGTCCCCTTCCCCCGGAGCCACCGTGGGGGCCGTTGCCCTGGGCCTCGCCCTGGGGGCCACGGCCGGGTTCCTGCTGAGCGAATTCTTCGGCGGGGCGGCGACCCGACTGCTCCGCGGCGAGGCCGAGCCCCGCCCCGCAGCGGGATCGGTGGCAGAGCTCGTGCACGACGCCCTGAGCGCGCTCGAGAACGACATCCTGCTCCGCGAATGCCATCTCGACGTCGTACCGGTTCGCCGGTTCGCGATCGAGATCCACGGCTGGGTGCCGACCCGGAAGGCCCGGCTGCAGGCCCAGCGGCTGGTGAGCGACGCGGTACACCCTGCCCAGGTGATCAACTGCATCCTCGTGCGCGGCGAAGACGACCTCGCGCTCGACCTGCTCGACGACAGCGACGCGCTCCCCGCATGACCGAACCGCTGGCACCACAATACGATCCTTCGGCGATCGAGGCGCCGCTCTATGCCTGGTGGCAGGAGCGCGGGTTCTATCACGTCGATGCCAACGGCGCGGGCGAACCGTACGTGATCCAGATCCCGCCGCCGAACGTCACGGCGGTGCTGCACGCGGGACACGGGCTCAACAACACCATCCAGGACGTGCTGATTCGCTTCGAGCGGATGCGGGGTCGTCGGGCGCTCTGGGTGCCCGGGACCGACCACGCCGGCATCGCGACGCAGAACGTGGTGGAGAAGCTGCTCGCCAAGGAAGGGTTGACGCGCTTCGATGTCGGACGCGAGGCCTTTGTCGAGCGGGTCTGGTCGTTTGTCCACGAGACGGGCGGACAGATCCTGGACCAGCTCAAGGCGCTGGGGGCGAGTTGCGACTGGTCACGCACCTACTTCACGCTCGACGCCGATCTTTCGCGCGCCGTCCGTGAAGTGTTTGTGCGACTGCACGAGCAGGGCCTCATCTATCGCGGCAAGTACATCATCAACTGGTGTCCCCGCTGCCTCACCGCGCTCTCCAATGAAGAGGCCGAGAAAGAGGAGACCGAAGGCAGGATCTGGCACCTGCGGTATCCGCTCGCCGATGGCAGCGATTCCCTCGTGGTCGCGACCACGCGGCCCGAAACGATGCTGGGCGACACGGCGGTCGCGGTCCACCCCGACGATCCCCGCTATGCCGGGCTGATCGGCAAGCACCTGCGGCTTCCGCTCGTGGGGCGGCTTATCCCGATCATCGGCGACGATGCGGTCGACCCGGCGTTCGGCTCCGGCGCCGTGAAGGTGACGCCTGCGCACGACCAGACTGACTTCGAGATCGGCAAGCGCCACGACCTCGAGCAGTTGAACATCATGACGCCCGATGCCCACCTCAACGACGCGGTGCCGGAGCGCTTCCAGGGACTCGAGCGGTTCGAGGCGCGCAAGCGGGTGGTGGCGGAGTTCGAGGCCGAAGGGCGGCTCGTGAAGGTCGAGCCGCACCGGCACGCCGTGGGGCATTGCTACCGCTGCGGCACGGTGGTCGAGCCGCGACTGTCCGATCAGTGGTTCGTCAGGATGCAGCCGCTGGCCGCCCCGGCACTCGCGGCCTATCGCGATGGCCGGGTGAGCTTCATTCCAGAGCGGCAGGGCGACAACTACGCCAACTGGATGGAGAACATTCGCGACTGGTGCATCTCCCGTCAGTTGTGGTGGGGGCATCGCATTCCGGTCTGGTACTGCGATGCCGAGGGGTGCCACACCACGATCGTGGCGCGGGAGACCCCGACGCGCTGTACCGCCTGTGGCGGCACCGTCACGCAGGACGAGGACGTGCTCGACACCTGGTTCTCGTCGTGGCTCGTGCCCTTCTCGTCACTCGGCTGGCCCGACGAGACGGAAGATCTCGCCGCGTTCTACCCCGGTACCACGCTGGTCACCGCGCCGGAGATCCTCTTCTTCTGGGTCGCGCGGATGATCATGGCGGGGCTGGAGTTCCGCGGCGAGGTGCCGTTCCGGACCGTCTACCTGCACGGCACCGTGCGTGACACGCAGCATCGCAAGATGTCGAAGTCGCTCGGCAACGGCATCGACCCGCTCGAGGTGATCGAGCGGTTTGGCGCCGACGCGCTGCGCTACACGATGGTGAGCGGAATGGCCGTCGGGACCGACCTGATTCTCGACCCCGCGGACCTCGAGTCGTCGTTCGCCCCGGGGCGCAACTTCGCGAACAAGCTCTGGAACATCGGCCGGTTCCTGCTTGGCCACCTCGAGGCCGGCGTCGCCCCGATCGACACGGTGGCCGCGGTGGACCTCACGCTGGCCGACCGCTGGATTCTCGCGCGCGCATCGGAGATGATCACGACCGCGACGCAGCACTACGAGCGCTATCGTCTCAACGATGCGGTAGCAGCCGTCTACCACTTCCTGTGGAGCGATCTCGCGGACTGGTATCTCGAACAGGTGAAGCCGCGCCTCTATGGCAACGTGTCAGGGGGCGAGACGGCGCGCGCAGTGGCAGCGCACGTGTTCGACATCGCGCTGCGGATGCTCCACCCCGTGATGCCGTTCGTGACCGAGACGCTCTGGAAGCGGCTGCCCGGGTCCGGCCCCGATGCCACCATCTCGCTCGCCGCGTGGCCCGTGGGGGCCGACGGACGTGCCGACGCCGCTGCACTGGGCGACTTCGGGGCGTTGCAGGCGCTCGTGGGAGCGGTTCGTGTCCTCCGGGCAGAATACGCCGTCGGACCCGGGGCAATGGTGAACGTCACGGTGGTGGATCCGAGCGAGGCGGTGCAGCGTGCGATCGCCGCCGATGCCGACACCATCCGCCGCCTCGCCAAGATCGAATCACTGGTGGTCGGAGCTGCGCCGACGGAGGCCGGTGGCACGATCGTGCTCGACGATCGCACCACGGTGATCGTGCCGCTGGGCGACCTGGTCGACATCGAGAAGGAGTGCGCCCGGCTCGGTGGTGAGGCCGGGAAGCTCGAGCAACTGGTCTCGGCACAGGAAGCGAAGCTTGCCAACGAGAACTTCGTGAGCCGGGCCCCCGCCGCCATCATCGCCAAGGAGCGCGAGAAACTCGACGCGTGGCGCGCACAGTCCGCGACGCTCCGCGAAAAGCGCGCGGCACTCGGGTGCACAGACTGACCCCGCGGCTGCTCCCCCTCCTGCTCGTCCTCGGTTGCGCCCGGATGGGCAACCCGCCCGGCGGCCCGCCCGATTTCCAGCCGCCGCACCTGCTCGCGACCTTTCCCGAGACCACGAGCGTGATACCCGGTTTCAAGGACTGGGTGGAGTTCCAGTTCGACGAGACGGTGAGTGAGGGAGCGCAACCCAACTTCGGACTGGGCACTGGCGACCTCGAGAAGCTGGTCCTCCTCTCCCCGTCGAAGCCTGGCGAGGTGCCTCGAGTGGAATGGCACCGCAGCCGGATCACGGTGAAGCCACGAAACGGCTGGCAGCCGAACACGGTCTACCGGATCGAGTTGACGCCGGGGGTGCGTGACCTCGCGGATAACGGACGCAACGTCGTGAAGACCTCGCACGTGGTCACCCTCGCAACGGGCGGTTCGCTGCCGACGAGGGCCCTGACCGGTCGTGCAGTCGATTGGGCCGGTCGACGCTTCTATCCCGAAGCCCTGGTCGAGGCGATGCTGCTTCCCGATTCGCTCGTCTATCGCTCGGTCACCGACTCCACCGGACGCTTCGCCATTGGACCACTCCCCGACGGTGAGTTCCTGGTCACCGTGATCCAGGACCAGAATCACAACGCGCGACGCGATGCAAAGGAGGGATGGGATTCCGTGCGTGTCGCCGCGACGGTCTCCGAGGTGGGCGAAGTCTGGGCGTTCGTCCGCGACACCCTCCCTCCCAAGGCAACCGACGCCGTCCGGAGTGATTCCGTCAATATTGCCGTCAACTTCAGCGTGCCGATCGATCCCCTGCTGACCATCCCGGCCGACAGCATCAGGGTTCTGCTGATTCCGGAAGCCAACGGCACCACGAAAGACTCGCTCTCACTCGGTCCCGTGTCGGCCCTGCCCCGCGCGGCGCACGACTCCGCCTATCGCGCACGCGACGAGGCGGCGCGCGCGGCGGCCGCCGCGGCACAGGCCGCTGCCGACACCACGAAACCTCCGCCGCCCGCGGCGGCGCCTCCCCCACCGGTGACGCGCCCGGTCAAGGCAACGACCACGGACACCACGCCCAAGGACGAACCGAAGCAGCAGCGGCTGCCGCTCGGAAACCAGATCGTGATCCGGACACGCGGTGCGACCGCACCCGGGCGTTCGTACTGGATCGAACTCCGTGGCGTGCGCACGGCAGGAGGCACCAGCGGGCCGATCACGCTCAAGTTGAACGTGCCGAAGCCGCCGGCCGCGAAACCAAAGGCGGATTCGCTCAGGACCGGCGCAGACTCCACGGCACGCGTGCCGGGCGACTCGCTCTCGACCCGTCGCGACAGTCTCACCCGCCCGCGACCGCGATGAGCCGCCCGGCCATCTTTCTCGATCGAGACGGCACCCTGATCGATGACCCGGGCTACATCAGCGACCCGGGTCAGGTCCGGTTGCTCGATGGCGTGGCCGAGTCGCTTGGCGAGCTGCACCGAGCAGGGTACCTCCTGGTGGTGATCACCAACCAGTCCGGCATTGGACGCGGGCTGTACCACGAGTCAGATTTCCGGCTGGTCCAGCAGGAAGTGGAACGGCAGCTGGGAGCGCTCGGCGTGACACTCGACCTCGTGCTGCACTGCCCGCACACCGCGGACGCCGGCTGCCCCTGCCGCAAGCCGGGAACCGCCCTCTATCGCGAGGCGATCGCCCGGCTCGACATCGATCCGGCCGCGAGCTGGTTTGTGGGCGACCGACCCGGCGATGTCCTCGCCGCCTGGGAGCTTGGGGGGCATCCGCTGATGGTGAGAACCGGTGCGGGGTCACGGCTCGTCGATGAAGCCGCCCGGCTGCAGTTGCCCCAGGTGGCCACGTTCGCCGATGCGACGCGCCACCTGCTTGCGCAGGGGGCGGCGGGGACGCCAGCGTGAAGACCACCGACTTCTTCGCGTGGCTGCTGGTGGGCGCGCACGTCCTGCTCGTGCTGTTTGGCATCTTCCGCTGGTCGCGCCTCGACACAG
Source organism: Gemmatimonadota bacterium (assembly GCA_040389605.1). Classification (GTDB taxonomy): domain Bacteria; phylum Gemmatimonadota; class Gemmatimonadetes; order Gemmatimonadales; family GWC2-71-9; genus Palsa-1233. The sequence continues at coordinate 26,967 of JAZJZU010000001.1, forward strand.
GCTGCCGCTATATCTGGGCGTGGGCGATTGTCGGGCTCGCGGCCCGGCTGCTGATGCTGGGCCTCCAGGGGAGTCCGCTCCGGCTCGTCGTGACCCATTTCTATCTCCCCATCAGCGCCGTGCTCGCCACCGGGGCGCTGGCGTCGTATCAGTCGACACGACGGGGGGCCGACACCGTTCGCATTGCGGGCTACGCCTATGTGATCGCGTGGGCACTCCTCACGCCACTCGTCGAAACCCTCACAAACTTTTCGCGCTTCACGGCACCCCTTCGTGGCATCCTGATCGCGGTCGTGGCGGCCTTCACGATTGCGTCCCGGGCGCGCGTGCGACAGACTCGCGCGCTGGACGATCGTGGCACCCTGATCGCTGCCGCGTTCGCGGTCCTCTATGGTGCGACCGGCGTGATCGCTCCCTATGCTGCGGTGTATCATCTCACCTTCTCGGCGCGCATCACGTCCCTGCTGCTGATACGCGATGTGATCGTGCTCGCCGCGATGATGCCGATGCTCTGGGCCTGTATGCTCCACGATCGCGACCCGCGGCGAGCAGCGTGAACGCCGCGCGGCAGGTGACGGACGCCATCACCGCCCTGCTGGAGCTCGCAATCTTTCTCTACGGCCTCTCACGCTGGGAATCCCTCGATCGTGCGCGTCGATTGCTCACGGCCTGGGCGGGCGGCTGGGTGGTGGCCAGTGCCGTGAACCTGTTGCTCGCCCGCTCGCCCGGGTACGTGCACGTCGCCTTCCAGCTCTTCCTGCCGCTCGGTACGCTGCTCGCACTGGGGACACTCGCGGCGATGCAGCATTCCCGGCGCGAACGCGACGCGCTGCGAATTGCCGGAGCACTCTACGCCCTGATCTGGGCCGTGGTGACCCTCACCTTGGAAGACCTGGGCGATTATTCCACTGTCACGGGACCGCTCCACCACCTGCTCATCACCGGTGCCGCCGCGTACACGCTGCAATCGGCTCTCCGCCGGATTCAGGGAGAAGTGCTGGACGACTCGACCGCCGTGGTGAGCATCGGTTTCCTCGCGTGGGCGGCACCCACGGCGCTCATCCACCCGATGATTCCCGTGCTGGAAGGCGAGCCGATGCTTCAGGTGCTGCTCACTGCGCGGAACCTGGTGGCCATCTTCGGCTACCTGGTACTCATCCGTGCGCTGCGCCTGCCCCGCATCAGTCGCCGTCGACAGGAGGCCTGCGCGTGACCACAATTCCTCCGCTGTTCGCCCTGCTTGCTGCTGCCGCGCGGGTGGAGCCGCCCCTCATCGCCCTGCTGGTCACCTTCGGACTCGTGGGCATCATCCTCACGATCGCGTTGATCGGCTCAACCATTCTGCAGCAGCGCCGCTATCTCCGCGCGCGCGAACGCTTCACCGGACGCCTCCTCGCCGTGCAGGACGAGGAACGCTCCGCCATCGCCCGAGAGCTTCACGATGACGTCGTGCAGCGACTGCTGTCCCTTTCCGCCGAACTCCGGACCGGAGTCACGGAACGCGGCGGCGCAATTGCGACGAAGCTCGACCGCCTGGTCGACGATCTGCGGGGACTCGCGCGCGGGATGCATCCATCGGTAGTTGATCACGTCGGCATCAACGAGGCGCTTCGCGAACTGGCGATGTCGGTCGAGGAACGGGAAGGACTGACCGTGGATTTCACTCCCGCCCCTGATGAGCGAGGGCTCGAGCCCAAGGTGCGGCTCGCGCTTTACCGGATTGCGCAGGAGGCGCTGGGAAATGCCGCGCGGCATTCCGGGGTCGAACGCGTCGAGATGAACCTCACCCGGCTCGGCCGGGGCATCCGCTTGACGATCGCCGATGCCGGCCGCGGATTCGATCCCGACGAAGCCGCGGCAGGACCCGGCATCGGCCTCACGTCGATGCGCGAGCGACTGGCGGCCCTCGGCGGACAGGTGATCTTTGATGCGACCCCCGGCCGCGGTACCCGCGTGGTGGCGACCCTCCCCCTGGAGCAGTCCTGATGTCCGATCGCCCGACCCTGCTCATCGCCGACGATCACCCGGTCGTTGCCGAGGCGCTCTCGTCGTCGCTGGAGCGGTGGTTCGAGATTCTGGGAAGCGTGGTCACGCTCGATGCGGTCGATGGCGCGCTGCGCCTCAGGACCCCCGACGTGGTGGTGCTCGATCTGTCGTTTGGCGAGGAAAGTTCGTTGCGTCTGTTGCCGACGCTCGTGCAGGACCATCCCGGCACGCGGTTCGTGATCCTCACGGCCCACATCGAGCCCGTACTCGTCGACGCGGCCCTGCGGGCCGGCGCCTCCGCCTATGTCGTGAAGCAGTCGGCGCCGTCCGAGCTGCGCGTCGCGATCGAGGAGGCCCTGGCTGGCCGACAATACGTTACCCCGCTGATTCGGCACCACGCACCCGAACCAGGGGCCGACCCGGCGCTCCCTGGCGCCGATGCGATTCAGGTTTCCGAACGGCAGCAGCAGATTCTTCGGCTGCTCCGCGCTGGCAACACCTATCGCCAGATCGCCGACGAACTCGGGATCGCGACCAAGACGGTGGAGTATCACATCAACGCCCTCCGCATCAGGCTCGGCGTCCAGCGCACGAGCCAGCTGCTCCGCTGGGCCGAGACCGCACTCACCGACTGAGCCGGCACGCCTTGAGTCAGCAGGCCTCAACCAGCGCCTCACCTCCGCTGCGCACGGCGCCGGGCGACGCGACCCGGATCGGCGGACGTCCCCGGCCAGCGAGTTCGTCGATCATCGCGTAGACCATCGAATCACCCAGCCAGGGACGACGCTCCTCCTGTTGCGCAGCCCGGTATAATCGCGACGCGGTTCGAGCCTGCTCCTGGGCCGCGTGCACGAGCCGGCGTTCGGTGAGCCCGAATCCGTCGGCATCGGGCGCCTCCTGCCCCAGGCGCTCCATCGCGGCCGCCAGGAAGGGTATGGGGAGTGACTGCGTCCCCACCTCCGCGCAGGCCGCCGGGCCAGCGCAGAGCGCTTCCCAGCAGTGGATGAGCGCGTCGACCTGCGCGCGACGCAGGAGGGAGCGCTCGACAAAGCATTCCACCAGCTGCGCCGGGGAGAGCTGCACCAGCCCGTGGAAGTCCGTGACTTCGGGGTGGTCGTCGAGCAGGATCAGCTCGAGCCGGGCCTCTGGCTCGGCCTGCATCACGAACGCGACGGCGGCCGCGAGATCGGCCAGGTCGTAACAATCGGACTCGCACCAGAACACCAGGGTCTCACCCTGACGTGCGGCCCTCAGCAGCGCCGCGTCCTGCTCCACCATCCCCTGCAACGGGTCGGCGGCTTCCCGTGCGCCGCGGCTCGAGAGCCATCGGGCTCGTGCCGCCCGACCCTCGGGCCAGGCGCTGAGCGGGCCCTGGCACGCCGCAATCGTCCATTTCATCGGGGTTCCGGGAATGCCGGCCGCGCGGAGCCGGGGGAGCAGGTCGTCGCCACATCGGACGTGTCTCAGAAGAGGCCTCCAGACCATCGAGGGATTAGATTTCAGGGCTGTGACTTATCGAGTTGCTGTCGCCGTTTCGGGCCGTGGAAGCAATCTGCACGCCTTGGTTGACGCCCTGGCTGCCGACCCGGTGGCCGAGGTGGTGCTGGTGCTGAGTGATCGCGATGCCGCCGCGCTCGACTTCGCCAGATCGAGGGGCATCTCGACCCACCGACTGCAGAGCCACCGCGATTCCGGCGAATGGCTCCGCACACTCAGCGAGGCCGAGGTCGACCTGCTCGTACTGGCCGGCTACCTGAAACTGGTGCCGGCCGCCGTCATCGCTGCGATGCCCGGGCGGATCATCAACATCCATCCTGGCATCCTGCCGGGATACGGCGGCCCTGGAATGTACGGCAACCGGGTGCACGAAGCCGTGCTCGCCGCTGGCGAACGCGCGAGCGGCGCCACGGTACACCTGGTGGACGAAGCATATGACCGGGGGGCGGTGCTGGCCTGTGCGCAGGTGCCTGTGCACGCTGGCGACACGGCGGAGACGCTGGCCGCTCGCGTGCTCGCGGAAGAGCACAAGCTGTTGCCGCTGGTGGTGAAGGCGGCTGCGAAGGCCGGGCGTCCCGTGCCGCCGACAGCAGACACCCTTGACTGACGACGCCCCCGTCGTCGCGGAGCGGAACGGAATGCCACGTGCGTTGATCTCGGTGAGTGACAAACGCGGTGTCGTTGCCCTGGCGGAATCCCTCGCAGCAATGGGCTGGGAGCTGGTCTCGACCGGCGGCACGGCAACGCTGCTGCGCGACGCCGGAGTGCCCGTGACATCGGTGGCGTCCGTCACCGGCTTCCCCGAGATCCTCGATGGTCGCGTCAAGACGCTTCATCCGGCCATCCACGCTGGCCTGCTCGCACGTGGCGATACCCCTGGCCACCTCCGGCAGCTCGAAGAGCACGCCCTGCAGCGCTTCGACCTGCTCGTCGTGAACCTCTATCCCTTCCGCGCGACGATTGCCGCCCCCGATGTGAAGTTCGAGGATGCGATCGAGAACATCGACATCGGTGGACCGTCGATGTTGCGCTCGGCCGCCAAGAATTTCGAGTTCGTGCTGCCCGTCGTCGACCCGCGTGACTACACCCGGGTGCTCGAGCTGCTCCGCGCGGCGGGTCTCGCGCTCGACCTGCTTCAGCGTCGCCTGAACGCGGATCCTGAGATCGCCGGCGTCACCGCCGACAGCCGCAAAGCCGGGCCCGGCTATCTGTTCGCCGCCCTGCCGGGGTCGAAGGTCGACGGCCGCGAGTTCGCCGCCAAGGTGTTCGGCCACACGGCAGAGTATGACAACGCGATTGCCGGCTACCTGACGCCCGACCGGGACACGCTCCCCGAACGCGTCTCGCTGTCGATGGAACGCCAGCAGGTCCTTCGCTATGGCGAGAACCCGGCCCAGCGGGCGGCACTGTATGTGACCGAGGAACCCCGCGGCATCGGCGACCTCTGCCAGCGGCAGGGCAAGGAGCTCTCGTTCAACAACCTGCTCGACATCGACGCGGCGACGCTCGCCGTGAGCGCCTGGAACAGTGCCATCGCCTGCGCCATCATCAAGCACACCACGCCCTGCGGGCTGGCCCTGGGCCGGACCGTGAGCGAAGCGTTCCAGCGCGCCCGGGCCACCGACCCGATGTCAGCTTTCGGGTCGGTCGTGGCGTTCAATACTGTGGTCGATCGCGCCGCGGCCGAGGCAATGGCCGACCTCTTTGTCGAGGTCGTGGTCGCCCCGGCGTTTCACGCCGATGCCCTGGCGAAGTTTGCCGAGAAGAAACAGTTGCGCGTCGTGGAGCTGCCAGCAGCGCGCGCGCAGGGCGGGATCGACTGGAAACGCATTCGCGGCGGATTCCTGCTCCAGGACCAGTTCCAGTTTGATCGCTCGGAAGAGGGCTGGACCTCGCCCACGAGCAGGCAGCCCACCCCGGCCGAGCGGAACGATCTCCGCTTCGCCTGGGCGGCCGTGAGCACGGTGAAGTCCAATGCCATCGTGCTCGCCCGGGACGAACAGGTCATCGGCATCGGCGCTGGACAGATGAGCCGGGTCGACGCTTCCTTTCTCGCGGTACACAAGGCCACGGCAGCCGGGCACCCGGTTGCGGGAGCGGCCCTCGCATCCGATGGATTCTTTCCCTTCGCCGATGGTGTGGAGGAGGCCGCCAGGGCCGGCGTGACCTCCATCATCCAGCCCGGCGGATCGGTGCGCGACCCGGAGGTCATCGCGGCGGCAGACCGCCTCAACATTGCGATGATCCTGACCGGAACCCGTATGTTCCGGCATTGAGCCCATTCGTCCCCGTGACGTGTTCACCCTGACCTGACCCCGGAGCCCGGCTTGCAGGACACCACCACCACGCGCCCGCCCTACCTCGGCGCCTTCGCCACCTTCGTCGCGATCTTCGCGATCTATTACGTGACGCTGGCACCCACGACGGCGTTCTGGGATACCTCCGAGTACATCGCGGCGGCCTACACCCTCGGCATTCCGCATCCGCCGGGCAACCCGCTCTTCACCCTGATGGCACACGTCTGGGGAATGCTGCCGCTGGCCGCCGACTACGCCCAGCGCATCAACCTCTTCGCGGCCATCACGAGCGCGGGCGGTGCGGCATTCTGGTTCCTGATCGCCGAGCGGTGGACCCGCCCCATCCTGCCGGCCCGCGCCCCGCGCCTCGCGGCGGCCTTTGCTGGCGTGCTCGCGAGTGCTACGGCCTGGACGGTGTGGAACCAGTCCACGGTCAACGAGAAGGTGTACACCGTCTCGCTGCTCTCGATCGCGATGGTGGTGTGGTTCGTCCTCCGCTGGGCCGATGAGCCCGAGGGCGAACGCCGGGATCGGTGGCTGGTCGCCAGCATCTACATCATGGCGCTCTCGTCCACCAATCATATGATGGGGATTCTCGCCGCCCCCGTGGTGGGCGTCTACGTGCTGATGACCGACTGGCGCGTGATCCTCCGTCCCAAGGTCATCGCGGCACTCGTGATGGCCGTGGTGGTGGGGCTCTCGCTCAACTACATCTATCTCCCGATTCGCGCGGGGCAGTATCCACCGATCAACGAGGGCGAACCGGTCGGGTTCTTCTCCAAGGCGCTGAGTGATGTGCTCGGTCGCGTGCAATACCAGAAGCCGCCCGTCGGCACGAGGCAGTCACCACTCTCGGCTCAGCTCGCGATGTACTGGGGCTACTGGGACTGGCAGTGGGGCCGGGATCTCGGCGGCTTCACCGGCATCGCGACCGGACTCTTCACGCTGCTCGGCCTTGGCGGCCTCGTGGCACTGATCCGCCGGAATCTCCGCGCCGGGCTTTCCGCAGCGGCACTCCTCGGCACGCTCACGGTCCTGCTCATTTTCTACCTGAACTTCAAGCACGCACCCTACTACCACGTCTCCGACACCAGCATCACGCAGGATATGCGCGAGGTGCGCGACCGCGACTACTTCTTCATCGCCTCGTTTGCCTTTGTGGGCGTGCTGTTTGCAGCAGGTTTTGCCTCCGTCATCCGGGCCGTGGGCGACTGGCTCGGCGAGAAGGGCACGGAACGCACGCGCTGGATGGCAGGAACCCCCGTGCTCCTGCTGGCCCTGATCCCGCTCGCGGGAAACCACACCTCCGCATCGCGAGCGCACGAGACGCTGGCCCGCGATTTCGCGGTCGACATCCTCGAGTCGGTGGAACCGTACGGCATCCTGATCACGGCGGGCGACAACGACACCTTCCCGCTCTGGTTCGCGCAGGAAGTGCTCGGTGTCAGGCCCGACGTGACGCTGGCCAACCTCTCGCTGATGAATACCGACTGGCACCTGCGGCAGATCGCACGCCGCAAGATCCCGCCGTTCGACCCCGCGACCGCCGCGGCAATCTGGCGGCCGCACACTGATCGCGATTCGCTCTCGCTGGGTGGCGCTCCCGCGGGCGGCTGGGTGCAGCCGACCACGCCGGTCTTCTCGCTCAGCGAAGACTCGCTCACCGCACTGCCGGAGGTGATGGCGGCGCCCAAGGCGAAGATCGCGTTCGACTCGATCGTCATCGCCTTCTCGCAGCAGTACATCACGCGCAGCGATCTCGCGGCGCTGTTCCTGATCCGCGACAACATCGGCAAGCGACCGATCTATTTCTCCTGGAGCGACGGGCCGTATCCCACGACGCTCGGCCTCGACCCCTACCTCGTCTCCCAGGGAATGGTGCGCAAGCTGATGCCGACGATTGTCCAACCGGGAGGGGCCATCCACAGCTCGGAGTATCTCGGGATGGTCGATGTGGAGCGGACGAAGGCGCTGCTCTTCGGGACCTATCACCCCGAGGCCGCTGCCCGCTCACGCCCCTTCGGATGGATCGACCCCTCGTCCGCCTCGATCCTCCAGCTCTATGGCATCGCGTATGGCGGTTTCGCCCCGACCCTGCGTGAGATGGGCGACAGCGCCCTCGCGCTCAAGGCCGAGCTGATTACCCGCGGCGTGGTCAACGCCATCAACGGCAAGAACTGACGAGGTGATCGTGCGGACCGTCCCTGCCCTGATGCTCTCCACCCTCTGCGCCGCGAGCCTTGCGGCGCAGAGGCCGGTCGTCACCGAACAGACGAGCGGCACGACGCAGCTGCTGCAGGCCGTCAGCGCCGTGAATGACCACGTGGTCTGGGTGAGTGGTCACGGGGGCGTGGTGGCCCGCACGACGGACGGTGGCGACCATTGGACCATCCTGCCGGTGCCTGGGACCGAGAAACTTGAATTCCGCGACATCCACGCGGTCAGCCCCGATGTCGCCTGGGCGATGAGCGCGGGGCCGGGGCCCCAGTCCCGGATCTATCGCACCACCGACGGTGGGGCCACCTGGGGGCTGCAGTTCACGAACGCCGACACTTCGGCGTTCTACGACTGCATCACCTTCTTCGACAGCAAGACCGGCGTGGCCTTCAGCGATGCCGTGGGCGACCGGACGATGATCCTCCGCACCTCCGATGCAGGCGAGCACTGGGACCTGATCCCGGCCTCGGCTGCACCCGCCGCGCTGAAGGGAGAGGGTGGCTTCGCCGCGAGTGGCGGTTGCCTCGTGAGTTCTGGCTCGAAGCGCGGCTGGGTGGCCACCGGAAGCCCGGAAGCGAGAATGCTTCGTACCGACGACGCAGGCAAGAGCTGGCGGCCGTTTGCAACGCCGTTCGTCCGCAGTGCGCAGGGCGCCGGCATGACGGCCACGTCGTGGCTCGATGAAAAGCGCGGCATCGGCGTCGCCTCGAACATCAGCGCGCGGGGCACCAGCGATACGTCGAGCGCCGCCGTGGGAATCAGCGACGATGGCGGGATGACGTGGAAACTGGTGTCGCGGCCGTCGGCGCCAGGCGGCATCTACGGCGTGACCTGGGTCCCGGGTGCCGGTCGCAGCACTGCGGTCGCCTCGGCACTGAGCGGGCTGCAGGTCACGACCAACGCGGGCGTGAGCTGGACGGCGGCCACGACGGGGCCCTACTGGAGTGTCGGAGCTGCCGGCCGGCGCGTGTGGGGCGTGGGACCGCGCGGCCGGATCACGCGGCTCGACTTCTAGCGCAGCAGCTCTTCGAGCACCACCGCGGCGTCGGTTTTCGCGTCGCGGTACTTGACGATCACCGGGGCGTAGAGCGCTATGCCTCGCGCCGCGCCCGGTCCCGATGTGATCGGCCGTGAGCCGGGTACCACCACTGCCCCGGCCGGAATTTCCAGCGGCATTTCGCCTTCACGGCGGATCACTTGGTCGTGCACGAGATCGAATACCGCTGTCCCCCCAGAGAGAATGACCCCCGGTGCCAGGACGGCGCGTTCCCGGACCACGGTGCCTTCATACACGCCGCAATTGCCACCCACCAGCACATCGTCCTCAATGATCACCGGCAGCGCGCCGGCGGGTTCGAGCACCCCGCCGAGCTGGGCGGCGGCTGACAGGTGCACGCGCTTCCCGACCTGCGCACACGAACCGACCAGCGCGTGCGAATCGATCATTGTGCCCTCGCCCACGTACGCGCCCACGTTCACGTAACTCGGCGGCATCGCGATGACGCCACGTCCGAGAAAGGCGCCCTCGCGAACCGCGGTGCCCCCTGGCACGAGTCGCACTCCCTCGTCGAGCGTGGTTGGCCGGATGCCGTAGCTGTCCTTGTCGAAGAACACCATCGGGCCCGCCGCCCCGGCCTCGCGCAGGACACCGATCCGGAAACCGAGCAGGATCCCCTGCTTGACCCAGCCGTTCACGCGCCAGCGGTTGTCGGGTCCGCGTTCAGCGGCTCGAACGGCCCCCGACTGCAGTGCCAGCTTCAGCGCGGTAAAGGCCGCGCGCGCCTCGGCTTCCTGTCCCGACGGAACACCCGTCAGGAACGGCAGCAGTTGTTCACGAAGCGCCTCAGACACGCGCACCTTCCAGCTGATCGAGGTACAGGCGCAGGCGTTCACGGAGCCCCGGCGTGCACGGAACCAGTGGCAACCGGACGGCAGGGTTCACTCGCCCCAGAAGGGCCAGTGCGGCCTTGATCGGGATCGGATTGGATTCGGTGAAAAGCGCGTCGATGAAGGGAAGCAACCTGTGCTGCTCGGCCAATGCCTGCTGGTGTTGCCCGTTCAGGGCAGCGGAGACGAGGCTGGCAATCCGATGCGGAATGGCGTTGCCGGCAACCGAGATGAGACCGTGCGCGCCGGCTGCAATGGCGGGGACCACGATGTCGTCATCACCACACAGCACGACAAAGTCGGGTGGCACCTGGCCCGTGAGGTCAAGCATTCGGCGAACGTTGCCACTCGCCTCCTTGATCCCGCGGATATTCGGATGGAGCGCCAGCATTGCCACCGTTTCGGGCTTGAGATCCACGCCGGTCCGGCTGGGCACGTTGTAGAGCAGGAGCGGAACGGGAATGGCGTCGGCGATGGCCTCGAAATGGGCGATCAGGCCTGCCTGTGTCGGCTTGTTGTAGTAGGGCGATGCGCTCATCACGCCGGCCACACCGAGCCCTCCGAGACGACGGGCCTCAATGACGGCACGCGCCGTGTCGTTGTCGGTGGCCCCTGCGAGGACCGGGATCCTGCCGCCCACCGCCTGCACCACCGTCCTGACGACCTGTTCGCGTTCGTCCGGGTTCAGCGTCTGGGCTTCTCCGGTCGAGCCGCAGGCAACGACGAACTGGATGCCCTCCGCCACCTGCCAGCTCGCGAGTCGCGCGAGGGCATCGTAATCAACCGCGCCGTCTTCGGTGAACGGCGTGACCAGGGCAGTTCCTGCGCCGATCGGCAACATAGGTCAGTCTCCCGCAAGCATCGCGTCGAGGGTGAACACACCGCGGCGGCCGGCGAGCCAGCGCGCTGCGGACAGCGCTCCGGCTGCGAAGACCCGACGATCGCGGGCGGAATGGCGCAGAGTGAGCGTTTCAAACGGCCCGTCGAGCACGAGTTCGTGATCGCCGGGGATCGCTCCGGCGCGCACGGAGGTGATGGGCCACAATCTCCCCGGATCGGCTGCGCGAACCACCTGCTGCAGCAGGAGCCCCGTGCCGGAGGGGGCATCGAGCTTTGCCGCGTGATGCCGCTCGTGCAGGAAGCCGTCAAACTCGGGCCGCTGCGCCGCGGCCTGCGCCAGCACCGCAGCGGCGCGGAGAAACAGCTGCACGCCAAGCGCAAAATTGCTTGCCACGAGCAGAGCGCCCGGCCCGTCGAGCCACAACTCCTCAACGGCCGCGCGCTGGTCGTCCCAGCCGGTCGTGCCGCACACCACCGTAGCGCCAATGCGCTGCAGTGCCCGGAGATTGTCCGGTGCGGCCGCCGGGGAGGTGAACTCGAACACCACGTCACAGCCGCCGAGCCGCTCCGTGGTGATCGCCACGCCGCCGACGTTTTCCTTCGCGTCGATCATCGTGATCACTTCATCACCGGCGGCAGCCGCTTCGGCCGCGATGGCTCGCGCCATCTTGCCATCGCCCACGATGCCGATCTTCACTCGAACTCCGGGAAGAATGCCTGGTGCAGTGCGCGCACCACCTGCGGACCATTGGCCTCTGCCACGATGAAGGTCAGGTTGGAGGCCGAGGCGCCCTGCGAGATCATCTCGACATTCACATCGGCAATCGCCGAATAGACTCGCGCAGCGATTCCGGGTGTCTCGCGAATAGCCCGCCCCACGACCGCCACGACCCCGCGACCGGGCTTCACGGTGACTTCTCCGATGGCGCCGAGGTCGTGCACCACGGCAGCGAGTTGCGTCCCGTCGTCGATGGTGAGCGAGACTGACACCTCGCTTGAGGCAAGCACATCCACGACAATCTCGTGGCGCTCGAAGACCTCGAAAATACGCCGCAGGAAACCATACGCACCAAGCATCCGTGCAGCCCGGATCTGGACGATGGTGACTCCCGGCTTGAAGGAAATTGAGCGCACCGGGAGGCTGCCGTCATCGAGCGACTCGGCACCGATCCAGGTCCCCGGCTTCTCCGGAGCAAAGGTATTGCGTATCACGATCGGAATTCCCGCCTCGACCAGGGGCAGTTGAGTGGCTGGATGAAGCACCTTGGCACCGAAGGCCGCCAGTTCAGCGGCTTCGTCGTAGGTGGCGTGCGAGAGGAGTCGCGCGTCGGGCACAACCCGTGGATCGGCGCTCATCAGACCATCGACGTCCGTCCAGATCTCGACGCGCGAGGCGCCGAGGGCGGCGCCGAACAGCGCCGCGGAGAAGTCGGAGCCGCCACGGCCGAGCGTGGTAGGCGCGCCAGCCGCGTTGCGACCGATGAAGCCCTGCGTGACGACCACCTGCCCTGCGCCGATTCGGGGGGCGAGGTCGCGCGCAACCGCCGTGCGGATCGCTGGCTCATCGGGAATCGCGGCGCCGAAATGGCTGTCGGTGTGCATCACCGTGCGGGCGTCGAACCAGCTCGCGGCCAGGCCCTTCGCTTCAGAGGCCCCGGTCACGAGCAGAGAGCTCCACAACTCGCCGAATCCGGCGATCCGGTCGCGTCGAGCGAGGTCAGCCACCGGCGGAAACACCCTGATCAGTTCGGCCAGTTCCTCGAACGACGCCAGCAAGTCGCCGACCACCCACCCGGCGACCTTCAATGCTGCCGCCGTCTGCTCGTGCCGATGCTGCAGCTCCCGGCGCAGCCTTTCGGCCTCGGCGTACTCGTCGGAAGTCAGGAGAGCGTCCAGATCGAGCAGACTGTTGGTCACCCGAGTCATTGCAGAGACCACGACCAACGGCGCGTCAGCAGTGGCCAGCTCCACGACGTCGACAAGCCGCTGGATGGCCGACGCATCACCAACCGAGGTCCCACCAAACTTGAGCACGATCACGAGGCCACCGAGGAGAGCAGCTTCCGTGTGATCACGACATATGCCTCAACGGCATCGATCAGTTCCTGCGTGCCAATGCTCTCCTGGCTTGTGTGCGCCAGGTGAATCGTGCCGGGTCCGAGCTGGTAGCCAGTTCCCCACGCGGTGTAGAACGGGAGGTCCGACCCGAAGGCCACGGTGGTTTCACGATAGCCGTCGAGTGGTGGTGCCCGCATCACCGGAATTTCGAGCGGGAAATCAACGGCGACCCGACCTGATACTGCGGCCAGGATGGCGTCCAGGATCGGTTGTGACGGGCCAACCAGCCGGACCATCAGCTCGGCACTCGCACTCGGCGCCACGACGTTTGGTGCAGCGCCTCCGGTGATGGTGCCGATATTGATCGTGCACGCGCCGAGCACGGGGTCGTGAGGCAGGGGAATCTCGCGGACGGCCTGCAGGGCATCGAGCAGGCGCGTGATGGCGGAATCGCCGAGTTCCGGATATCCCGAATGCGCGGCCACGCCCGTGGCGTGCAGGGACACGCGCAGGACACCCTTCTGGCCGGTGACCAGCAGATTCTCGGTTGGCTCCCCATTGACGATGAACCGGCCCTTCGGCTCCAGCGTAACCGCAGCGCGCGCGCCATCCGACCCGTTCTCCTCGCCGACCACGAAGAGCAACCCCACCCGTCGCTCACCGGCCGCGTACAACTGCTCGGCCGCCGTGACCATCGCGGCGGCGATGCCCTTCGCATCACACGCGCCGCGGCCGAAGATCCGGCCGTCACGCTCGCTGAACGGTACCTCGGGTGGCACGGTGTCGAGGTGGGTTGAGAGCACCACCTGCGGCGCGCCGTGGTGTGCGTAGATATTCTCGCGCCCGTCGCGCACTGCCTGCCGCGTGACCTGCCACCCGCCGCGTTCGAGGTGCGCGGCGAGCCACGCCGTGACAGCGTGTTCGGAGCCGGTGGGCGACGGAATGGCCAGCAGGGAGCGCGTGAGATCGAGCACAGTGGTCATATGCACAAAGCCCCGCCCGACATTGGTCGGGCGGGGCTCCACAGAAAGGGTTGTGGATGTACTGCTACGCCGCTGCCGACCAGCCCGAAACCCTCGGTCCCGCGCACTTCATCGCGCAGAACAGAGGGGTCATCTTGTCGGCCCGCTTCAGCAGTTGTGTCATCATTGCCTCAACCGTAGCGATGGCGCTTTCCCCTGACAAGACCCCACCCTGCCCCCGCGCCTTCAACTGGCCCGGCGCGTCATCCGGAACGCGCCGATGGCGAGGCCAACCGCCAGGGTACCCAGCATCGTCTCCTGCGCCCCGACGAAGATGTGCACCGTAAGCCAGATGCACGAGACCACCAGTGTGAAGCCCGCCACCGTGGCGCCGAATCGAGTGAATGCCGCGAAGCTGATCCGGGTCCCTTCCCGGGCCATCAGGTCAAGGGTCGTGACATTGGCCGAGGCGCCGACGGGGGTGCCGTTGCCACCTAGGCAGGCCCCGAGCGCCAACGCCCACCAGAGCACACCGGCATCACCCGGAAGGGTCGGGATGATCTCGCGAATGACCGGGATGCTCACCGCGACGAACGGGATGTTGTCGATCAGTGCCGAGGCAACGCCCGAGACCCAGAGAATCAGGATCGCCGCGAAGAGCAGCACGCCCTGCGGACCAAGCCCCAGTGTGGTCTGTCCGAACTCGATCCCCACTTCCAGGCCGTGAGCGACCGAGCCGATCAGCCCGGTTTCGACGGCGGCGCCGACCACGATGAAGAGGAATGCGAAGAACACCAGGGTCGCCCATTCGATCTGGTGTTCGAGCACGTCGAGGATCCCGTGCACGCGCTCCTCGTGCGAGGGGCGGTGCGCCTGGAGATAGCGGATGTCCTGAACGAGCAGTGCCGCGCCGGCTCCAACGGTGGCGGGCACGGCAGCCGGCATCCCCGTGATCCCGTGAGTGAGGAAGCCGATCAGCACGAAGCCACAGATCACCGCGAGCTGACGCAACAGCCCCGGGTCGGTCACCATCACGGTCGAAGCGTTCGGGTCGGCGACCGCGGCCACGCCGGCCGCGAGGTCCGTGGCAAACCAGCGGCGGGCGATGAACTCGAGGCCGAACATCATCACCAGCACCGGCGGCGCCAGATTGATGAGGAAATCGAGAAAGGTGAGGTTCGCACCCGATCCGATCATGATGTTCGGCGGGTCACCGATCAGGGTCGACGTGCCGCCGATGTTGGCCGCCATCACCACGGGGAGCAGGAGCGCCGCTGGCGAAACCCGGAGTCGACGTGCGAGTCCTTTCAAAGGTGGTGGGCGTACCGTCATTCCCTG
>JAZJZU010000001.1:42058-43068 GCA_040389605.1 Gemmatimonadota bacterium
CCACGGCGGTGAACCACGCGAGCGGCATCAGGATCCGCGTGGGCGTCGCCCCTTCGCCGCGCAGCAGTCTCGCGATGGCCCAGTCGAACGCGCCGGTGGATTTGAGGACCGCCACCAGGGCCATCATCGACGCCAGCAGCAGCAGGACGTTGAGATCCAGCGCCTTGGCTGAATCTTCGAACGAGATCAGGTGGTAGGGTGTGAGATAGGTCACCAGCCAGATCAGCGAGACCGCGGTCATCGCAATCAGGACACGGTGCGCCTTCTCGAGGGTCAGGAGGGCAAAGAGCCCCAGGAGCACGAAGGCGACGATCCCCTTGGAGATCGGGTCCTGCGTGCTGGCGAGGTGGACTGGTTCGATGATCACCGCCCAAAGGTGGCAGAAACAGGCCTCTGGCGGGAGGGGTGGCCCCTTCGGTTTACCTTTCTGACCCGTGGCGCGGTGGCAGAGCGGTTGAATGCACCGGTCTTGAAAACCGGCGGGCCCGGAAGGGTCTCGTGAGTTCGAATCTCACCCGCGCCGTCACGACTCAGTCCTCAGCACTCTGGATGTGCACTATGCGACGCCTGACACTGCTTCTCCTGCTCCTTCCCTGCACCTCGCTCGCTGCCCAGCAATTCGAGGGCACGCTGACCGTTCGCACTGCTGGTCCCGCCGGCACCGGCGCAATGATCAGCAAGCTGACCACCAAGGGGCAGAAGACCCTGAACGTCATCGCCCTGCCCGGCATCGGCCAGGAAATGCGAACTATCACGGACAATCGGGCGGGAACTTTCACCACCCTGCGCCCATTTCCGCCTGGAATGACTTTGCCCGCCGGGGTTGCGAACGCCAAGGGAGTCATCACCGTCGACAAGTTGCCAACGTTCTCGAAGCCCGGGGGCCGCACGCCGCCCAAGACCAACATCCGCAAGCTTGGCACGAGCCAGACGATCGCGGGCTTGCAGTGCGCGGACTATGAGCTCACCGCCGAAAACGGGCAGACGCTCCGTGCCTGCCTGACCTCGTC
>JAZJZU010000002.1:0-13061 GCA_040389605.1 Gemmatimonadota bacterium
TCGCCGTCGGGACCGCCGCCGGCCGCCGGTGCGTTGGCCGCCGCCGGATGCGGCGCCGGAATCGCGAATTGCGCATCCGTCTTGGTGCGCAGCCAGGCGATGAGGTCGACGCGATCCTGCTGCTCGCTGGCAACATCGCCGCAGGGCTTGAAGTGCGCCACGGAGTCATCGCGCGGCACGTCCAGGAACAGATGCCCTTCATGGCGACCGAGCGCTGGCTGATGCTGGCCGTTCAATCGGGCGGAGATCGCCAGCAACTGCACGAAGTCATCCGTACGCATTCGCACGCGGTGCATCAGGCGGTGGCAGATGGTGGACGCAACGACCTGCTCGAGCGCCTCTCCGCCGATGAGGCCTTCGCCCGGATTGATCGCGACATCCTGCGCGCCCAGCTCGACCCCGCGCACTACACCGGGCGTTCGAAGGAGCAGGTGCACGAGTTCCTGACCGAGTTCCTTGATCCACTCGTGACCCGCGCTTCCACGCACGCCGCTGTTGCGGCCACCGCCGAGGTGCGGGTATGACCGCCGCGTCGCACGTCCAGGGTACCCTGCCCCTCCCGTTGTGGCGACGCGGCAAGGTGCGCGAGGTATACGAGGTCGACGCGGAGCGACTCCTGCTGGTGGCGAGCGACCGGGTTAGCGCGTTCGATGTCGTGATGAACGAGGCGGTGCCCGACAAGGGACGGGTCCTGACCCAGCTCGCGGCACACTGGTTTCAGCGGCTGAGCAGCGTCACGGAATCGCATTTCCTGACGGCGAGTACCGACGCCATTCTCGTGGAGCTGCCTGCACTCCAGCCCTTCCGCGAACAGCTGGCGGGTCGCGCGATGCTGGTCCGCCGGACCGAGCCGATTGCCTTCGAATGCGTCGTGCGTGGCTACCTGGCTGGCTCCGCCTGGGCGGAGTACCGCCACAGTGGCACGCTTGCTGGCGAGCCGATGCCCCCGGGACTGGTGGAGTCGGCAGCGCTCGAGCCACCGAAGTTTTCACCGGCCACCAAGGCAGCGAGCGGGCACGACGAGAATATCACCTTCGAGCAGATGCGCAGCGCCCTGGGGTCCGACCTCTCCGACACCCTGCGCGACACCTCGCTCGCCATCTATGCGGCCGGTCGTACAACCGCCGCCGAGCGCGGACTGATCATCGCCGATACCAAGTTCGAATTCGGCCTGACGCCCGCGGGGCATCCCATTCTCATCGATGAAGTGCTGACGCCCGACTCCTCCCGGTTCTGGCCCGCCGATGGCTATCACGCGGGACGCTCGCAATCGAGCTTCGACAAGCAACCGCTGCGGGACTGGCTCGCGGCCGAGCGACTGGCCGGTCGATGGGATGGGAACGCACCACCGCCGGCACTGCCGGCCACCGTGATCTCGGAAACAACGGCTCGCTATCGCGAAGCGTATCGCCGACTCGTGGGTTGCGAACTGCCGGAGGCGGCGTGATGCGAATCGCACCAGAAGGACGCCCGTTCATCGCCGTGGCGTGGCTGCTGGGTATCGGCCTGGTCCTGCTCGGCTGGTGGGTCGCCGCGCTGGTCTGGCTGCCGGTTGCCATCTGGGTCATCGCGTTCTTCCGCGATCCGGAGCGCGACGGGCCGAGGGGAGACGACCTCGTCCTCGCACCGGCTGACGGACGCGTGGTGAGCATCATCCCGATCGATGAGCCCGACGTCGTGGGCGGCGCCGCAGTGCGAATCTCGATCTTCATGAACGTCTTCAATGTGCACGTCAATCGGTACCCGACGAACGGAACCATCGCATTCCGGCGCTATCGCCCGGGCAAGTTCATCAACGCCGCACACGAAAAGGCGGCGATCGAAAACGAACAGAGCGATGTCGGCATCACCTCGCCGGGCGGTCCGGTCCTGGCACGCCAGATCGCGGGACTGATCGCCCGTCGCATCATCACGGATCACGGGGAGGGTACCATCGTGACACAGGGCGCACGAATGGGCCTCATCCGGTTCGGGTCACGAGTGGATGTCTTCGTTCCGGCTGGCACCGCCGTACTCGTCAAGGAAGGAGACATGACCCAGGCCAGCGTCACGGTGATCGCCAAATGGAAGTAGCGCCGCGGCCCTCGACGCCGCGCCGCGGGATGCGACGCGTCGTGATCGTGGTCCCGAGCGCGTTCACGCTCGGCAACCTGTTCTTCGGTTTCTGGTCGATCGTCTCGGCCAATCACGGCAATTTTCTGTGGGCTGGCTGGTTCATCATTTTCGCGGGCGTCCTGGACACCCTCGACGGCCGCGTTGCGCGCGTGTCGAACACCGGAAGTCGTTTCGGCGCGGAACTCGATTCGCTGGTCGATGTGATCTCCTTCGGTGTGGCGCCGGCGCTCCTGATGTATTTCCTGGAGTTCAGCAACGCAGGACGATTCGGCTGGGTGCTCTGCTACCTGTATGTCACGGCCGCGGCCATTCGACTGGCGCGCTTCAACGTGCTGTCGGCCCAGAGCGGCAAGCACTCGTCGTGGTTCATCGGCCTTCCCTCGCCTGCGGCCGGAATGACCCTCGCCGCCTACTACTCGTTCTCGCAGACCACCTGGTACAGCCAGTCGCTGGCGTACCTCAAGTTGCAGAACTTCGGCCTCGGCATCCTGATGGTCGCCCTCGGCGGCCTGATGGTGAGCAACGTCAAGTACCCCCGCTGGCCTGCCGCGGGATTCGGAAGTCCGCAACGGCTCGCTGGATTGGCGGTGTACCTCCTGATCCTGGCAGGGGCCATCCTGGTGCCCGCGTACTTCCTCTTCCCGCTCGGGTTGACCTATCTCGGGTACGGACTGCTCCGCGCCTTCTTCCGCAGCCTGACCGATCGTGGCGACCTGCCCGAGGATGCTGCGCAGACCCCTATTGCACTCTTGCGACACAACCGCGCCGCGCGCCGAAAGGAGAATGAATGACCCACCGCGTCCACGTCCGGGTGATCCCCCGCACCGGTCTCCTCGATCCGCAGGGGCAGGTGGTCGAGCACGCGCTCGGCTCGCTCGGTTTCGGTGGTGTTCGCGACGTGCGCATCGGGAAGGCGATCGAACTAACGGTCGAGGCCGACTCAACTGACGCGGCAGAAGCGCAGGTTCGCCAGATGTGCGAACGCCTGCTGGCGAACCCGGTCACCGAAGACTTCCTGATCGACGTGGAGTCGCGATGAGTCGAGTGGCCGTCATCCGATTCCCCGGCAGCAACTGCGAAACCGAAACCGTGCAGGCGATCGAACGCGCCGGCGGAACGGCCGCCCTGCTCGACTACCGGGAATCGTCGCTGCAAGGGGCAGACGCGGTGATCCTGCCCGGCGGCTTCTCCTATGGTGACTACCTCCGCTCCGGTGCCATCGCCAGGTTTGCTCCCGTGATGCAGGCCATCCAGTCCCACGCCGCCGCTGGGGGCGCGGTCATCGGCATCTGCAACGGATTTCAGATGCTCTGCGAAGCGCACCTGCTTCCGGGTGCCTTGCTCCGCAACGCCCAGCAACGATTTATCTCGCGACCCGTCGATGTGCGCATCGAACGAACGACAACCATCTGCACGTCAGACTATGCCGAGGGAGAAATCATCCGGATACCTGTCGCGCACGGTGAGGGCCGCTACATCGCCGATCCGGCGGTGCTGCAGGAACTCGAGGTCGAGGGACGGGTGATGATGCGGTATGTCCGGGTGCCAGGCACCGATGCGCCGCACAACCCCAATGGTTCCGCGGCCGACATCGCCGGCATCTGCAACGCGGCCGGCACGGTGGTGGGGTTCATGCCCCATCCTGAACGGCTCGCCGACGCCGTGCTCGGTTCGAACGCAGGCCATCGGATCTTCACGTCGCTCGTGAGCCGCCTTGCCGTGGGAGCGGCAGCGTGACCGCGGTGCTCGCCGCCGAGTCGCTTCCGGGAGAGCCTGCCGTGACCGAGGCGCTGGTCCGGGAACACAAGCTCAATGAACAGGAATACCGCTCCATTCTCGCGCTGCTCGGACGCGCACCCACTCTCACGGAACTGGGAATCTTTTCGGCGCTGTGGTCGGAGCATTGCTCGTACAAGCATACCAAGCCGGTATTGCGGCGCTTTCCAGTCGACGGGCCGCTGGTGGCGCAAGGTCCCGGAGAAAATGCCGGTGTCCTCCGCCTGCCAGACGGCTGGGCTGTCGCGTTCAAGATCGAGTCGCACAATCACCCGAGCGCCGTGGAACCGTATCAGGGCGCGGCGACGGGAGTGGGCGGAATCCTGCGCGATGTCTTCACGATGGGTGCGCGCCCCGTGGCACTGCTCAACTCACTCCGCCTCGGCCCACTCGAGGATTCGCGCAATCGCTACCTCTTCGCTGGCATCGTGAAGGGCGTGGGCGATTACGGCAACTGCGTCGGTGTCCCGACCCTGGGCGGCGAAGTCTGCTTCTCCCCGAGCTATACCGGCAATCCACTGGTGAACGCGATGGCGGTTGGACTGCTGCGTGAATCCGACCTGATCACCGCTCGCGCGGAGGGAGTCGGTAATGTCCTGCTCGCCGTGGGCGCCCGGACCGGTCGCGACGGCATTCACGGCGCCTCATTCGCCTCCGAAGACCTGACAGCCGAAAGCGAGAAGCGTCGCCCACAGGTCCAGGTGGGCGACCCCTTCACCGGGAAGCTGTTGCTCGAAGCGTCGCTCGAGCTGATCACCGGCGGGTACATCGTCGCCATCCAGGATATGGGCGCCGCCGGGCTCACCTCGTCGTCCGCCGAAATGGCCGCCCGTGGCGGTGTGGGCGTCGAACTCGACACCAGTCTCGTGCCGACCCGGGAAGCGGGAATGTCGCCGTACGAGATCATGCTCTCCGAATCGCAGGAGCGGATGCTCGTGGTGGCAGAGCCGCACCGGATTGCCGAGATCCAGTCGGTCTGCCAGCGCTGGGAACTCGACGCAACGCCCATCGGCAAGGTGACCGACGACGGCCTGTTCCGGATCGTGCACCACGGCCGCACGGTCGCGGCGATTCCCGGGAAGGAACTCGTCGATGGCTGCCCGATGTACGCCCCCGAGGCCGTCGAAGCACCGGAAGCAGGACTGCGCCGGAACGCCCGACCAACTGCGACGGAACCCGACCCGGTCACGGCACTCGAGCGACTCCTCGACGCTCCCACGCTTGCGAGCAAGCGCTGGGTGTTCGAGCAGTTCGACAGCACGGTCCGCGCAGGCAGCGCGATTCTCCCCGGCGGCGACGCTGGCGTCCTGCAGGTTCCGGGCACCACGTTCGGCATCGCGATGACGGTCGACTGCAACGCCCGACTGGTCCTGCTCGATCCCTATGAGGGGGGCAAGGCAGCTGTGGCCGAGGCAGCGCGGAACATTGCCTGCACGGGCGCCCGCCCGCTCGGGATTACCGACTGCCTCAATTTCGGCAATCCGGATCATCCGGAAATATTTTTCCAGTTCAGCGAAGCGTGTCGCGGGATCTCGGATGCCTGTCGTGCGTTCGACACCCCGGTCACTGGCGGCAACGTCTCGCTCTACAACCAGAGTCCGCTCGGGCCGATCGACCCGACGCCCACCGTGGGAATGGTGGGACTGCTGCCCGACATCACGACGGCGGTCCCGAGTCATTTCGCACGCGAGGGCGATGCGATCCTCCTGATCGGCACGACCACCGGTCACCTTGGCGGCTCGGCGTACTGGGCCGAAGTTCTTGATGCCACCGTCGGCGCTCCGCCTCCCGTCGACCTCACGGCGGAGCGACAACTGCAGGACATCCTGATCGAGGCCGCGGCGCGTCGCCTGCTGCGCTCGGCCCACGACTGCTCCGACGGCGGGCTCGCGTTCGCGCTGGCCGAGTGCTGTATCGGCGGCCCCTGGGCGACGACCACCTACGGCGCGGAGATCGATCTCGGCCGCCACGCCGATGCGGTTTCCGACACGGGCTGGCTCTTCGGCGAAGAGGGCGCGAGAGCAGTGGTGTCCTGCGCGCCGGAGCACGTTGCGGAGCTCCAGCGACTGGGCCACGATCACGGTCGGCCGGTCCACTTCCTCGGACTCGTCGGCGCGGCCGACGGACAGCTCCAGGTCCGTCGCGGTGACACATCGTGGCAATGGGGTACGGCAGAACTGCGCCGGATCCATCTCCAGGCGATTCCTCGCCGTATGTCCAACGGGGGGAGCTGAACAATGTGCGGAGTCATCGGCGTCTCAGGTGTCCCGGATGCGGCACGCGTCTGCTACCTCGGGCTGTATGCCCTCCAGCACCGCGGCCAGGAGAGCGCCGGCATCGTGGCAGTGGACGAGACTGGTCGCGCCCGCATTCATCGCGCGATGGGCCTGGTGTCCGATGCCTTCGATGAAGCGGCGCTCAGCGGACTCCCGGGTCGGGTCGGTGTGGGGCACACCCGCTATTCCACCGCCGGAAGCACGATCCTCGAGAACGCCCAGCCGTATCTCGTGAACTATCACGCGGGTCCCCTTTCCGTCGCCCACAACGGCAATCTCGTCAACGCCGTGGCGCTTCGCGACGAGCTGGTCCGTCAGGGCGCGATCTTTTCCTCGAGCAGCGACACCGAAGTCCTCATCCACCTGATCGCCCGGTCGGACGCGGCCACCGTGGAAGGCCAGATCCGCGATGCACTCGAGCGCGCCGATGGCGCGTATTCGGTGGTGATTGGCGTGGGCAGCACCATTTACGCCGCGATTGATTCGCGCGGGTTCCGGCCGCTCTTCGTGGCTCGACTGGGCGAGGGCGTCATCACGGCCTCGGAGACCTGCGCGCTCGACCTGGTTGGGGCCACCGACATCCGCGAACTGAAGCCGGGCGAGTTCATTCGCATCGATGGCAATCAGGTGACGGACCTGCCCCGCCTGAGCCCACGACGCGTGACGCGCTGCATCTTCGAGCTGGTGTATTTCTCCCGGCCCGATTCCACCATCTTCGGCGAGTCGGTCGACCGCGTCCGGCGCGAACTGGGTCGGCAACTGGCGCGATTCCATCCCGCGCCGGGTGCCGACGTGGTCTTCTCCGTGCCCGACTCCTCGAATGTGATGGCGCTGGGATACTCCGAGACGTCTGGCGTGGCCCTCGAATACGGCCTGATCCGGAACCACTATGTGGGGCGCACCTTCATCAACCCGACGCAGGCGCTGCGGGTCGAGAAGGTCAAGATCAAGTTCAACCCGGTACGCGAAGTCATCGAGGGTCGCTCCGTGGTGGTCATCGATGATTCCCTGGTGCGCGGCACCACGAGCAAGGGGCTCGTGAAGATGATCCGGGCAGCGGGCGCGCGAGAGGTGCACCTCCGGCTGGGATCGCCCCCGATCACGGGCCCCTGCCATTACGGCATCGATACCCCGACGCGCGACGAACTGATTGCGGCGACCCATTCGCACGAAGAGATCCGGAAATATCTCGGCGTGGATTCCCTCGCATACCTCACGCTCGATGAGATGATGGATGCCGCAGGTCCGCGCAATGAATGGTGTCACGCCTGTTTCTCCGGCGACTATCCCACTGCTCCGGTACAGCTGACCCTCGGACGGATGCGCGACCCGGCCACGGTGCTGGCGTGACCGATTCTTTCGTCCAGCAGCCCCTGGTGTACTTCTTCGGCCAGGGACGGGCCGACGGCACCTCGGCGATGAAGGACATCCTCGGCGGCAAGGGAGCCGGGCTCGCCGAGATGACGAACCTTGGCATCGCCGTCCCCCCGGGATTCACGATCGCCGCCACGCTCTGCCAGACCTACCTCGATGCGAGGGGCTTCCCTTCCCGCCTCCGCGCCCAGGTCGAGCAGGCACTGCAGCACGTCGAGGCGGCGACGGGAAAGGAGTTCGGCGGCGAGCACCATCCGCTGCTGGTGTCAGTGCGAAGCGGCGCGGCCGTCTCGATGCCGGGAATGATGGAGACCATCCTCAATCTCGGGCTGAACGACCGGACAGTCGAAGGATTGGCGAGCCGCAGTGGCAACCCTGCCTTCGCGTGGGACTGTTACCGGCGATTCGTGCAGATGTACGCCGCCGTGGTGTTCAACCTGCCGAAGGCACCATTCGAAGCGCTGCTCGAAGAAAGCCGCCGTGCCCACGACGTGGCGCGGGAAATCGATCTCCCCGTCGCCGCATTGAAGGCGCTCGTGGCGCACTTCAAGGCGCACGTGACCGATGCGTCGGGCGTCCCCTTTCCCGATGACCCGATGGAACAGCTCTGGGGCGCGATCGCCGCGGTGTTCGAAAGCTGGAACACCCGTCGCGCCCTCGACTACCGCCGCATCCACGACATTCCCGACGCCCTGGGCACTGCCGTGAATGTCGTCGCAATGGTCTATGGCAACCTCGGCGAGCATTCGGGAACCGGTGTCGCATTCTCCCGCGACCCGAGCACCGGCGAGCGCCTGCTTTACGGGGAATTCCTCGCGAACGCCCAGGGCGAAGATGTCGTCTCGGGCGCGAGGACACCGGAGCCCATCGCGGTGCTGCGGGAGCGGATGCCTGGCGTGCATCAGGAAATGGAGCGGATGGCGAGGACGCTCGAACGGCACTTCCGCGACGTACAGGATATGGAGTTCACGGTCGAGGAAGGCCAGCTCTATATGCTGCAGACGCGACGCGCCCAGCGTTCCGGGCAGGCGGCATTCCGGATCGCCTGCGAGATGGTCGACGAAGGCGCCATTTCGGAGGAAGAGGCGGTTGCGCGAATCCCGCCTCAGGCGCTGGAGCAACTGCTTCACCCCGCCATCGATCCTGGGGCTGTGCTCGACCCCCTCGCGACCGGCCTGCCCGCCTCTCCCGGCGCTGCATCCGGAAAGATTGTGTTCACCGCTGACGCCGCGGCTGGTGCAGCGCATCGCGATGAGGCCGTGATCCTGGTCCGCCGCGAGACCTCCCCGGAAGATTTTCACGGGATGGTCGCCGCGCGCGCGATTCTCACGGCCCGGGGCGGAATGACGTCACACGCCGCGGTGGTCGCGCGGGGAATGGGGAAGCCGTGCGTGGCGGGTGCGCAGGACCTCGAGGTGAACGAAGCCGAAGGCACGCTCTCCGTGGATGGGCGGGTGCTCCACGGCGGTGACTGGATCACGCTCGACGGTTCGACCGGCGCGGTCTACGCTGGCCAGGCCAAACTGCTGGTGCCCCAGATGGGCGAGCACTATTTCCGGTTGATGGGATGGGCCGATCGTATCCGGCCAATGAAAGTCCGCGTCAACGCCGACACCCCCGCGGACGCCCACCGGGGCCGTGACTTCGGCGCGGAAGGGATCGGGCTCTGCCGCACGGAGCATATGTTCTTCGAAGGGGATCGCCTGACCGCCGTACGGGAGATGATCCTCGCCGAGAGTGACGGTGAACGCGAACGGGCACTTGCGAAGCTCCTGCCGATGCAGCGTGGCGACTTCGAGTCGATCTTTCGCGCGATGGAGGGCTTCCCGGTCACCATCCGGTTGCTCGACCCTCCATTGCACGAGTTCCTTCCGAAGGACGAGGAGGAACTCGCGGCGCTGGCGGTCCAACTCGGCAAGCCCCTCGACCACGTCCGGCACGTGGTGGATTCCCTTCACGAGCAGAACCCGATGCTCGGGCTCCGCGGCTGCCGGCTGGGGATCACCTATCCTGCGATCACCGCAATGCAGGCCCGCGCCATCTTCGAGGCGGCCTGCACCGTCGCGGCTCGCAAGGGTCGAGTGATGCCTGAGGTGATGGTGCCGCTGGTCGCCTCGGTGGTGGAATTCCGCCGGCAGTCGCTGCTGGTGCGCCAGGTGGCCGAAGAAGTCTTTCGCGAGCGGCAACTGACCGTGCCGTTTCTGCTGGGCACGATGATCGAACTGCCCCGGGCTGCCCTGACGGCCGATGAGATCGCGCGCGAGGCCCAGTTCTTCTCGTTCGGCACCAACGACCTGACGCAAACCACCTGGGGACTGTCGAGGGATGATGCCGGCAAGTTCCTGCCGCACTATGTCGAATCGGGTATCATCGACGCAGACCCGTTCCAGACTCTCGATCAGGCCGGCGTCGGCAAGCTGATTCGTATGGCCAGCGAGCTCGGGCGTGCCACACGAGCCGATCTGAAGCTTGGCATCTGCGGTGAACACGGCGGCGACCCCGCCTCTATCGCCTTCTGCGAGACCTTGAAGATGAATTATGTCTCCTGCTCCCCGTTCCGCGTGCCGATCGCGCGTCTGTGCGCTGCCCAGGCCGCACTCGCCGCGCGCGGCACCGTCGATCGAACCAAGGCGACCGTATGAAGAACCCTGTCGTAGGCGTCGTGATGGGCAGCGACTCGGACTGGGACGTGATGCAGCACGCCGCATCGCGGCTGGTCGAATTCAATGTGCCGTACGAGACGCGCGTGGTCTCTGCGCACCGGACCCCAGACCTGCTCTTCAGCTACGCTGCGGAGGCCGCAGACCGCGGCATTCGCTGCATCATCGCGGGTGCGGGGGGAGCGGCGCATCTCCCGGGGATGCTCGCCGCCAAGACGACCATTCCCGTGCTCGGGGTCCCGGTTTCGACCCGGCACCTCAAGGGACTCGATTCCCTGCTCTCGATTGTCCAGATGCCCGCCGGGGTACCGGTCGCGACCTTCGCCATCGGGGAGGCCGGGGCACAGAACGCCGCGCTCTTTGCGATCGCGATCCTCGCAGGCACTGATGCCTCACTCGCCGCCCAGCTGACGGCCTATCGCAGCACCGTGGAGGCTCGCATTCGGGCGCTTGTCCTTCCGGATCTCGCGTGATCCTTCCTGGCGCCACCCTCGGAGTTCTGGGCGGAGGGCAACTCGGCCGGATGTTCACCGCAGAGGCGCGACGGATGGGCTACCGCGTCGTCGTGCTGGACCCCGACCCCGACGCACCCGCCGGTCAGCTGGCCGACCACCACATCACCCGGTCCTGGAGCGATCCCGAGGCGCTCGCCGAGCTCGCCCGGACGTGCCACGCCATCACGACGGAATTCGAGAATGTGCCGGCCGACGTGCTGCGTGCCCTCGCGGCTCACGTCCCGGTTCGCCCCCGCGCGGACGCGGTGGCAACCACGCAGGATCGCCTGGACGAAAAGCGCTTTCTCAAGTCGATCAACGTGCCGACCGCCGAGTGGCACTCCTTCCGGCGTGGCGATTCCCCGGACCCTGCCTGGACAGCCATCGGAGGCGTGTCCGGGATCCTCAAGACGGCCAGGATGGGGTACGACGGGAAGGGACAGGAGATCGTCGCGTCGAGCGCCGAGCTTCGCGGCGCGCTCGCGCGGGTCGGCGCGGTGCCGTGCATCCTCGAACGACGCGTGGCCCTCGAGCGCGAACTGTCCGTGATGGTTGCACGTGGCGCCGATGGGGAGACCGCCACGTGGCCCGTGGCGGAGAACGTCCACCATCAGGGCATCCTCCATACCAGCGTCGTTCCGGCGGACATTCCCGCGGAGCTCGCGGCGGAGGCGAGCGAACTGGCCCGACGGATTGTGGCCGAGCTGGACTACGTGGGCGTGATGGGAGTCGAACTGTTCATTGCCGACGGCGGCCGCCTGCTCGTCAACGAACTCGCGCCCAGGCCACATAACAGCGGCCACTGGACGCTCGACACCTCCATTACCTCGCAGTTCGAGCAGCAGGTCCGTGCACTGACCGGACTGCCGCTCGGGCGCACTGAAACATTGACTCCCGTCGCGATGATCAACCTGCTCGGCGATCTCTGGCACCGCGGCGAGCCGCAGTGGCAGCGCGCGCTGGCCCACCCGGGCGTCCGGCTTCATCTCTACGGGAAGAAGGAACCCCGGATCGGACGCAAGATGGGTCACCTGACCGCGATGGCCGTCACGCCTGCCGAAGCGCTCGCACTGGCAACCGCAGCGTGGGAAGCGCTGCGCCCCTAGCCCTGCGAGAGCGCCTCGGGCACCAGTACGGCCTCTTCGGGAAGCAGCGCAGCCGGAATCAGCAAGGGCGACACGATGATCCTGGCGTTGTCGTTTGCGCGCGATTCCTCGGCGAGGAAGGCCAGCACGTGCGAGGCGAGCGAGTTTTCGAGTGACGTGATCTGGTTTGCGTCGCGACCGTGCCCGATGTGTTCGCGCAAGGCCAGCAGAAAATGGAGATCGCCTCCTCCGTGCGAGTCGATCAGCGCCGGCAGGGGCACCCGCTCCTCCTCGGCCGGCTCCTTCTGACCGGTGAACCGCGAGAGCCAGAGTACTCCCCGCCGCACATCACCGTAGACCTCGCCCCGCTCGAACAGCACCCGCAGCTTCCGGGTGTTCTCGGCCGTGTGCGCCAGCATCTCGAAGCTCGCGTAAATGCCGGAGGCATACTCCAGCAGCACCAGCTGCGTATCGCAGACGTCATTGTCGTTGAGCCAGACGCAGTGACCGTATGGCCCGTTCGCGATGGCCTGATAGCGTGCCTCCCTGCTCCCCGCGGCCCCACCGAGCACCACGTCGTAGGGCCACTCGGGTCGCTCGTCGAGGTAGAACCGCGTGGCGCTGTACAGGCAGCTGTCCTGCAGCGGGCAATCCACACAGCGCGCCGTCGCACCCTCCGGCGCATTCTCCGGACGGAAGTAACTCAGCGACCCGTGCGACGTCACGCTCGCCACGCGCTGGTCCACAAGCCACTGGAGCAGGTCGAGATCGTGCGATGTCTTGGTGAGTACGATCGGCGCCGCCTGGTCGGTCCGCCGCCACGGGCCCCTGACGTAACTGTGGGCAAAGTGCCAGTGGCCAACATTTTCCGACAGGTGAATGTGTCGCACGGCTCCGAGTTCGCCGCTGGCGATGATCGTCTTTACCCGCTGGAAGAACGGTGCATAGCGGAGGCCGTGGGCCACGAAGATTTCGTTGCCGCAGCGCCGCTGGATGTCGAGGAGTTCCAGGCATTCGGGCAACGTGGTGGCCACCGGCTTCTCGAGTACGATGCGGTAGGCGTGCTCCGAAATATCCCGGCAGATTGCGAAGTGCGTCTGGTCGGGCGTGCAGATGAACACGATATCGGCAAAGCGCTCCGCAGCGAGGAAATCGTCAACCGACGCGAAGGCACTCCTGTCCGGTACGCCATAGCGTGCGACAAATGCCGCGCTGCGCGTTGCGTCCGGCTCGACAACGCCCGCAACAGCAAAGCCGGTATCCTGCGTCGCCATCAGCTCG
>JAZJZU010000003.1:0-6074 GCA_040389605.1 Gemmatimonadota bacterium
GGGCGCGATCGAAGGTCACATCTTCTCCGGCTTCGTGCGCGCCGTGAAGCCACTGGCCCCGTGAGCGCATCGCTCCGGCTCGCGCGAGCCGACGACCTGAGCGCAGTGGAGACGCTGCTCCGTGAAGCGGCGCTTCCGCTCGACGGCGTGGCGGACGCCATCGGCCACTTCGTAGTGGCGGTCGATGGCGACCGCATCGTCGGCGTCGCAGGGCTCGAACTGCGCGGGTCGGAGGCGTTGCTCCGCTCGGTGGCAGTGAACGAAGCGCATCGTGGCACCGCGCTGGGCCGGCGACTCACGACGCACATCCTCGCCCAGCTCCCGGCACTCGGGGTCGAGCGGGTCTGGCTGCTCACCATTACGGCGCCTGACTTCTTCGAGCGCTTCGGGTTCCGCCGCGTGCCCCGCGACGAAGTCCCCGCGTCACTGCAGGCCACCGTGGAATTTCATCACGCCTGCCCCGCATCGGCCGCCGTGATGGTCCGCCGCGTTGCGCCGCTGCGGGTCCTGATTCTCTGTACCGCCAATGTGGCGCGGAGCCAGCTGGCCGAGGCGCTCCTGCAGCATCGTGGTGGCGATCTCGTGCGCGTAGCGAGCGCCGGGGCGATGCCGGGTGCCGGGCCCCATCCGCTCGCCGTGGCCGCCCTGGCAGAGCGCGGCATTGCGTGGGAGGGGAAGCGCTCCAAGGGGATCGATGAAGTGATTCACGAGCCCTGGGACCTGATCATCACCGTCTGTGATCCGGCGCGCGATGCCTGCCCGGTGGTGCCGGGTGCAGCGATGATTCACTGGGGTCTTGTCGATCCCGTGGGGCTCGGTCACACCGACGCCGAGCGGCTCGACGCGTTCCGCACGACGGCCGACCTGCTCGACGCGCGCTTTTCGAGGCTGCTGGAACTGCCGCTCGGGATATTCGATGCAGCGCGACTGCGGCGTGAGGCAACGGCCCTTCACGCCGAGTCGTGAGCGCTCAGGGCTTGGTGGCTTTCCGGCCCGCCGTGGTGGGATAGGCCACGTCCGGGGGCGGATCGCCGCGCGGCCAGTCCCCTTCCTTGCCGATGAAGTCCGGACGGGGTCGCGAGACCACGTAGGCCGCGACGTTGAGCGCATCGGCGTCGCTCAGGGTGACCGCGCGATCGAACGGCATATTGTGCCGGATGAACGCCGCAGCGGTCCGCACCCGCGCCATCCCCGCGCCGATTCCGAAACTGTTCGGCCCCCAGGTTGGCGGGGCAAGCATCGTTCCTTCGCCAGCGGGGCCGTGGCAGCGCGCACAGGTGCTCGCGAAGATGGCCGCGCCCGCGACGGTATCACCGTGGGTCTCGGTTCCGATCGGCAGTCCCTGGCCTGGCACCTTGTCGCCCACGCGGACGCCGTGCGAGATGAAGGCGAAGTAGGCCACGATATCGCGCATCGCGGGATCGTCCCAGGCCAGTGCCTTCCCCACCATTGACCGCTCGAGGCAATCGTTGATCCGGTCTTCGATCCGGGCAACGCTCGCGGAGCGCGAACGATACTGTGGGAAGCGCGCGTACACGCCAGTGAACGGGATCGCGTCGGGGCGGCGACCGTCATCAAGATGACAGGAGAGGCATCGCAGCTTGTTGCCGACGTTGTTGGGCAGTGAGTCGCGCGTGGCGGCGAGGATCGCGTGCCCGCGGAGGATGCTCCGACCGAGATCGCCAGCGGGAAGCGGTGAGCTGTCGGGGGCCTGCATCGCCGCGCCGCTCGCTGCCGGCGGTGCGGGCGGAGGGGCGGGAGGCGCGGGCTTGCTGCAGGCCGCCAGGAAACCCACGACTACGACGAACACGGAGCGTGTCGGGTTACGCATCGGGATTCACCCCACTTTGAGCCACATCCGGACGGCCATCAGGGCCAGGAACACCGCGAAGGCGCGCTGCAGGGTGACCGGCGTGAGGCCCTGCGCATAGCGCGCCCCGAACAATACTCCAACGGCAATGCCCACGGCGATCAGGAACGCCGCGCGGATGTCGACGTGGCCTGCCTTCCAGTACTCACGCGCCCCGAGCAGCCCCACGGGCAGGAGCAGGGCCGCGAGCGAGGTGCCGGTCGCCATATGCACCTCCATTCGGGCGAGCGACACCAGGGCGGCCACCACGACGACACCACCGCCAATGCCAAAGAGCCCGGAGAGGACCCCGGCGACGAGTCCGATCATCAGGAAGAGCAGGGGCATCGATACTCCAGAGCGAGGCTAGTGCCGACAGTCCTCTGTCAGGAAGCGGCGAATCGGAGGGGTCACCACGGTATCACGACCGAGCAGGAAAAAGACATCGGTGTGAGCATAATCGCCAGCGTCGACCCCCGTCGCGGGCACGCCGCGGGTCCGGACGAGATCAATCATCGCCTGCTGCCTCGCGCGACGCTCGGTATCGCCACGCATCACGATCAGGAACGGCCCGAGCGGCTTGCTTACCTGGGCGATGAGGGCCGCCGATGCGCTCGCCCAGTTGGCCTGGTCGGTGCTGAAGATGTTCTCGAACTCTGCACGCGATTCCGGATGGTCGAGGATGTAGGCCGGAATGTCATAGAGCGCGATGTCGAGTGAGGCGACGCAACGAATGTGGTTGACATCGACGCCCGCGGCCTCGAGATACCCCGGGCCCGCGCCGAGGGTCGAGACAATCTGGGCGCCAGCGGAGAAGCCCATCAGGGCGATGTGCGTCGGGTCGCCGCCGTATTCCGCAATGTGCTGCTCCACCCAGCGCACCGCTGCGGCGATGTCCTCGCCGTGCGCCGGCCAGGTGACACCGGGCGACATACCATCGCCGAAGAGCGGGGAGAGACGGTAGTTCGCAGAGACCAGCAGGTAACCCGACTCGGTGGCCATCACCTGCATCGATTCGAAGATGTCGCCCTTGTCCCCACCGCGCCAATCACCGCCGTGCACCCAGAAGAGCACAGGGCGTGGGGCACACGCGGTGGCAGCGTGAGGTTTGTGAATGTCGAGCGAAGTGAGTTGCGGGTCGGCGCCAGCGCGCACGGTGTAGGGGATGTCGCGCACGACATCCCACTGCGCCGCGGCATTGCAGGGATCGTCGGGCAGGGTGGGGGACTCGCCCCCACCGCAGCCGAGGGCGAGCGACAGGGCCGCACCCGCCGCAAGCGAGCGGCGGGTACGGCTTCGCCTCAGAACAGCACCTCGATGCCGAACCGCACGAGCCGCGGTGGACCATAGACAAAGAGCGGCTGGGTGTAGTCACGTGCCGCTGCCGTGTAGAGCGGCAGCAGCTCGTTCTGGCCGGCAATCACTCCGTCGCCATTGAGGTCAGCCGAACGCCGGTAGCGATTGGATTCGTACGGAATCGGCGCCGGATTCGCGTTGTAGGCGTCGGTAGCCATCCGGGTGATGGTTTCCTCGGAGGCATACGGATTGCCCGTGTCCCGTCGCACCGAGGTCTGGTTGCGCGTGTTCAGCACGTTGCGCGCATCGAGATAGAGTCCACCCACCATCGACCCGAACTTGACCGGACGACGGAAGAGCATATCGAGCGTGTACTGCGAGGGCAGCCGTGAGCCGTTGGGTTCGGCCGCGAGGTTGTCGCCGGTCACGTCGGTCTTGCTGTACGGCAGGCCCGATCCGTAGCGGAACACCGCGGCGCCCAGCAGGGAGCCGAACGGGCGAACGCCGAGGATCTTCGGGCCAAAGTAGGGAGTGAGTTCTCCGTCGATGGTCGCGATCAGGGACAGGCGCCGGTCGTAGTCGAGCGGGAACGACGCCCGTGCCGGCGCGGCGAGCGTGTCACCGGTGTTCGGGTCGATCTGAACGAGGCGGCGAAGTTCAAAGGCGTCGGTGACAGTGGCCTCGGCCCGCTGCACGACGGCCGCGAGCCGTGCTCCCCAGCCGTTGGAACGCTCCTTCTCGAAAATGAACTCACCACCAATCACGTTGCCGACATCGGCGTTCACGAAGACGCTTGAGTCGGGGTTGACGCCAACGGGCGCCGTCGCCACCAGGCCGTCGAGGTTCTTGGTGTAGACATTGATGCGCAGCGAGGTGTGCTCACGAAGACGGATGCGGCCGCTCAGCTCGAACTGCGTCGCGGATTCGAACCCGAGGTTGGGATTGCCCTGGCGGAAGCGGCCGGTGCGCGTGGTGTCGTCGAAGGCCGCGTCGACCAGGAACTGGAGGTCCGGGGCCTGCGAGAAGCGGCCGATGCTCGCCACGACGGTGGCGTTCTTGAGTACCGTGGAGACGGCGATGCGCGGGTTGATGGTACTGCGCGCGCCGAGCGTCTTGTTCTGGCTCGCGAGCTCGCTGCCAGGGTCGAAGCCGTCGTAGCGCAGCCCCGCGGTGAAGGCGAGGTCACTGGTGCGCGCCTGCGCCTCGAGGTAGGCACCCGTGAGCAACGGCTTGAAGTTCGACGCCGTGGCCGGTGGTACCAGCCCTCCCACGGGCCGGTAGGCCTGAACGCGCTGGAAGGTCTTCACGTTCTGCGATGCCGCGAGCCCGCCGAAGTACACCTCGGTGTGCTCGCCCATACTGAGGGTCATATCGACCTGGCTGCGCAGTTCGGTGAAGCGGTTCCAGGCGATCTCGCCCTGCGAAGCGCCCGACAGGAAAAACGCCTGGACACCATACGGCGTGTTGTTGGAAAATTGCGGCGGCTCGAAACCGGTGATGGCCGTCCTGGCAGCGACGGTGTCCTGTCGTTTCGCGAGCTCCTCGCCCTGGATGTGCAGCCGCTCACCCGTGAAAGCCCCGAACTTGTAATCGGGAGCGGTCACGGCGCCGCGCACAAACTCCTTCGAGAAGTATCCCAGGCGCACATCGCCAACCAGCGGACGCTTCGAGCTCGCGCCGGGCAGGATCTGCAGGTGGCCGGTCATCAGCTTGCCATCGACCCGGCGGCCTGGGGCAAACTCGGGATTGTACTTGTACTGCTGGTCATACAGATAGCGCTGCTCCGTGGTCCCGAGGGCGAAGAAGCGCGACACGAGGCGCTCACCCATCGGGATGGTCAGCTTGCCACCGAGGGTGTAGGTCTCGCCGCTGTTGTGCGGCAGTGGCGACGGCTTGCTCGATCGCGGGTCGCGAGGATCGGTGGGCGCCGGGGCATTCGCAGGGTCGGCATCGAGTCGGCCCTGCACATCTCCGATCACGACGGCCGTCACCTTCCCGGCGATCGGGCCATCGGCCTGCAGCACGACACGATCGAGGCCGAGGTCGCCCGATCCACTCAACGGGCGGTCGGTCTCGTACGCCGCGCGGCCCTGCCAGTGATCGCCACCATCGCGGGTGATCACATTGATGATGCCCGAGAGTGCCTGGCCATAACGCGCCGAGAAGCCGTTGGTGATCAACGACGCCTCGGTGATGATGTCGGGTGGGATCCTGATGCCGGGGCCGCCCGTCGAGGCGTCGAGCTGGTTCTTCACCCCGAAGCCATCGAGCAGAAAGGATTGCTGACCGACGCGTCCGCCACGATAGCTCTCGCCCACGACGCCGGCCTGCAGTGAGAGCGCGTCTTCGAGCGACGAGACCGGAAGGCGACGGAGGTCGGCTTCGGTGATCCGCTGCGCCGTGGACGTCGCGAGTGGATCGAGCACGGGGTCCTGCACGCCCACGGCCTTGAGGTCGGCGAGTTGTACCGCCACGGGGGCCATCCGGATGTCGGCCCGGGTGAACTCGTCGGCGCGCACGACGATGCTGTCGCGATGCGCGGGACGATAGCCTGGAATGATGGCATCAATGCGATGCGACCCGATGGGCACGCCGCGGACCCGGTAATTGCCGGCCGTGTCCGTCGTGGCCAGACGGCGTCCGCCATCGATGCGAATCTCGGCGCCGCGAAGGGCGCGGTTGGTCGCTGCATCGACCACGGTACCGACAATGCCACCAACACCCTGACCCGCAGCGGGAAGGGTGGTCAGGGTGACGAGTGCGACGAACAGTGCTGCAGCACGCATGCGGCCTCGCGAAAAGATGGGGGTCGGGGCGATCGGCATTGGCGCCCTCACGGGACCAGGTTCCGGAAGAGGTAGAGGTCGCCAGTCTTCAGCGATCCCACGCGGAGGACGACGTCTCCGTTCGCTGGAGAGAGCCGCACGTT
>JAZJZU010000004.1:0-20281 GCA_040389605.1 Gemmatimonadota bacterium
CCGCTCGCGCAGGGAGGAGACAATGGTCTGGATATCGTGTACAGCAATCGGGTCCACCCCCGCAAACGGCTCATCGAGGAGCATAAACAGTGGATCCACGGCCAGGGCCCGGGTGATCTCGAGTCGCCGCCGCTCGCCCCCGCTCAGGGTATACGCCGGTGACTTCCGGAGCGCCGTCAGTCCGAGATCCGCCAGCATTCGTTCGAGCCGGGTCAGGCGGTCGGCCTTGCTGAGGGGCAGCGTTTCGAGGATGGCCAGGACGTTCTCTTCCACGGTCATCCGTCGAAAGATCGACGGCTCCTGGGCCAGGTACCCGATCCCGAGGCGCGCGCGCTTGTACATCGGTTGCGAGGTGATATCGGTGTCATCGAGGAAGATCCTGCCCTCATCGGGACGAATCAGCCCGGTGATCAGGTAAAACGTAGTCGTTTTGCCTGCGCCGTTGGGGCCGAGGAGCCCCACGATCTCACCCTGGCTCAGCGAGAGCGCCACATCCTTCACTACGGCACGGCGTTGATAGCTCTTGAGCAACCCTTCGGCCCGGAGGGTACTCACGGCCGCTTTGCCGGCAACGCGGCCCCGGTGGAATCGCGGCGCGCCTGCTGCAGCGATGCCCGCTCCAGCTGCACCCCGTCGATCGAACCGCGGGCCCGCACAATTTCGACGCCGGTCGAGTCCCCTGTCTTCATCACCACGAGGATGGTGTCGGCGCGAGTGTAATTCACTGACGGCGTGGTGCGGCCGTTCTTGGTCACATTGCGGGAAAAGAGGGAGCGCGCGGCCCCGACGGCCTCCACTTGCTGCAGGCGAGTCAGGAGCACGCCAGCCGAGTCGACCTGGGCGAACGACGCCACGATCCGGTCCCCCCACAGGGTGTCGCGATCGCGCGGCGTGCTGTCGGAGGTGGCCTTCGCGGCGGCGGTGTCGAGGGGATTCTGGACCATCCCGTGCCGGAACACCCGGAGTTCGTGCAGCTTTTCCTCGGGGCTGTCGATCGCGATGCTGTCGCCCTTGATATCGTACCCCTCGTTGTGCACGGTGGCGGGCTTGGCGCGATCCCAGGCGAGCGTGCGGCTGAGCTTCCCGTCAACGAAGGCGAGCGTCACGCTGTCGCCCCGGATATCAGACCCGGAGTTCGAGACGTGGCCATCGCCGAAGGCCTTCACGTCGCGGAGCGTTTCGTCATCGAGGCCCAGCTGCACTTCCTTCCCGAGCACCCGGAACGAATCGGCTGAACTCCGGCGGAGCGTTGCCGGCGCACCATAGAGCCTGGAATATCCGCCGCGTCCCGACAGGTAGGAAAGCGAATCGCCGGTGCCGTGCAGCGAATCCCGATCGACCGTTACCTGACCGGCTCCCCAGAGTCGCGAACTGCCGACGCCCTTGAGTCGGTCGGCGACGATCACGTAGGGATTGGCCGCGGCCGAGTCCTTCGGCCCACGAGCCGGCAGGTACCGCAGCACCGGTCGTTGCAGCGCAATGGTCTCGGCGCTGTCGCGAATCCCCTTCACGGCCCGCAGGTAATCCACCGATGGCCCGGTCAGTGTCGATCCGGTGCCGAGGTTCTTCACCACCACGTGACCGCGCGCCTGCATTTGTTCGCCATTTTTGAAATAGGTGATGGTGTCACCCGTCAGCGAGAGCGTGCCATCACGAAAGAACGCCTTGGTGATCAGGATGATCACCGAGCCATTGATCGACGCGAGCGAGTCGCCACCGAGGTGCACGTTCTGCCCGACGCAGCTCAGCCTCACGTCACCGCCCGCGAAGAGATTGGTGTTCCCGGGCAATGGCTCGCTCTGAAAGCCCTCGCGGCCAACGTGGTCAACATTCAAGAGGCAGCGACGCTCCTGCTGCGCCCCGGCCGCGGCGGCTGTCGTCAGAAGCAGCGCAAGCGCGAGGCAGGCGTGCCTCATTTCGGCGCCCCGCTCTTCCTGGGTGAGGCCGGTGCCGGGCTCTTTTCCTGCCCCGGAAGCAGGAACCCCTTTCCTTTCTGTCGCCCAGTCGGCCGCAGCGTGATCACGTTCCGGAAATCGGGGTCCGACTCGAACGAGGCCCCTGCCCCATTGCCGTCGGGGCCCGTGAACGTGAACGGCACGTCGGAACGAACTTGGTTCGCGATCCGGTCGTAGACGAGATGCTCCGTGCGGAGCACCTTCCCCGATGGGGTCGTGGCCACCACGCTGTCGCGCAGGTCGAGACTCTTGTCCCGGATGGCGTAGCTGCCTCGGCGCGAGGTCACTGTTGAGGTGACCTGACCGCCCTTGTCATAGAATGTCACGGTGACGTGCTCCAGATCGGCAATTTGTCGATTCTGGTAGACGCGCGCCGTGTCGGCGTGCAGCTCCAGCACGCGCACATCCTTGTCGGTGATGATGGTCTCCATTCCGCCCATCACCTGATCGGCCGAATCGCTCACCGCCGCCTGACGCGGAGGGATGCCGCGCTTGGCACACGCGCCCAGCAGCACGACCACGCCCAGGAGCAAATGGCCTCGCGTCATCCGGCACCGGCCCTGAGCAGGTCGTGGAGATGAACCACACCGACGAGTTGTTCATCCGCCGAAAGCACCGGCAATGCCACCACTCCGTGACGCTCCATCATTCCGAGGGCGTTGGCGGCCAGGTCATCTGCGTGCGCCGTCCGGGGCGATCGCGTCATCACCGTCTGGGCCGGGATCTCGAGGAAATCCCGGGACCGCTCCACCAGCCGCGTCAGGTCGCCGGTGGTGATCACGCCGACGAGACGGCCGCCCTCCGCAAGCGGGACCAGCCCGCGCCCGTGCGCGAGTCCCACGATCACGGCCTGCATCGGCGCGCGCGGTGCGAGGGCGTGATCCGCAGGAACCATCACATCGCTCACACGCAGGAGGAGTCGGCGACCGAGCCGGCCACCCGGATGCAGCGAGGCAAAGTCTTCACGGGCAAAGCCCTTCCGCTCAAGCAGCGCCACCGCGAGGGCATCGCCGAGTGCGAGTGCCACGGTGGTGCTGGTGGTAGGCGCGAGATCGTGCGGGCACGCCTCTTCCGGCACGCCGGCGTCGAGCGTGACCCGGGCACTTCGGCCAAGCGTTGACTGCGGCTCCCCCGTGATCGCGATGATCGGAACCTGCAACCGCGCCAGGGCGCCGAGCAGCCCGAACAACTCTTCGGTTTCGCCGCTCTTGCTCAGCACGATCGCCACGGTATCGGGGGCCACGACGCCGATGTCGCCGTGGAGCGAATCGACGGGGTGGAGATAGCTCGCCGCCGTGCCCGTGGACGTGAGGGTCGCGGCAATCTTCTGCGCGATCGCCCCGCTCTTCCCGATCCCGCTGACCACCACGCGCCCGCCCGCGGCCAGCAGGTCGATCGCCGACTCAAAGCGCGCATCGAGTCGCGCCTCCGCAGCAAGAATCGCCTCGCTCCCGAGTCGCAAGGTCCGCTTTCCCGCTGTGAGCGCGCTCATCAGGAGGCTGCCCCGAGGTAGTGCTCGGCGGCGGCGTCCCATTCATTGCGTGAGCGCAGCAGGAGCTCCACCACTTCGCGGAGGGCGCCGTGTCCGCCAGCGGCCTTGGTGGTGTACTGGCAGACCGCCTTCACCTCGGGCCGCGCGTTCGCCACGGCGATCGAGATCCCGACACGACGCAGCACGGGAATGTCGGGGAGATCGTCACCGATGAAGAGCATTTCGTCCCAGGTGATCCCACGGGCGGCGAGCAGCTCGTCGACCGCTGCCACCTTGCCCGTGCTCGCCACCTGAAGCACAGCCCCCACCTTGAGTTCCGTTCCGCGCAGACTCGTGGCTGACGACTGCCGCCCGCTCACCCAGGTGGTCTCGATCCCGACGTTCCGGAGCAGCGTGCAGGCGAGCCCGTCAAGGACGTCGAAGCGCTTGAACTCGACCCGCTCTCCACCCACCTCGCCAATGTAGAGACCGTTGTCGGTCAGGCAGCCGTCGACATCGGTGCCGAACATCCTGATCGCTCGCGCCTTCACCGGATCAAGCACGCACAATCTCCCGGACGGCGTGCCAGACCACCAGCGTCCTGGCGACGAGCCCTTCGAGCTGATCGAGCGGCCACTGCGTCGCGGCATCGGAGAGCGCACGCGCCGGTTCGGGATGCGTTTCGATGAAGAATCCGTCGGCGCCGGCTGCGGCCGCGGCGGCCAGCAGCGGTGGCACGAACTCGCGGAGTCCCCCGCTCGCCCCGCCGCTGGCCTGGCCGGGCTGCTGCACGCTGTGCGTGGCGTCGAAGATCGTCGGTGCCCCGGTCGCGGCCCGCAACCGGGCGAAGTTCCGGTAGTCGACGACCAGGTCGCCGTACCCGAAGAAGGTGCCGCGTTCCGTGACCGCAACCTCGGCCGACCCGCCCGCGCGCACCTTGTCGAGCGCCCCCGTCATCGCTTCCGCCTGCATCCACTGTCCCTTCTTGACGTTGACGGCCAGCCCCGTGGCGCCGGCAGCGAGCAGGAGATCGGTCTGGCGGGAGAGGAAGGCCGGGATCTGCAACACATCGACCACCTCGGCGACCGTGGCGACCTGTGAGGACTCGTGCACGTCGGTGAGGATCGGAAGCCCGCTCGCCAGTTGCACGCGTTCGAGCGAACGCAGTCCGGCCTCCAGCCCCGGACCTCTCGGGGCGTCCCCACGTGCGCGATTTGCCTTGTCGAACGACGCCTTGAAGCACACCGGCACGCTGTGGCGCTGGCCGATCGTGGCGAGCGACTCGGCGATGCGGAGCATCGTGTCGTCATCCTCCACCACGCACGGTCCGGCAATCAGGAACGGGCCGGGGCCGAAGCGCCAGGTGGATGTCACGTCGCAACACTCGCGGTCCGACCGCTCCTGGTCGCGGTCGCGGCGGCCACGGGGACAGCGAGACGGTGCTCCAGCGCTGCGCCGATGAATGCGGCGAACAGCGGATGCGGTCGCGTGGGCCGCGACTTGAGTTCCGGATGGAACTGGCATCCGACAAACCACGGGTGATCCTCGAGCTCGATCATCTCGACCAGGCCACCGTCCGGCGACTTCCCCGCCAGGACCATTCCGTGCCCCGTCAGGACATCCCGGTAGGCGTTGTTGACCTCCCACCGGTGCCGATGCCGTTCGGAAATCTCGGTGGTGCCATACGCTTGCGCGGCGCGACTGTCGGGATCAAGCCGCGCCGAATACGCACCGAGTCGCATCGTCCCCCCGAGATCCTTGACGTCGCGCTGGGATGCCATCAAGGCAATCACCGGGTCGGGACATTCGGGCTGGAATTCCGTCGAGGTCGTGCCGGTCATTCCGCAGACGTTGCGCGCAAACTCGATGATCGCCACCTGCAGGCCGAGGCAGATGCCGAAGAACGGCAGCCGTTCTTCGCGCGCCCACTGGATCGCCT
Source organism: Gemmatimonadota bacterium (assembly GCA_040389605.1). Taxonomy (GTDB): domain Bacteria; phylum Gemmatimonadota; class Gemmatimonadetes; order Gemmatimonadales; family GWC2-71-9; genus Palsa-1233. The sequence goes on from JAZJZU010000004.1 coordinate 5,366, forward strand.
CGATCATTCCCTCGACTCCGCGTTCACCAAAGCCGCCGGGGACGAGCAACCCATCGAAGCCTGCAAGCAGTTCTCCGGCTACCTGTCGCGACGTGAACCGGTCGCTCGAGATCCACTCGATCTGGACGCCGCTGTCGTGCGGAATGCCGCCGTGCAGGAGCGACTCCCCGACCGACTTGTAGGCATCGTGGTAGTCGGTGTACTTCCCGACCACCGCGATCCGGACCCGGTGCGACGGGCGGAGAATGCGCTGCACCATCGCTTCCCACTTGCCGAGGTCGGGTTCGCGCGTGTCGAGCCGGAGCCGGGCGCAGACCTCGCGGTCAAATCCCTGCTCGTGGAACCGCAGTGGCAATTCGTAGATGCTCTGGACGTCCGGACTCTCGATGACGGCCGAGAAGTCGACGTTGCAGAACAGCGCGATCTTCTGCTTGATATCCGACCCGAGCGGCCGCTCACTCCGGCAAATCAGCATATCCGGTTGGATGCCGACCTGCATCAGGTCACGCACCGAATGCTGCGTCGGCTTGGTCTTGAGCTCGCCCGCCGCTGCAATCCACGGCACCAGGGTCAGGTGCACGAAGAGGGCGTTCTCGCGACCGACGTCCTGACGGAATTGCCGGATGGCCTCAAGAAACGGGAGCGACTCGATGTCGCCAACGGTACCACCGATTTCGGTGATGACCACGTCGCTGCCCGTCGACGACCGCTTGAGTGACGCCTTGATCTCATCTGTGATATGCGGGATGACCTGCACGGTCCCGCCCTGATACTCGCCCCGGCGCTCCTTGCCGATCACGGTCTGGTAGACGCGTCCCGTCGTGATGTTGTTCTGCTGGGAGAGTGAGCGATCGATGAACCGTTCGTAGTGCCCGAGATCAAGATCGGTTTCGGCCCCGTCGTCGGTCACGAATACTTCGCCGTGCTGAAACGGCGACATCGTCCCCGGGTCGACGTTGATGTAGGGATCGAACTTCTGCATCGTGACGCTCAGCCCGCGCTCGACCAGTAACCGGCCGAGTGAGGCCGCTGCGATTCCCTTGCCAAGGGACGACACCACGCCGCCCGTCACGAAAATGAACTTGGTGGGACGCAACGGATTCGTCATCAGGTTACCTCGGCGAGGGCGCGCCACCGCGATTCCGCGGCGGTCAGGTCGGCCGGTGTGTCGATCCCGGCAGGAGCAGGTTGATCCAGGAACGCAACGCCGATCGTCATTCCGGCGTCGAGTGCCCGCAGTTGTTCGAGCCGCTCGGCTCGTTCGAGGGCGCAGGGTGGCAGCGCCGTGACCTGCGCGAGGGCATCGCGGTGGTAGGCATAGACGCCGAGGTGTTGCCACCAGCGGGCATCTGCCAGGTCGGCGTCGTCGCGGACAAACGGGATGGCGGCACGGGAGAAGTAGAGCGCCCGGCCATTGCGATCCGTCACGACCTTCACCAGTCCCGCTTCGTGACGGAGCGAGGGCTCGAGCGGGGCGGCCGCGGTGCCGATGGCATCTCCCCCAAGGACTCGCGCGATCGCTCCGGTGACCGCACTCACCGGCATAAAGGGCTCGTCGCCCTGAAGGTTCACGATCACTTCGCACCCGGCATACTCGGGACGCCGGGCGATCTCGGCCACCCGGTCCGTCCCGCTCTCGTGCGCCGGGTCGGTCATCACGACGGTGACCCCCCAGGAAGCAAGCGCTGCGGCGATTTCGGGTGCATCGGTCGCGACCACGAGGTGGTCGATTCCCGGGACCCCGCGGGCACGCTCAACCACGCGGGCCACCAGTGGGGCCCCACCCAGAAGCTGGAGGGGTTTGCGGGGGAGTCGCGTCGAGCCGACGCGAGCGGGCACGACAAGCAGGACAGGCACGATCAAAGCTATAGGGTCGCGGTCCCGCTGTCAAAATGCGTGCCGAAACCACAACCCTCGACCTAAGCGCTTGTATCAGAACCGATTAGCTGTCAAGTCCCCAGCAGTCTCAGGAAGTTGGCGAGAAGGGACTTCCCCTCGGGGGTCGCGACCGACTCGGGATGAAACTGGACCCCCCAGATTGGCAGGCTCCGATGACGCACCGCCATCACTTCCTCGCCTGCAGCCCGGTCGGCCGACCAGGCCGTCATCTCGAGTTCTGCGGGCAGTGAGGCCGGTGAGACGACAAGGGAGTGATACCGCATCACGGTCATCGGTGAGGGAATGCCCCGGAAAAGCTCCGACCCACCGTGCTCGATCGCCGTGGTCTTGCCGTGCATCAGTCGATCGGCGCGAACCACCGCACCTCCGAACGCTTCCCCGATTCCCTGGTGACCCAGGCAGACCCCGAGGAGCGGCACCCCGCCCGCAGCGGCGGCGCGGATTAGCGGGACGGAAATCCCGGCGTCAGCAGGCGTCCCCGGGCCGGGGGAGATCACGATCGCCGCCGGTGCGAGTCGTATCGCCTCCTCGACGGTGATCTGGTCGTTCCGGATCACGTGGGGCGCTGCGCCGAGCTCGCCCAGGTACTGGACGAGGTTGAACGTGAAGGAGTCGTAATTGTCGAGGACGAGCAGCATTGAACCGGTCAACCGCGCGGGTGGAATTTCTGGTGAACGCTTCGAAGGTAATCCCGGTCGACGTGGGTATAGATCTGTGTCGTCGAGAGGTCGGCGTGGCCGAGCATTTCCTGCACGGCTCGGAGGTCTGCCCCACCCTCGAGCAGATGCGTCGCGAAGGTGTGGCGAAGCGTGTGGGGCGTCACGCTGCTCTTCAGGCCGGCCTGGGCCGCGCGCTTCTTCACGATGCCCCACGCACCGACGCGCGAGAGCGGCTCGCCCCGCGCATTCAGCAGCAGTCGACCACGGGTCGCACCCCGGTCCAGCCCGGGGCGAATCGTGTGCAGGTAGACGGATACGGCGCTCACCACACTTCGTCCGACCGGCACCAGCCGCTCCTTCTTCCCCTTCCCGAACGCCCGGACGAGTCCGTCGCTGAGGAGCAGGTCCGTGAGGCCGAGATCGCACAGCTCCGATACCCTGAGCCCTGCGCCGTAGGCGAGTTCGAGCAGGGTGCGGTCCCGCCAGGCGAGGGGCTCCTCCACGCGCGGCGTCTCCAGCAGGCGGTTCACTTCTTCGACCGAAAGCACCTCGGGGAGCTTGCGCCAGCGTTTCGGCGTCTCGAGACGATCACTGGGGTCCTTCTGGACGAGTCCTTCCGACGCCAGAAACGCAAACCAGGTCCGCACCGCCGAAATGTGTCGGCGAATGGTGGCCCCGCTCATCCCCAGGTCCTTGAGCAGAAAGATGAACTCGCGCAGCAGCGGGGTGGTCAGGGCGCGCGGATCCTCGATTCCCCTGGTCGCGGCGAACTGGGCCAACCGGGTGAGATCCCTCCGGTATCCCTCGAGGGTGTGCGGCGAGTGCCCCGCCTCCAACGAGAGGTGGTCGCGGAACGCCAGCAGGTGGAACGCTGCGGCCAGCTCCGGGTCGAGATCCGGGAGCATCATTCGGGCGCCCGGCGTCGCCGCCGCCAGATCAGCAGTCCGAGGACGGCGGCCACAACCGCCGCGGCAATTGCCATTCCCTGATTCAGCCGATCCAGGCTGCGGAGGATGGTCTCCAGCTCGGCGCCGAAGGTCGATGCGAGGTAGATGATGCCACCGTACCAGAGTGCGGAGGCCAGCAGCATCGGAATGCCCGCGCGGATCGGCCCGACGTGGATAAGGCCCGCGAACGGCGGGACGATTGCGCGGAACCCGGGAAGCAGCCTGCCGATGAACAACCCGATCACGCCGAAGCGCGCGTACTCGTTCCGCACGAAGGCCATTCCATCGGCCGGCAGGAAGCTTCGGGCGAATCGTGAACGGAACAGTGCCGCGGCGTGCTTCGAGCCCAGGAAATACATTCCCATCGCGCCAGCGATATTCGGTATCAGCGTGACGGCAAAGACGGCACCAGGCGTCGTGACACCCTTGTGCGCCAGAAAGGCACCGAGGGCCACGCTCACATCAGCAGGAAATGGCGGGAAGACGTTCTCGAGCGCGGCGAGCAGTCCGATCACGGCGTAGACCGCGCCCGGTGGGAGCGAAGTCAGCCACGCGAGCAGCGCCTCGATCACGGCGGTGTGGCGGGTCGACCCGGATGTGCGAGAAGTGTCACCACGGCAATCACGGCAATGCCCTCGCCGCGACCGAGAAAGCCCATACCCTCGTTGGTCTTCGCCTTGATCGAAATATCGGCAGTCCGGACGCCGAGGACTTCGGCGAGGCGCTCACGCATCGCGACACTGTGTGGGGCGAGCTTCGGCGCCTGGGCGATCACCGTGATGTCGGCCTGGTTGAGTGTCCAGCCGCTGGCCTGAACCTGCCGATGCGCCTCGGCCAGCAGCAACATCGAGTCGGCATCCTTCCACGCCAGGTCGGTGTCGGGAAAGAGCTGGCCGATATCACCGAGCGCTGCCGCACCCAGGAGCGCATCGGTCAGTGCGTGGCCCACGGCATCGGCATCAGAGTGGCCCTGCAATCCGAGCGTGTGCGGAATCTCGACACCACCGAGGATCAGCTTGCGACCTGCAGCAAATCGGTGCGAGTCGTAACCGATCCCGACCCGCATCAGGCAACCGCATCGGCGAGGGCGAGCATCGAGTAGTCCTGGCGCCGTCGCCGCGGCGTGAGCCCGGCATCCCGGATGGCGCGCTCCATCTCGCCAATGCTCGCGCGATGCGTCGTGCCAGCAGCCGAGACCACGTTCTCTTCCATCATCAATGAGCCGAAATCGTTGGCGCCGAAGCGCAGCGCCACCTGCCCGACCTTGAGGCCCATCGTGACCCAGGACGACTGCAGGTTGGGAATATTCCGGCAGATGATCCGTGCGAGCGCCAGGGTCCGGAGATAGGTAACCGCATCCGTCTTCACGTACTCGCTCATCTGCGTGCCTTCGGGCTGCAGCGGCCAGCAGATGAAGGCGGTGAAGCCGCCAGTCCGCGCCTGCACGTCACGGACCCGGATCAGGTGTTCGACGCGGTCGGCGTTGCTTTCCCCCAGCCCGTACATCATCGTGACCGAAGTCTTCATCCCCTGCCGGTGCGCCTCTTCCTGCACGCCAAGCCATTCTTCGGTCTGCGCCTTCTTTTTCGCCACTCGCTCGCGCACCGCATCGACCAGAATCTCGCCTCCGCCACCGGGGATGGAATCGAGTCCAGCCGCGTGCAGTTCACGCACCACTTCGGCCACTGGCAGCTTGAATCGCTCGGAGAAGAACACCACCTCCGATGGCGAGAACCCGTGGATATGAATCGGGTGGTGCGCCTTGATGTAGCGCATCAACTCGAGGTACCACTCGAACGGGATGTACGGATTGTGCCCGCCCTGCAGGAGAATCTGGACGCCGCCGATCGCCTTGCACTCGTCGATCTTCGCGCCGATCTCCTCGAACGAGAGCACGTACCCTTCCCGGTCCTTTGGACGGCGGTAGAAGGCGCAGAAGGCGCAGTCGGCCACGCAGACATTGGTGTAGTTGATATTCCGGTCGATGATGTAGGTCACCACCGGCTCCGGATGGAGCTCCTGACGGATCGCATCGGCCTGGGCGCCCAGTTCGAGGAGCGGCGCGTTCTCATAGAGATCGAGGTATGCCGTGAACTCGGCACTGGTGCGATCCACGTAGGACATCAGGCCGCCGTCAGGAAGGAGAGGGAGCCGTCAGGTACCAGGCCATCCTTCGCGAGTCGGCCAAAGAACTCCGTCAGGCCGGCGAGATGCCGGTAGGACAGCTGATAGTCGAGATCGCCCAGGTAGGCGCGGCACGTCGCCATCGGAATGCCGGTGCGCTGAGCCGCTTCGTCGGCGAGGAGATCGAGGTGGGTAACGCCCCACGCGCGCGAGGCCAGCAACGCCTCGTGGACCTCGAGCACCTGGTCGCGGTCGGCGTCGCGTCGGGCCGCCCAGACCGCGAAGACAAACGGCAGTCCCGTCCAGTCGCGCCACGCACTGCCGAGGTCGACGCAGACCGGATAGATCCCGCTCATCCGGAGATGCAGGGCCGCATCGCCAATCACGAGAACGGCGTCGTGTGGCAGGGCCTGCAAGGCGGCCAGGTCCCCTGCCTCGGCCCGTGCGGTGGCAAACTGCGGTCGCACGCCCCAGCGGTGGTGGCAGAGCAATTCCAGCAAGAGCACGGAGGTGCGCGAGGAGGCCGTCCGGAGGATTGTCGCGCCCTCGAGCTGGTCGACCGGCCGGTGCGAGAAGAGCGCCACGCTGTGAACCGGCCCGTCACACGAAATCGCCAGCCCCGGCAACAGGTGGTAGGAGGCCGCGTCGCGGGCGTACTCCACGGCGGAAATCACGCTCAGGTCGAGCTCGCCAGCGGCGAGCAGATCGTTGAGCTCCGCTGCCGTGGCCGATACCACACAGCTCGGCGCGGGCACGAGCCCGCGATCCATTGCCGCATACACTGGCGCGGCATTGATCCAGGGAATCCGGCCGAGTCTCACGCGGCGTGCACCACCGGGAGGGTCAGTCGAGCCGACCCGCCGCGGGGAATGTCGAGTTCCGAGAAATCCGTCCGGATCGGCTGATAGAGCGAGTCCCGTTCCACGGGCTGGCGCCCTGCGCCGCGGATGAGTGCGACCAGCCCCTCGTAGGCCAGGTGCATATCGGTCTGTGCGCCCGCCTCGTGATAGACCCGCTCATATACCACCGTTCCCTCGACATCATCGCAGCCGAAGGCAAGGGCAATCTGCGAAAGGAACGGCGTGACCATCGGCCAGTGCGTCTTGACGTGAGGAATGTTGTCGAGAAAGAGGCGCCCGACGGCGATGTTCTTCAGGTCTTCGAAACCGGTCGTGGCGGTGCCCACCCGTCCGAGTTCGACGCCGAGTTCGTTGTTCTCGGTATGGTAGGCGAGCGGGATGTAGGTCAGGAATCCGCCGGTCTCGTCCTGCAGGTCGCGCAGCATCGTCAGGTGTTCGATCCGGTCGTCGGCAGTCTCCACGTGGCCGTACAGCATCGTGCAGTTGCTCGGAATGCCAAGCCCGTGCGCTTCGCGATGCACGTTGATCCACTCTGCACCGGTCAGCTTTCGTTCGGCGATTGTGGCTCGGACCGCAGTGGAGAAGACCTCGGCGCCGCCCCCCGGCAGCGATGTCAGCCCCGCCTCCTTGAGACGCACCAGGACATCGGCCACGCTGCTCTTCTCGATCCGGGCAAGATGGGCGATTTCGACTGCCGTGAGCGCCTTGATGTGAACCTGGGGATGGCGTTCCTTGAGGCCGCGGATCATATCCGTGTAATAGCTGAGCCCGAGCTTCGGATGGAGTCCGCCCACGATGTGGAACTCCCGCGTCGGCGCCCCGGTCGCCTGGGCGGCCTCGTGGTAGACCTCTTCGAGTGAGCGCGTGTAGTGCCCGTCTTCCTTCGGCATCCTCGCGAACGAGCAGAAGGTGCACGTGTTCCGCAGGATGCAGACGTTGGTGGGGTTGATGTGCTGGTTGGCCGAGAAGAACACCCGGTCGCCGTTTCGCCGCCGGTTGGCCACATCTGCGAGGGTGCCGACACCGATCAGGTCATCGGTGTCGTAGAGGAGGCGCGCATCGCTGGCGTCGAGTCGCTGGCCGCCGTCCACCTTGTCAGCGATAGCCAGCAAGGCCGGGTCGCGGAGCCGATGGCGGGGCACGGTAAGGTCTGGAGCCATACTGCAATCTATTGCACCCCAGCCGCCCGTGCGCGGGGTCAGCTCGCCGGGGCCTCCGGAAGGGGCTCGTCCAGTGTAGTCCGGACGGCCATTGCGAGTTCGGTCGGTGTGAAAGGCTTGCCGATGAAGGGAGTCCTCTCGCCTTCGGCGGCGACCAGTTCCTCGCTGTAACCCGACATCAGCAGGAGGCGGATCGGGGGTCGTGCCTCCCGAATCCGGCTCGCCAGTTCCCGGCCGGTGATCCCCGGCATCACCATATCGGTGAGCAGCAAGTCAATTCTCCCTTCCCACGACGTGGCCACCTGGATCGCTTCTGCGCCATCCGCCGCTGCGAGGACGATATAGCCGAGGCGACTCAGGACCCGCTCGGTGAGCCGGCGGATCTGGGGCTCATCCTCGGCCAGGAGGATCACCTCGACGCCGTGCGGAGCCTCGCCCTGGACGGCCTCGGTGGTGGCGAGAACGGGTTGCCCGGCTCCGCGCGGCAGCGTCACGCGGACGGTCGTGCCCTGAGCGTCCGTGCTGGGAAATTCAATCCGCCCGCCCGCCTGCTGCACAATCCCGTAGCAGGTTGCCAAACCGAGGCCTGTGCCCTTCCCCGATTCCTTGGTCGTGAAGAATGGTTCGAAGAGATGTTCGAGTGCCTCGGGTGACATCCCCGAACCGGTATCGGTAAAGGTGACGATCACTTCATCATCGAGGACGTTGGTCGAAATCCGAAGCGTGCCTCCGTCGGGCATCGCATCGTGCGCATTGACGGTGAGATTGGTGAGGACCTGCTCGAATTGTGACGGATCGATCAGGACTGGTGCTGGGGTGGGGGCAATCGACATCACCAGATGCACCTGCTCGCCTGCCAGCTGTTGCAGCAGCCGATTGGCACCGAGCACGGCGGCGTTCGCGTCGATCAGGCGTGGCTGCACCATCTGCTTTCGTGCGAAGGCCAGCAACTGGCGGGTGAGCGCGGCTGCGCGGTCGGCGGCACGGGATACCTCGCGCAGGTCGTTGAGGGACGCGCTGTCGTTCGCAAGACGCTCTCCGAGCAGCTCGGCATAGCCGCGCATCGCCGTGATGAGGTTGTTGAAGTCGTGCGCAATGCCGCCAGCCAGCCGCCCCACCGATTCGAGCCGTGCCGCCTCGGCCAGCCGACGCTCGAGTTGCTGCTGGTTGTGAACATCACGGACCAGTACAAGCAGGCAGTCGATCCCGTCGAATCGCACGGATCGCGCGGAGAGTCGACACTCCCGTGGCTCGCCGTTGCGCCTCGGAAGGGCGAACGCGAATTCAATGATCGCACCTTCCTCGTTCAGCGCCTCGAGCATTCGCTCCCTTCCCTCAGGAGTGCTCCAGAGGCCCGTCTCGAGGCTGGTTTTTCCGACGAGTTCCTCACGCGACATCCCGGTCATCGCCACCAGTACATCGTTGATCTCGATGATGCGACCGTCGGTCTTTCGCGTGAGTGCGACGCCATCCGGAATCAACGCAAAGAGCCGGGAAAACTTCTCTTCGGCCGCCCGTCGCACTTCGGCTTCGGCGGCCTGTTTCCGCGCGAGTTGGCGGCTGCGAGCCAGGAACCCCGTCAGTGCGAGCAGGGCGATCACCAACCCGACTCGAACGCTGTAGGGGAGGATCACATCGGGCTTCAGCGCGTGCCATCCCCCGGCAGGCGTGGCTTCGAGCACCCACGCGCGGTCGGGGAGGTGCACCGGAGTTCGTACCGGACCGGCGCTGGAGTCCGCAAGGCCACGACCCGCAATGACCTCTCCCTTCGCCCCGCGGAGGGTGAACCAGAGAGCATTGGTCGAGTCGAGCCCGGCTTCCCGGAGCAGCGGTTCGACGTCGAGTACCATCGCCGCCACGCCGAGCAGCTTGCCGGAGCGGTCTCGAAAGGCGAGCCGGCCGATCAGTCCATCGCCCCCCTGGAACAGGGCGATCGGTCCCGAGAGCGCCACCCCCTCCGACGACATCGCCTTGCGCAGGTCGCTTGCCACTTCCGGGCGAGAATCCTTGAGGAGGTCGCGGCCCACTGCGGCCTCGTTCCCGGCCATCGGAACCGTCTGGCGGATTCGACCGTCGACGAGGTACTGCACCGTCCGCACGCCCGGCACGCCGCTGAGAATGCGCGTTCCGAAATCAGTGAAGTCCGCTTCGAGGGTCGGTCGGCCCCAGTTCACGGCCAGGAAGGCGGCCACCCCGTGCAGCAGCGCCATCCGGCGATTGATGGCCGTTTCGAGCGCGTTGGCCGTTGGAACTGCCTGCTGCAGCACCTGCATTCGCGCGGCGGTGTCAGTAGTACGCCTGGTCAGGCGCTGTATCGCCACGGCCAGAGCCGTCGCAACGACGGCGACCAGCAATGCGACGTGAAGGGGGCGGAAACGAGCGACCCTCCCTGGGCGATGCGCGCCGGGGAGGGTCGGAGTCTGGGATGTGCCCTCCGGGAGGCGGGTCACCCCGCCCGCACGGCGAGCGTCGCGTTGTGCCCGCCGAAGCCGAAGGAATTCGACAGGGCCACGCGCACGGGCCTGGTCCGCTTCACGTTCGGGACGCAATCCAGGTCACACAGCGGATCGGGATCGTCGTTGTTGATGGTGGGTGGAATCTCACCCCGGCTGGCGACCAGCAGCGACACGATGGCTTCGATGGCCCCGGCCGCCCCGAGGGCGTGGCCCGTCATCGACTTGGTCGAGGCGAACATCAGCTTGCGCGCCTGATCCCCGAACACGGCCTTCACCGCGTTGGTCTCGGCGATGTCGCCCTGCGGCGTGGACGTCCCGTGCGCGTTGATGTAATCGACTTCGTCGAGAGCAATGCCTCCGCTCTCGAGGCAGTCGATCATCGCCTGCATCGCGCCGTGCCCGTCTTCCGGAGGCGAGGTGATATGGTAGGCATCACCGCTCGCGGCATAGCCGATGATTTCGCCGAGAATCGGGACGCCCCGGGCCTTCGCGTGCTCGTACTCCTCGAGCACCAGCATGCCGGCACCATCGGCCAGGACAAATCCGTCGCGGCCGCGATCGAACGGTCGAGACGCGCGGGTCGGATCATCGTTGCGCGAGGAGAGCGCCTTCATATTGGCGAACGCTGCAACGGTGAGTCCGGTGATCGCAGCCTCGCAACCACCCGTGAGCATCACGTCCGCGATCCCGCCACGAATCATCTGCCACGACGTGCCGATAGCGTGCGCTCCCGATGCGCACGCGGACACGGTGGCGAAATTGGGCCCGCGGAGATTGTACCGGATGGAGGTGAGTCCCGCGGCAATGTCCGGAATGAACATCGGCACGAAGAACGGCGAGACGCGATCCGGCCCCTTCGCGAAGAAGGCTTCGCAGTTGTCCTGGTACGTCTGCATCCCGCCGATGCCGGCACCAATGATCGCGCCAGCACGCTTGGGGTCTGACACCTCGCCGTTGGCCAACCCGGCCTGCGTCATCGCCTGGTGCGCCGCCGCGAGGCCGTACTGGGCGAAGAGGTCGTACCGGCGGGCTTCCTTGCGATCGATGTACGGGGAAGGATCGAAACCCTTCACCTCACACGCGAACTGCACCGAGAACCGCTCGGGGTCGAACTTGGTAATGCGGGCCGCGCCGGAGACCCCGGCGAGCAGGTTCGCCCACGACTCCTCCACAGTGAGCCCCACCGGGGTCACCAGGCCGAGTCCGGTTACGACGACGCGGCGCACCAGCTACTTCCCGAGCTTCTCGTTGAGATAATTCAGGGCATCGCCAACGGTGCGAAGCTTCTCCGCCTCTTCGTCCGGGATGTCGATGTCGAATTCCTTCTCGAAGGCCATCACGAGCTCGACCGTGTCGAGGGAGTCTGCGCCGAGGTCCTCCATGAACGAGGCCTCAGGAGTGAGCTTCTCGCGCTCGACGCCGAGTTCCTCGACGATGATGTCCTTGACCTTCTCCGCTACGTCACTCATCTGATGCCTCTGTTGCCGTGGTGTGAAGTGATGACCCGCTCAACCAATCATTCCGCCGTCGACCACCAGCACCTGCCCGGTGACATACCCGCCCAGGTCCGAGGCCAGGAAGAGCACGGCGCCTGCGATATCCCCCGGAGCGCCGAGACGCTGCAGCGGGATTGACTCCAATAACGCGGTCCTCGTCGCCTCGGGCAAGGCACCCGTCATATCGGTCTCGATGAAGCCCGGGGCGATGCAGTTGGCCAGAATCCCGCGCCCGGCGTACTCCTTGGCAATCGATTTCGTGAACCCGATCAGGCCGGCCTTGCTGGCGGCATAATTGGCCTGCCCCGCGTTGCCAGTGACGCCGACGATACTCGTAATATTGATGATCCGTCCGCTCCGCCGCTTCATCATTCCCTTGATGACGGCCTGGGTGGCCACGAAGGCCCCGGTCAGGTTGGCGGCGATGACGGCGTCCCAGTCGGCCTGGCTCAGTCGAATGAGCAGGTTGTCCCGGGTGAGGCCGGCGTTGTTGACGAGGATGTCGATGGGGCCCAGGGCGGCCTCGGCCGCGGCGATGGCCGCGCGGAGCGTGTCAGGATTCGTCACGTCACACGAGAAACCGAGGGCGCCCTCGCCCAGGTCGGCGGCGACGGATTCGGCAGTCTCCTGGGCCCGTCCGACGATCGCGACCCGTGCCCCGGCGGCGTGCAGCGTTGTGGCAATGGCACGACCAATCCCGCGGGTGCTCCCCGTGACAAACGCAGTGCGGCCAGAAAGATCGACGGTGACACTCATCGCGCGAGCCACTTCTCGGCGTCCGCGGCGGTGGCGAGCGACGTGCAACTCGCCTCGGGCACGATTCGCTTGAGCAGGCCGGTCAGCACCGATCCGGGGCCGATTTCGAGCCACTGCGCGTCCGGATGTGCCGCGGCAAGCCGCTGCATCGACGCGACCCAGCGCACTGGCGCCGTCAGCTGCTCGGCGAGCAACCTCACGGCGTCATCGCGATTGTCACAGAACTCCGCGGTGGCGTTCGCGACCACGGGAAAGGCGGGCTGGCCAAAGGGCGCGACACCAAGTGCCTCGCGCAACCCGGCCACTGCGGGTTCCATCAACGGCGAGTGGAACGCCCCGCTGACCTTCAGTGGCAGGACGCGCTTCGCCCCGGCCGACTTGCAGAGCTCCCCTGCCCGCTCGACGCCAGCCGGGTCGCCGGAAATCACAGTCTGATCGGGGGCGTTCAGGTTGGCAGCGACCACGATCCCCTCGCCGGAGGCCGTTGCCCCGGCGCAGGCGGCCTCGACCTCGGAGGTTCCCAGTCCGAGCACCGCGGCCATCGCTCCCGGGCGTGCAGACCCGGCGTGGTACATCAGCTCGCCGCGGCGACGGACCAGCAACGCGGCATCGGCGGCATCGAGGGCACCGGCGGCCACATACGCGCTGTACTCTCCCAGCGAATGGCCCGCGGCGGCGACTACGTCGCCCAGGTGGCCCTTCAGGACCGCGAGCAGTGCGGCAGAATGGCCGAGAATCGCCGGCTGGGCGTTGTGGGTCAGCGTCAGCGATTCCTCGGGCCCCTCCCACATCAGCGAAGTCAGCGGCGTCTCGAGCGCCTCATCGATCCGCCCAAGGGTGGCACGAGCTTCGGGGAAGCGTTCGGCCAGATCCTTCGCCATCCCGACCTTCTGCGCCCCTTGTCCCGGGAACAGCAGAACGGTCACCAACGGAGCACCACACTGCCCCAGGCGAAACCGGCCCCGAACGAGACCAGCATCACGATCATTCCAGGCTTCAGGCGGCCCTCTTCCTGCGCCTGCACGAGCGCGAGCGGAATGCTCGCCGACGACGTATTGCCGTAGCGGTCGACGTTGACGAACACCTTCTCCATCGGAATGCCCGCGTGCTTGGCCGTGGCCTCGATGATCCGCTGGTTGGCCTGGTGAGGCACCAGCAGGTCGATGTCGCCGGGCTCAAGGCCGGCGCGCCGGATGGCTTCATCGGTCGAGCGGCTCATCGCGAGCACGGCGGCCTTGAACACTTCGCGCCCCGCCATCTTCATCAGGTGCCGCTTGTCGCGGAGCACGTTTTCGTCGAGGGGCTCGCTCGAGCCGCCACCCGGGATGTACAGCAGCGACGCCAGGTCACCATCGGCACCGAGGTAGGTCGCGATCATTCCGCGCTGGTCGGTTGCCCGCTTGAGGATCGCGGCGCCGGCGCCATCGCCAAAGAGGATCACGGTGCTGCGGTCCGTGGGGTCGACGATGCTGGAAAGCTTTTCGGCGCCCACGACCAGGATCGTGTCGCCGTTGCCGGTGGCCATCAGTCCTTCGGCCACGGTCAGGGCATAGATCCAGCCCGGGCAGGCGGCCACGGCGTCGAAGGCCCAGGCGTTCTTGGCCCCGAGCGCGGCCTGCAGATCGCAGGCGGCCGACGGCAGCCGACGATCGGGAGTCACCGTGGCGAAGACGATGCCATCGAGGTCGCTCGCGGAGACGCCCGCCTGCTCCATCGCGCGGCGTGCTGCCACCAGCGTATAGCTCGTGAGGGTCTCACCCGGGGCGGCAATGCGACGCTCGCGGATGCCGGTGCGCTCGACAATCCACTCGTCCGACGTCTCGACCGTGCGTTCCAGATCCGCATTGGTGAGAATCCGCTCGGGCGTCGCGGAGCCGATGCCCGCGAAGTACGCGATCGGCCTGGTGATCACGAGGCGACCGGCTTCTCGTCACGCAGCGCGAATTCCGCCGCGATATGTTCGCTCAATTCACCTCGCACCGATTCCACCGCCTTCTTGATGGCATTCTTGATGGCGTTGGCCGTCGAAGAGCCGTGACAGATGATCGGAACCCCTCGCACGCCGAGCAGTGGCCCGCCGCCATACTGAGAGTAATCGAGGAAGCGCATCAACGGCTTCATCGCGTCGGATTCAAGCAGCCCCGGACTTTCCCTGTGCAGCAACGACGCGACCAGCCGCCCCATCGATTCGTAGAACTTGAGGACGATATTCCCGACAAAGCCGTCGCACACCACGACGTCGATGCGACCGTGCCGCGGATGCGGGACGGCAATGTCGCGACCCTCGATGTTCCCGACGTAGTTGAGTCGCGGATGTCCCTGGAGCACGCGGTGGGTCTCGCGCACGAGTGCGTTGCCCTTCTCGTCTTCTTCACCGACGTTGAGCAATCCCACCTTGGGATTCTCGCGGCCGATCACGTCGCGCATGTAGATGGAGCCGAGATAGGCGAAGTTGACCAGTTCCTTGACGGAGCAGTCGACGTTCGCGCCAGCATCGAGCACGAGCACAGGGCCTTCGGCGGCCGGGAAGAGCGACGCCACCGTGGCCCGGTCGACGCC
>JAZJZU010000004.1:20357-22205 GCA_040389605.1 Gemmatimonadota bacterium
GTGTTGCCAGCGGAGACGAACGCATCGACCTGACCGGCGCGGTGCAGGCCGAGGCCCACGACCAGCGAGGAATCCTGCTTGCGGCGCACGGCCGACAACGGTTTCTCGGCCATCCCGATCACTTCGGAGGCCGGGGCAATCACCAGTCGGGTGCGGTCGATGTCGGGATGCCGCGCGAGGTGTTCCTCGATGACGGCAGGTTGACCGACAAGCGTCAGCGTGAAATCGGACGGCAGCTCACGCAAGGCGAGCGCCGCACCATCGATTTCGGCGGCCGGCGCGTGATCGCCGCCCATCGCGTCGAGCGCGACGCGGATCACGACTTAGTTGTCCTCGACCTCGAGCCGCTTCTTTCCCGCGTAGTAGCCGCAGGACGGGCACACCCGGTGCGGCAGGCGAGGCGCACTGCACCGCGCACAGGCCTGCGCCGGGATCCCCTTCGCGGTGTCGTGCCCGCGACGGAGGCGCTTGCGTGACTTGGACATCTTTCGCTTCGGTACGGCCATCGGTCCCTCAGTTGGTCGAGCTGGCGGTCGTGCAGCGGCACGGGCCAGCGTTCAAGTCCGCGCCGCAGACGGCACAGAATCCCTTGCAGTCGGGCCGGCACAATGGAAACGCCGACACGCGCAGGGCAAGCTCCTCCCGAACGGCCGTCGTGATGTCGATCACGTCGGCGTGCGCCGGAAGCGGGTACACACTCGGGTCATCCTCGAATTCCGGATCCGACGAGAAGAGCACCTCGATCTCCTCATCGATCTGCTGGGTCACCGGGTTGAGACAACGGCGGCATTCCCCCGCCACCTCCGCCTCGAGCCGGCCCCGCCAGAGGTACCCTCCCTCGGCGGTCGCCTGCAGCGAGCCCTCTACCACCACGGGACCGACAAGAGCCACGTCCAGGCCGTCAAAGGCACTGTCCGTGGGGGCCAACTGCCCGTCGGTCGAAACCGGGCCCCCCTTGAGCTGTCGAACGTCCACGCGGAGCATAGCCCTCAAAGCTAGTGGCCCCGCCCGGCCTTGGTCAAGCCGCTCCGAGGAGGGCTAACTCACGCTCTGGAAAGAAGAAAGCGATCTCTCGCGCGGCGTTTTCGTCGCTGTCGGAGCCGTGGACGGCATTCCGGCCCTTCGACTCCGCAAAGAGCTTCCGGACCGTGCCCGGCTCGGCCTCGGCCGGGTCGGTCGCACCGATGGCGGTCCGCCAGGCCTGCACGGCATCCGGGGCCTCGAGGGCCAGGGCCACCACGGGGCCGGAACTCATGAATTCCACCAGCTCCCCGTAGAAGGGGCGTTCGCGATGGACGGCATAGAAGGCCTCGGCCTCGGTCCGGGTGAGCCGGACCATCCGCATCGCCCGGACCGTGAAGCCCTCCCGCTCGATGTGCGCCAGGATCGCCCCACCCTTGCCCGTACTCACGGCATCCGGCTTCACCATCGCAAACGTCATCCGTCCTGCCATCCTCTGGACTCCTCGCGGCCCGTGGCCGCGCTGGTATGGTCGAGTTGCAGCTACTTCAGCTTGGCCTTGAGCAGTGCCACCACATCGGCCGGCCGGCGCATGATGCCGATCTTGGCGGCCTCGAACGCCTGGAACTTCTCTTCGGCGGTTCCCGAGGAGCCGGAGATGATGGCGCCCGCGTGACCCATCCGGCGTCCCTTGGGCGCCGTCTGGCCTGCCACGAAGCCGCAGACCGGCTTCCTGACGTGCTCACGGATGTACTCCGCCGCTTCCTGCTCGGCCGTGCCGCCGATCTCGCCGAGCATCACGATCGCCTCGGTGGCCGGGTCGGCGTTGAAGGCGGCAATCACGTCGATGAAATTCGTGCCGACGATCGGATCGCCACCAATGCCGAC
>JAZJZU010000004.1:22215-34162 GCA_040389605.1 Gemmatimonadota bacterium
GATGTACGACTTCGTAGGTCAGCGTGCCCGAGCGCGAAACGAGTCCGATCGGACCCGGCGTGCAGATCGAGCCAGGAATGATCCCGACCTTCGCTTCGCCCGGCGTGATCAGGCCGGGACAGTTCGGCCCGATGAGGCGCACCTTTCGATCGGCCAGGTACGGCATCACGAACGTCATATCGAGCACGGGGACGCCTTCCGTGATGCAGACCACGAGTTCGATGCCCGCATCGGCCGCTTCCTGAATCGCGCCGGCTGCCATCGCGGGTGGCACGTAGATCACCGAGCAGTTGGCCCTGGTCTCGGCCACGGCCTCGGCGACCGTATGGAAGACGGGAACCTTGCCCTCGAACGTCTGACCGCCCTTTCCGGGCGTCACACCCGCCACCACGTTGGTGCCGTATTCGATCATCTGCCGGGCGTGGAATGACCCTTCACGACCGGTGATGCCCTGCACCACCAGACGCGTGTCCTTGTTGATCCAGATGCTCACGCGGCCCCCTTGGCAAGTTCGACGGCCTTCGCGACAGCCGCATCCATATCGTTCATCGCCGACATCCCCACGCTCTCGAGGATGCGGAACGCTTCGACCTCATTGGTGCCGGTGAGCCGGATCACGATCGGCACGCCGACCTTGAACTGCTTGGTCGCGGCCACGATCCCGTTCGCGACGTCGTCGGTCCGGGTGATCCCGCCGAAGATGTTGAACAGGATCACCTTCACTGCCGGGTCGGCCGTGATGATCTTGAGGGCATTGACGACCTTCTCCGGATTCGACGAGCCGCCGATATCGAGGAAGTTCGCTGGCTCCCCGCCGTGGTACTTCACCAGGTCCATCGTGGCCATCGCCAGTCCGGCCCCATTCACGACGCAGCCCACATCACCATCGAGCTTGATGAACGTGAGGTTGGCCCGGCGTGCCGCGACTTCGCTCGGCTCCTCGGCCGACTCGTCGCGCAACACTGCGAGGTCAGGGCGACGATCGAGTTCGTTGTCGTCGATGATGATCTTGGCGTCGAGCGCCAGGACCTTGCCGTCGGGCGTGGTCACCAGCGGATTGATCTCGGCGAGGGCGCAGCCGTTCGCCATGAAGACCTTGTAGAGCTGCGTCAGGATCTTGCTGGCGGCCTTCACGTGGGCCCAGTCGCGGTAGAGCGCCAGCGCGAGCTTGAGCGCCTGATGCGGCAGCAGGCCGTCGCGCGGGTCGATCGCGAGCCGGGTGATCTTTTCGGGAGTCTTTGCGGCGACTTCCTCGATGTCGACGCCACCCGCGTCGGACACCATGAAGACCGGCTTCTGTGACGCGCGGTCGAGGATGAGCCCGACGTAGCTCTCGGTGGCGATGTCAGCCGCCGGCACCACGAGGACCTTGTTGACCACCAGCCCCTTGATGCTCATCCCGAGGATCTGGGAGGCACACTCCAGCGCCTCGGCCGGGTTCCGTGCCAGCTTGACCCCGCCCGCCTTGCCGCGGCCGCCGACGTGGACCTGCGCCTTGACGACCACCGTGCCGCCGAGCCGGCGCGCAATCGCCTCGGCCTCGGTCGGGGTGCTGGCGACGTCACCATCAAACATTGGAATGCCAGCCACCTTCAGCAGGTCGCGGGCCTGATATTCGTGCAAGTTCACGCATACCTCGACGTAAGGATCAAGAGACAGCCGTCAAAAATAGTGCGACGCAAAGACCATTGCCACTAACGCGGGGGTCGCTCCAGCACCTTGCGCAGTTCCTCATACGCTCGCCCGAACGCCGTGAGATCGTGGCGGGCGAGCGCGGAATCGGCACGGTGGAGCCATTCCAGCGCCGCGTCGAGCCTTCCGGCGTCTTGCGAACCGGCACTGCTGTCGCTCCCCGGCCGCAGGAGCAACGCGGTCCACAGATCGGACGGTGTCCTCGCCGAGGCCACCCGCTCGCCCACGGCACCGCCCACCCCCAGGAGCGCGGGACGCCCCTTCGCGGGTTCGGCGAAGACAGGCTGCCAGGCCACCAGATCGCCCGCTCCCGTGCGCCAGCGCACAGCGGGAACGTGGAGGGTGTCGCCGGCGGCGTGGACGGAATCGCGGAGATGCGCCAGCTGGGGATCACGATCCCAGTCGCGTTCCAGCTCCCTGCCGTTCGGGATCGCGCTCCGATCGATGCGTTCGACCCGGAGCCTGGGAACCCCGTTCGTGCGCGCCGCCGAGACAATGGCAGAGACCACACGGCGCGCGGGATCCTCGAACACTGCGACCCTGCTCGCCTCCCTCGGGCTCTGCCACCCGACGAGCGGGAATTCCGGTGGCCCGTCGGCCGCCGAACGCCCTGGACGCCGCCCAAGGGCCCAAGCCGGGCCCTCGAGCACCATCAGCTGTGCCGCGAACCAGGCGGGGGGATATGGCAGCGCCTCGCTCAGCCCTGGGGGCATCTCAGCAGCGGGGCGCACGGTTCCCTCGGCGTACCGGCTCCAGCTGACGGCGAGGGAATCGGCCCCGGGATCGAGGTAGATGGTCATCGCACCCGAAACAGCGTCCATCGCCGCGACGAATCCAGGAACCAGTCCCGAGACTTCCTGACCGCGCCACAACTCTCGAGGTGAGAGCGGCGCCGACCGGAGGCTCAGGGTCCCCTGCACCACCCACACGAGCCGCCCGTCGATCGCTGCGGGCGTCGCGGCCGACCAGCTGGCCATCGGTAGGACCGCGGCAGCGCGCTCCGTGGGATCGAGGTGCCAGTCGACGGCCCTCGCACTGCTCGCCGGGACGATTCCCCAGGATTGCCGCGCCCACGCGAGTGAGAATCGACGCAGCAGGCCGCCTGGTGCCACGCCGGTCAGGGTCGGTCGCCAGCCCTCGGCACCGGGCCGAAGCCGAGGGTCAGCCACGGAAAGGATGGGAGAGACCGTGTCTGCCGCCCCGCCGGCACGCACCCGAAACGGCTGGCCATCGTTCGTGACGATCCCCTCCACTACCCCCACGAGATTCACGCGGTGCCCGTCTTCGGCCGGTGTGGTCGCCACGAGCCACCCTGCGACGGGCCCGGATGGGGTGGGCAGCGTCCCCGGTGCCGCCCCGAGGTATCGATCGCCGCCAGCAGCGAACCAGTGCGAGAGGATCGATTCATCCCAGATCGCAGTCGGAGCGGGAATGGTGTCGGTGACCGGTGCGCCGGGCGCCTCGTGAATTCCCCAGGCGATCGATTCG
Source organism: Gemmatimonadota bacterium (assembly GCA_040389605.1). Lineage (GTDB taxonomy): Bacteria > Gemmatimonadota > Gemmatimonadetes > Gemmatimonadales > GWC2-71-9 > Palsa-1233. Next base: position 25,396 of record JAZJZU010000004.1, read on the forward strand.
AATCGTCGAATTTCCGCTACCCCGACCGCCGGCGGGGCCGATTCGGCCGCCAGCGAGGGAATCACGAGCTGCTCGAGCAGCGCCCCGAGCAGCAGCGCGCCCCAGCTGCCCACCAGCAGCGAGTGGCGCCCCCTGCGCAGCCACGCGATCGACAGCAGGCTCACCCCAACGGCAACGCCGGCCATGATCTGTGCCGCGCGGACCCTCGTGACAAACGCCAGCGCACCGATCGAGGTATCGGTGCCCGCCGCGAGGTGGTAGGGCTCGATGAGATAACCCGACGCGATGACCAGTGCGAGCACGGCGAGCAGCCAGCCGAGATGCCGTCGTGCGTCGGGGTGAATCTGCAGGCCGCGCACTTCGCGCTTGATGCCTCCGATCCCGACATACAGCATCACGGTCACGACAATGCCGAGCAGGACCAGCGTGATTGCGAAGTTGAACGCGAGGTCCCACACCGGCAGCTGCGCCACGTAGAGTCCGACATCCTCACCGAGAAGCGGATCGACCACGCCGTAGCGGAGTCCCTGCGCCGCGAGCGCGACCGGCGCCCTCCAGTTGCGAGCGCCGGCTCCGGTGATGAGGCCGAGCAGGACTCCGGTGCCGACCCCGGCCATCCAGAGGAACCGGGTCGGCACCGCCTCCCGGAGCTGGAGGTTTCCGAGCTGGCGACTGACGGAAACTGTGGCGACCGTGCGGGCGACCAGGAGCGCCTGGAGGGAGAACCAGCACGAGGCGACCGTGATCGCCGCAATGTCGAGTGCGACGCCGAGGAGCCTCCACCGCACCACGAGCCCGGCAGCCGGGCCACTGATGGTGGCCGCCCACCATCGTTCGGAGAGGAAGGCCACGCTCCAGCGTCCGATGTACAGCAGTGCGACCACGAGCGCGATGCTGCCGAGCAACCGTCGTGATCGCGTGGTCACGAGATCAGGTCACCACGCCGCGCTCCGCCAGCCAGGTCATCACTTCAGCCTGGTGGGCGTCACGCGCGGCCGGAGAAGTCCCTTCGAAGCGCAGTACCAGAATGGCCTGCGTGTTGGAAGCGCGAATCAGCCCCCACCCGTCGGGATAGCTGATCCGGACCCCGTCGATTTCGTTCACCGGGTACCGGGTGCGAAAGTGCTCGGCGGCCGCTCGCACGATCGCGAACTTGGTGGCATCGGGGCACTCGACCCGCAATTCAGGCGTCGCAAACGTCTCCGGAAGATCGGCGAGCAGCGTCGCGAGTCCGCCTGGTCCGGCGGCGACGACCTCGAGCAGTCGTGCCGCAGCAAACAGGGCGTCGTCGAAGCCGAACCAGTCGCCGCCAAAGAAGATGTGTCCACTCATTTCTCCTGCAAGCGGGGAGTGCTCCTCCTTCATCTTGGCCTTGATGAGGGAGTGGCCGGTCTTCCACATCAGTGGGCGTGCGCCCGCGGCCTGGAGCGCCTCAGGGAGCAGGTCAGAGCACTTCACATCGAAAATCACTGGGATGCCGGGCCCGAAGCGGCGCACGGCATCGCGACCAAACAACACCAGCAACTGATCGCCCCAGATCGGCCTGCCCTCCTCGTCGACCGCACCAACCCGGTCGCCATCGCCGTCAAAGGCGATCCCCAGTTCGGCCCCGTGCACCCGTACGGCTTCCTGGAGATCGACGAGATTCTCGAGCACGGTAGGATCAGGGTGGTGGTTGGGAAACGTGCCGTCGCTTTCCGCGAAGAGCGGAACGACCTCGGCACCGAGCGACTGGAGCGTCTCGATCGCAACAAGCGAGGCCACGCCGTTGCCGCAATCCACGACCACGCGGACCGGACGGGACAGCCGGTGGCGCTCGACAATCGCTTGCCGGTAGCGCGCCAGAATCGATCCGTCGCTGGACTCGTGGCCATTTCCCTCGAGGTACTGCTCGGTGAACATCGCCTCCCAGAGGGCGATAATCTCGTCACCGTGCATCGCGTCGCCGTCGAGTACGGTCTTGAAGCCATTGAACTCGGACGGATTGTGCGACCCGGTCACCTGGATTCCGCCGTCGGTGCCCAGGACGCTGATCGCGAAATAGAGTGCCGGCGTCGGCAGCATTCCCACATCGATCACCGAGCATCCCGTCGCGAGCACGCCACTTCGAAGTGCAGCAGCGAGTCCCTCCCCGCTCGGCCGGTTGTCGCGCCCGACGGCCAGTACGGCGGGTCGACCAAGGCGATGGCGCGCCGCCGTGCCGATCGCGCGGCCGAGGGCCTTCGCGAAATCCGGCGTGAGTTCGGCGCCAACGACACCCCGGATGTCGTATTGGCGAAAGATCGACTTGGGAATGTTCACGTCAGGGATGTCCTTCAGCGCGGCCCGGTCGGCGCCACGGTCTGGCGCAGGTGGACCGCCTCCTGCGTCGCGAAGCTCAGCGGAATTCGCGGCCAGATCCCGAACACGAGGATCGCAGCCACGCAGATGGCCATCGCGATCTTCGCGGGGCGCGGGAAGCGAATGGTCTGGTGCGCAGAGCGAGTCCGGGTCGGCTTCAGCGTCATCGCCAGGATCACCGGGAGATAATACCCGATGGAGATTCCGCTCCCGATCATCATCATCACGGGGAGGAATGCCTCACCCTGCCCCAGTGCGGCCGAGATCAGGTACCACTTCCCGATGAACCCGAAGGTGCCCGGGAAACCGAGCAACGACAGCATACAGACGGCCAGCCCGAGCGATGCAAACGGACGGACCGAGAAGAGTCCTTCGAGGTCGGTGAGCAGCACGGTGCGTGCGCCAGCGCGCTCGATCGAGGCGAGGATGCCGAAGGCGGCAACTGTCGTGATGGAATAGGCAAGCAGGTAGACCAGCACGGCGGCGGTCCCCTCGTCACTGTGGGCCCACAGCGCGAGCAGGAGATACCCCGCGTGCGCGACGGCGCTGTATGCCAGCATCCGCTTCATCGAGGTCTGCGCGAGTGCCGTCAGGTTGCCAATCAGGATCGTGGCCACTGCCATCACCGCGAGAATCGGCCGCCAGAGCAGTACATACGCCGGGAATGCTTCGGCGAGCAGGCGCGCCAGTGCCAGAAACGCTGCCGCCTTGACGCCGCTGGCCATGAACGCCGTCACTGGCGTCGGCGAGCCCTCATACACATCGGGTGCCCAGGCGTGGAACGGCACCGCCGCGACCTTGAAGCCGAATCCGATCAGCAGGAGCCCCATCCCGAACTTCGCCATCAGCGTCGGCTGGGTCGCGGCGAGCTGTGCGCCGATCAGTGCGAAATTGAAGGTGCCCGTGGCACCATAGGTCAGTGCAATTCCATAGAGCAGGAAGCCGGAGGCGAAGGCGCCCAGCAGGAAGTACTTCAACGCGGCCTCGGCCGACGACCGCCTGGTGCGATCGTAGCCCGCGAGGACGTACACCGAGATCGACATCACCTCGAGGCCGAGGAAGACGGTGATCAGGTCGGCGGCCCCTGCCAGCAGCATCATTCCGACCGTCGCGAGCATCAGCAGGACGTAGTATTCCGGCGCCAGGATTCCCTGGCGTTCAAGCCAGCGCAGCGAGATCACCGCGACCGCACCGCCGATCCAGAGGAGCAGCGCGTCGCTCGCAAAACGGAACCCATCGAGGGCAATCATCTCGGGCAACCCGTCGGCGCGCGCGCCGCGCCAGGCGAGCCACCCGGTTGCCACGACCGCGAGGACATAGCCCACGAGCGACAGTGCGCCAACAAACCGGGAATCCGCGGCCGTGCGATGCCGCCAGCTGACCACGAGGAGGATGACGAGCGCCCACCCGGTCAGCACGAGTTCGGGGAGCAGGGCGAGCGTGACACCACCGGGGGTGGTCATATCGATCGGCATCATGGCTTCATCCCCGAAGTCGTGATGCCCGGCAGTGAGGCCGCCGGGAGATGGGGCTCGATCAGTTCGATATACCGACGTGCCGCGGCCTCGGTGCGGCGCAGCAGCGGCGCCGGGTAGAGACCAATCCAGAGCATTGCAAGAATCAGCGGCGTCATCACCGCGATCTCACGGACATTGAGGTCGCCGATGCCTTCATTGAGCGGATTCGTGAATCGATTGAAGAAAACGCGCTGGGTGGCCCAGAGCAGATACGCCGCGGAGAACACCACCACGGTCGCAGCGGCGGCCACCAGCCAGGGGTACCGGCCGAAGGATCCGATCAGCACCAGGAATTCGCCGATGAAGCCGTTGAGACCGGGCAGGCCGATGGACGAGAACGCGGTGATCGTGAACGCCGTGGCCATCAGCGGCGCCACGCGAGCCAGCCCACCGAAGTCGGCGATCTTTCGCGTGTGTCGTCGCTCGTAGAGCATTCCGATGATGAAGAACAGCGCGCCCGTGGAGAGGCCGTGCGACACCATCACCAGAATGGCACCCTGCACGCTCTCAACCGTACTGCCCCAGATCCCCAGCATCACGAAGCCCAGGTGACTCACGGACGAATACGCGACCAGTCGCTTCAGGTCCGGCTGCACCATCGCCACGAGCGCCGCATAGACGATCCCGATCACGGCGAGTGACGCCACGACCAGTCCCGTGGTCCGCGAAAGTGCGAAGGCGGGGAAAAACGGAATCGCGAACCGGAGGAAGCCGTAGGTCCCCATTTTCAGCAGGATCACGGCCAGGTCAATCGAGCCGGCCGTTGGCGCCTCGGTATGCGCGTCCGGCAGCCAGGTGTGGAACGGGAAGAGCGGCACCTTGACGGCGAACGCGAGCGCAAACGCCACGAACAGCCAGCCACCCCAGGGCGCCATCACTTCGGCGTGCTCGAGCAGGTTCTGGTACGCGAACGAATACGTGCCCGTGGCCCGCCCGACCGTCCAGACCATCCAGACGATCGCCACCAGCATCAGCAGCGAGCCCACGAAGGTGTAGACGACGAACTTGGTCGCGGCGTAGAGGCGGTTGCTGCTCCCCCAGATGCCGATCAGGAAGTACATCGGGATCAGAAGCAGTTCCCAGAACGTGTAGAAGAGGAACAGGTCGGTCGAGACGAACACCCCGAGCATCCCGGTCTTGAGCGCCAGGAGCAGGGCGTAGAAGCCCCGCTGCTTCTGGTCGATTGCGCGCCAGCTTCCCCAGACCACCAGCGGCATCATCACGACCGACAGCAGGACCATCAGCACCGAAATGCCGTCGATTCCCACCCGGTACCCGATCCCGAATTGGGGCAGCCAGGCCGCGTCGGTCACGAACTGCATCCCCGGATTGGCCGGATCGAAGGCCCACCAGAGCCCCAGCCCGAGCACCAGTTCGATCAGCGCCACGCTGAGGGCGATCCACCGGGCAGCGCGCACGGGGAAGATCAGGATCAGCGGGATCGCGAGCAGCGGCAGCAGCAGGAGCACGTGGATGATCCACTGCTCGTAGCCGATCGAGGCGAGGAACTGGATCATCGCGTCACCGCGCCAGGACTTGAAGGATGATTACGGCGCCGACGGCAAACATCGTGACATAGAGAGCCACCTGACCATTCTGCAATCGCGAGCCCAGCCACCCGAGCCCCTGCGCGACGCGCGCCGTGCCACCAACCCCGATGCGGTCGATCAGCAGCTGATCGACACCATCGGCCAGGACGCGGCGGGAGATCCAGACGAGTGGCCCGATGATGACGCGCTGATAGAGCTCATCAATGCGGTATTTCTCAAGCAGCAGCCGGGCGAGGCCCCGCTCCGGAGGCGCCAGTTCGGGAGTCAGGGGCGCCGGGGTCAGGGTCATCCTGAGACCCAGCAGCAGCCCGATGACGCCGATCGCAATGGCGCCGACGATGAGCAGCATTTCTGTGCTCCCGTGCGGGGGAGCGAGCACGGGGAGCAGCGCGTCGGCAGGCGCCGTGATGGGCTCGAGCCAGCGATGTATGGTCTCGTGTCCACCCACGAACTCCGGAAGGTTGAGCCAGCCACCGAAGGCCGAGAGCACGCCGAGGACCAGCAGCGGACCGGTCATGATCCACGGTGCCTCGTGCAATCCCGACTCCACATCGCTGCCGCCCCGGAACTCACCAAGGAAGGTCATCGCAACCAGGCGAGCCATGTAATACGCTGTCATCAGGGCGGCCGCGAGCCCGAGCAGCCAGCAGACGAGGTACACCGTGCTGGTCTGGCCGCGGACGAATGCCATCGTGAGGATCTCGTCCTTCGACCAGAAGCCGGCAAACGGCGGAATGCCGGCGATCGCGAGCGTGGCGATGGCCATCAGCGCAAAGGTCCACGGCATCGCCCGCCGCAGGCCTCCCATATTCCGCATATCCTGTGCATCGCGGGCGCTGTGCGCGTGGTGCAGCGCACCGTGCATCGCGTGAATGACGCTGCCGGCGCCCAGGAAGAGCAATGCCTTGAAGAAGGCGTGCGTGACCAGGTGGAAGATTCCGCTGGAGAACGCACCCGTCCCGACCCCGAGGAACATGTATCCCAGCTGGGACACGGTGGAGTATGCCAGGACCTTCTTGATGTCGTTCTGCTTGAGACCGATGGTCGCGGCGAAGAACGCCGTGAGGGCGCCGATGACCGCGATCAGCTGGAGCGTGGCCGGTGCAAGGGCAAAGAGGACGCCCGTGCGGACCACGAGGAACACGCCAGCGGTGACCATCGTGGCGGCGTGGATCAGCGCCGAGACCGGGGTCGGGCCTGCCATTGCATCGGGGAGCCAGACGAACAGGGGAATCTGTGCCGACTTGCCGGTGCAGCCCAGAAAGATCAGCATCGTGATGAGCGTCACAGTCCCGCCGCCCAGGGCGAACAGGGCCGGTGCGCGCTGTGCGATCTGCGCGTATTCGAGGGTGCCGAGGTACCACCAGAGGAGGAACATCGCCATCAGCACGCCGAAATCACCGACCCGGTTTGCGAGGAACGCCTTCTTCCCTGCGTCGGAGTTCGCATCGACCTCGAACCAGAACCCGATCAGGAGATAGGAACAGAGCCCGACCCCTTCCCAGCCGATGAAGCTCACCGGGAGCGACGCCCCGAGCACCAGCACGAGCATGAACGCCACAAACAGGTTCAGGTACGCGAAATACCGGGCGTATCCCGGGTCGTCGTGCATATAGCCGACGGAGAAGAGATGGATCAGCGATCCGATGCCCGTGATCACCAGGGCCATCAGCACGGAGAGATGGTCGACCTGAAAGGCAAGATCAATGTTGAGGCGCTGCGTGATCGGCATCCAGTGCCACAGCATCACCCGGACCGATTCTTCCGGGCCCTGGCGGAGTTCCAGGAACACCGCCACCGTGACCGCCAGCGCCGCCACGAGGCTGCCGACGCCGACGACCGACACGAGCCGCTTGGCGTGCGAGCCCCGTGCGGCAAGGTAGCCGTTCACGAGGGCGCCGAGGAGCGGAAAGAGCACGGCCAGCCAGACGAACGGAATCACGCCTCAGCCCTTGAGGAGGTTGAGCTGCGTGAGGTCCACCGACTGCGTGTGCCGGAAGACCGCGAGGATGATCGCCAGTCCCACGGCCGCTTCGGCCGCCGCGACGGTCATCACGAAGAACACCATGATCTGTCCACTGTATCCGTGCAATTGCGACAGCGCGACGAAGGTGATATTCACGGCATTGAGCATCAGCTCGACGCACATGAACAGCACGATGGCATTGCGCCGGACCAGGACGCCTGCGACGCCGATCACGAAGAGCACTGCCGACAGCACCAGCGAAGGGCCGAGGAGCATCAGAGTTTCTTCTTTGCGAGGACGACGGCCCCAATGACGGCCGCCAGCAGGAGCACGGAAGTGATTTCGAACGGAATGAGGTAACTGGTGAAGAGCGGCTCGGCGATGCCCCCGACGACGCCCTTCGCTGCCGTCGCGGCGTGCGCCGCGGCCCCCTCGGGAAAGACCAGGGTCGGATCGGCGGTCCCGGGCAGCGTAGAAAGCTCACTCGCCAGGCGGGTGGAGGTGTACCCGCGAAGCGCCACCAGTTCGGCGCCCATCACCGCGCTCAGCCCTGCCCCGGTCAGCCAGATCGGCCAGCGCCGGCTCATCGGTTCGCCGCCGATGTTGAGCAGCATGATGACGAACAGGAAGAGGACCATCACTGCCCCGGCGTACACAATCACCTGGACGGCAGCAATGAACTCGGCCTGCAGCAGCACATAGATGGCCGCGAGCGCGAACATGCAGGACACCAGCCAGAGTACCGAGGCGATCGGGTTGCGCCGCGTGACGCAGAGCAGCGCCGACACCACGGCCCACACCGCAAAGAGCCACCAGGTGACAGTGACGAGATTCACGTCACTCGCCTCGCGGATCGGCAGGGTCCCAGAGCGTCGAGACCGGATGCGTCTGGGCCGAGAGCCGTTCAAGGTCGTACACGAAGCGATCGCGCGAGTATTCGGCGTTCTCGTAGTGGACGCCCACGTGGATCGCCTCCTCCGGGCACACTTCCTGGCAGTAGCCACAGAAGACGCAGCGGAATTCGTCGATCTCGTAGATCAGCGGATAGCGGTTGCCGGCTTCATCCTCCCCGGGAACCAGCTTGATGCAGTTGGCCGGGCAGATCTGGGGGCAGAGTCCGCACGCCACGCATTTCGACCGCCCCTGCGCGTCGGTCATCATCCGGTGCGTCCCGCGCCAGCGCGTGGCGAGACGCCACTCATCAGTGCTGCGCACCTCGGGGTACTGCATCGTCACCCGGGGCTGGAACATATGCTTGAAGGTCAGGGCCATCCCCTTCAGCGTGGCGCGAATGTACGACACCTCACGCTCGGGTCGCCGCATTACCTTGACGCCGATGGCCATCAGGTCACTCCCTCCATTGGAGCCGCCGGTACCGCCGGGCGCCGGCCGAC
>JAZJZU010000004.1:34172-42681 GCA_040389605.1 Gemmatimonadota bacterium
AGAACCCAGAAGAGCACCCACCCGAGCACGAGATTCACCCCGGTGAGGGCGAAGGCCATCGGGCGCGCCGTGGTGATGCCCGCCGCGGCCAGACCCTGGATCGCACCAGCCGTCACCATGATGTACGCCAGCGCCATCGGCAGGAGAATCTTCCAGCCCAGCGTCATCAGCTGATCGTAGCGAAACCGTGGCAGGGTCCAGCGGATCCACATCACGAAGAAGATCCAGAAGAACATCTTCACGAAGAACGCGCAGAACGTGGCCACCGCCTGGAGCGCACCACCACCCTCGTCCCAGTGCGTGAAGGGAATGTCCCAGCCGCCGAAGAACAACGTTGCAACCATCGCGGCAATGGTCACGATGTGGGAGTACTCTCCGATCATGAAGAGCGAGAACTTCATCGCGCTGTATTCGGAGTGATAGCCGGCCACCAGTTCCGATTCAGCCTCGGGAAGGTCGAATGGGAGCCGGTTCGTCTCGGCAAAGCCCGAAATCAGGAAGACGAAGAACGAGATGAACAGCGGCCCGATGAACCACAGTCCGGCCTGCTGGCGCGCAATGATCTCGCTGAACGACACATTGCCGGTGATGAGCAGCACCGGGATCAGGGAAAGCCCCATCGCCACTTCATAGGATACCATCTGGGCACTCGCGCGGAGGCCGCCCAGCAGCGAGTACTTGCTGTTCGAAGCCCAGCCCGCCAGCGCCACGCCGTAGACGCCCAGCGATGAGAGGGCGAGGATGAAGAGGAACCCCATCGGCAGGTCGGCAATGGACATCGCCATCTTGCCGTGATACACGGCGTGCCCGATCAGTGGCAGCGTCCAGTCGAAGTCCACCTGCATCGGTGCCGCGAGCGGTATCACCGCAATCAGCATCACGGCGGGGATGAAGGAGAGCGCCGGCGCGAGGGTGAAGATCAGTCCGTTTGCGGCCGAGGGACGGGTCTCTTCCTTGATGAAGTTCTTGATGCCGTCGGCAACGGGCTGGAGAATCCCGCCGGGGCCAACGCGATTCGGGCCGGGGCGATTCTGCATCCAGCCGGCGAGCTTCCGTTCCATCAGGGTGAGGAGGGCCACGCCGACCAGCAGGACGGTGAAGATCACGACCAGCTTGATCACCGTCAGCAGCAGGAAGCCGCGTGTCTCCGGCGTCATCGCGCGACTCCGGCCGGCGAGCTTCCGACCGTGCGGCCGCTGAAGCCCAGGTCGGTGTGCGACAGCCCGCCGAAGGCCTCGAGCGCCTGGAACGCCTGCGATGCCGTGGCGGGAGCCTCCCGGCCAGGCGCGCTCGCAGCCCACGCTTCGGCCGCTACCCACCACGCCGCGCGTGCCATCCCGGGTGCCGGCCTGGCCGGCAACACCCGCTGCGCACGACGATCACGGTTCACCAGCACACCCTGCGACTCCACCACACTCGTGATGGGCAGGATCAGCTCGGCGTTGGTGAGCCTCGGGTCGGCCACGGTGGTGAGCTGCACGAGCAGCTGTGCGCCGGCCACTGTGACCGCGTCGGCGTCGCTGAGATGCACATCGAGCACCACCACCAGCCCAGCCGCCCCTGCGGCCCTTACGGCGGCATCCCAGTCACCCGCGAGCCCCAGCATCCGCGCGCCCTCGAGGTTGGCCGACCGCTCGGCACGCAGCGCAAGATCCGGGATGCTCCCGATCGGCTCCTCGCTCCCGAGCGGCACCTGCATCGCGGCAGTCAGTTGCTTCTCACCGAGCAGCCGTGCGGTCCAGCCCAGCGCCTCGCACGAGGCCCGACCGCCGCTGAGCAGCACCACCGGGCCCGTTACGTCGCGCACCAGGGCCGAGAGTCGAGCCACTGCCGCATCCCAGCCGGTGGCGCGCAGCGTTGCGCCCTCGCGGATCAGGGGCGCTTCGGCCCGGTCGCCACGATTCATCCACCGATAATCGGCCCGACCCGTATCGCAGATGAAATGGCGATTGACCTCGAGATTCGGGCGCGGCCGGAGGCGCACCACGATGTCGTCGCGCGTGTCGATGGTGATATTGCAGCCCTGGGTACAGCCGGTGCAGACCGACGCGGTGCCATCGAGATCCCAGGCGCGGGCCTTGTGGAGAAAATCCTTGGAGATGAGCGAGCCGACCGGGCAGAGGTCAACGACGTTGCCGGCCCACGGATGGTCGAGGCGCTGGCTCTCGTCGATGCCGATGAACGCGCGATCCCCGCGCTCGGAGACATTCAGGACGGGCTGCTCTGCCACGTTCTCCATGAAGCGGACGCACCGCGTGCAGAGGATGCAGCGATTGGCCACGTACAAGATGTCGGGCCCGAAATCCTCAACGGGATTGTAGCGCTTTGGTTCGGTGTACCGGCTGTTGGCCCGCCCACCCTGGAAGACGAAATCCTGCAGCTCGCACTCGCCCGCCTGATCGCAGATCGGGCAGTCGAGCGGATGGTTGATCAGGAGGAACTCGAGCACGCCTTCACGCGCCTTAATGGCCTCCGGGGAGTGCACGTGAATCACCTGCCCATCGGCAACCGGTGTCACGCAGGCCGGCACGAGCTTCGGCATCTTCTCGACCTGCACCAGGCACATCCGACAGACGGCGGGCGACGGCAGCGAAGGATGGTAGCAATAGTGGGGCACGATGATCCCGGCCATCTTGGCCGCCTCGATCATCGGCGTCCCCTTGGCCACCTGGACCGGAACGCCATCGATCGTGACCGTCAGCAGTTCAGTCGACACGGCGTCAGACCCCCACCAGCGCCGGCGCACGCGCGCCGGAGAGATACGCCTCGAAATCGGCGCGGAACTTCTGGATGCCACTGACCACGGGCGTAGCGCAGGAATCACTCAGCACGCAGATCGTCTTGCCGGTCATATTCTCCGCGAGATCCATCAGCAGGTCGAGGTCGGAGGCCTTCCCTTCCCCCCGCACGATGCGCTCGAGGATGCGCGTGGTCCAGCCGGTACCTTCGCGACAGTTGGTGCACTGGGCACAGCTCTCGTGAGCGTAAAACCGCGCCAGCCGCATGATCTGGTAGACAATGTCGGTGCTGTCGTCCATCACGATCATTCCACCCGAGCCGAGCAGCGAGCCCTGGGCCGCGATCCCTTCGTAATCGGTGACACAGGCATCGACTTCGGCAGGCGTCATGATCGGCACGGACGAACCGCCCGGAATCACCGCCTTGAGCGTCCGGCCAGGCAGCATCCCGCCACACGCGTCGTAGATCAGCTCCCGCATCGGGAGTCCCATCGTGATCTCATAGGTGCCCGGCCGCTGCACGTGTCCGCAGACCGAGATGAGCTTTGTCCCGGTGCTCTTGGGATTGCCGAGACAGAGCCCGGCGTACCACGCTGCGCCACGATTCAGGATATGCGGGACGGCGGCGAGCGTCTCGACGTTGTTGATGGTCGTCGGCTGCCCGAAGAGTCCCGACACTGCCGGAAACGGGGGCTTGATCCGCGGATTGCCGCGGCGACCCTCGAGCGAATTCATCAGCGCGGTTTCTTCGCCGCAGATGTAGGCTCCCGCGCCACGATGCACGAACACTTCGAGCCGCTTGCCCGATCCCAATGCGTTGGGACCCAGCGCCCCCGCGGCGTACGCCTCGTCCACGGCGGCCTGGAGGATGTGATAGGGCTCGGTGTATTCGCCGCGGATGTAGATGTAGGAAACTTCGGCGCGGATCGCGAGGGCGCCGATGGCGCAGCCCTCGATCAGCGCGTGCGGCGTCCAGCGCAGGATCTCGCGATCCTTGAACGTGCCGGGCTCCGATTCGTCGGCGTTGCAGCAGAGATAGTGTGGCTTGCCGTCGTCCTTGGGCATGAACGACCACTTGAGCCCGGTCGGGAAGCCGGCCCCGCCGCGGCCACGGAGGCCGGAGGCCTTGACCTCGTCGACAATCTGCTCGGGCGTCATCGTGAGGGCCTTTCGCAGCGCCTCATAGCCGCCCCGCGCTACCCAGCCCGCATACGTCCGCGCCTCGTGCACCCCGAAATGGGTGGAAAGGACCGGCGTCTCGGAGGAATGGATCGGGTGGGGATATCCCATCAGGTATACCGCGCCAGCACGGCCGGGACGCCGGCCGCAGTGACACCCTCAATGAAGTCATCGTCGATGATCAGCGGCGTCGCGAAGCCGCACGCACCGAGACACTCCACCTCCATCACGGTGAAGCGTCCATCGGGAGACGTAGTGCCAAGTTCGCCGCACCCCGTGTGCTCCAGCAACGCGCGAGCGACATCTTCCGCTCCGCACAGGTTGCAGGGCGAGGTGGTGCACACCTGGATGAAGTGCCGACCAACCGGATGGGTGTGATACATCGTATAGAACGTGATCACACCCCGCACGTACGCCGGGGTCAATTCGAGCAGCGCAGCCACTTCGTGAATGGCCCCGTCGGACACCCAGCCGCGGGCTTCCTGGACCATCCAGAGGGCGGGCAGGAGCAAGGCCATCCGGGTGGGATACCGGGGCGCGAGCGCCTCCAGACGGGCGAGCGTCTCACCCACAAACACGGGTTCGTGCGATTCGGTCTCGTGGACGGTCACCGGTCAATCTCTCCCATCACGATATCGACGCTCGCGTTGATGGCAATCACATCGGAGAGCAGCGCCCCTTCGCAGAGCTTGGGCAGCGCGGCAAGGTTCAGGAACGAGGGTGGCCGGATGCGCCAGCGCACCGGCTTGGCGGTTCCGTCGGACACCAGGTAATAGCCCAGTTCGCCCTTGGGGTTCTCGACGCCGTAGTACACCTCGCCAGCCGGGGGCTTCACACCCTCCATCACCTGCTTGAAGTGGAAGATCATCGCTTCCATATCGCTCATCGCCTTGGACTTCGGCGGGAGGATCACGCGAGGATCCGCCACATTGATCGGGCCGGGCCGCAGCCGGTCGAGCGCCTGTTCGAGGATGCGCACCGACTGGAACATCTCCTCGAGACGAACACGGTAGCGATCGTAGATGTCACCGTGCTCGCCGATCGGGACATCGAAATCGAACTCGTCGTAGCCGAGGTAGGGGCGATCCTTCCGGACATCGTACGCCACACCGCTCGCGCGCAGCATCGGCCCCGACAGCGAGTAGTTGATGGCCTCCTCGGCCGACATCGCGCCCACGCCCTGGGTCCGGCCACACCAGATGGCGTTGCGCGTGAACATCGTGTCGACTTCCTGCAGCACCTTCGGGAAGGTCCGGGTGAAATCGCGAAGGCCCTCTTCCCACCCCTCGGGCGTGTCGGCCATCATCCCGCCCACCCGCGCGACGGAGGTCGTCAGGCGTGCACCCGTCCAGGATTCCTGAAGGTTGTAGATCCGCTCGCGCTGCTCGAACATCCAGAGGAACGGCGTGAACGCGCCGAGGTCGATCCCGGTGGTTCCTGCCCACACCAGGTGCGAGATGATCCGGCTCATCTCGAAAGCGATGACCCGTAACAAGCGGCACCGCTCCGTCACTTCAATACCGAGCAGTGCCTCGGCCGCAAGAGCAAACGCAACGTTGTTGGCCATCGGGGCGAGGTAGTCGGTCCGGTCGGTGAGCGGGATGATCTGGTTGTAATGCCGGTACTCGCCAAGTTTTTCAAAGCCGGAGTGGAGGTAGCCGATATGCGGGATCACCCGCTTGACCGTCTCGCCCTCCAGTTCGACCACCAGCCGCAGGACACCGTGCGTCGCGGGATGCTGTGGCCCGATGTTGACCAGCATATGGTCGGCACCAAAGTCGTCGTGCACCGATTCACTCGGTCGCCGTGCGATCCCGAGCGGCACGGCGCGCACCTGACCCGATGCATCGAGCGTGGGGGTCGACAGCTGCATTTCGATGGTACGTGGCGTCACGGGAGTGGCCCTCGCCCGCTCTTCGCCAGCCGCTCCTGGATGTCCTTCGGCAGTTCGCGGTAGGCGTCTGCGATCGACAGCTCTTCGAGCGAGTAATGCGCCTCGGGATTGGCATCGAGCGCCTGACGGGTCTGCTCGGCTCGCGACCAGTGACCGCGCAGGGGAAACGACTTCCGCAGCGGGTGCCCCTCGGCATAGGTCTCCCACATCAGGATCCGGCGGAGGTCGCCGTGTCCGTGAAAGACCACACCGAACATGTCCCACGCTTCTCGTTCGAGCCACTCGGCGCCGTTCCAGAGGTCAGTGACCGTCTGGACCTCGAGCGGACCGTCGGGGCTGAGGCCGATCTTCACCCGGAGGTCGACGCGCCGGTCGAGCGAACGGAGCTGATAGACCACCTCGAGTTCAAGCTCGGGATCGCGATATTCGACGCAGGTGATGTCGGTCAGGTAGTCAAAACGCTGGGCGGGATCCTGCTGCAACCAGGCCAGCATCGCCTTGGCCCTGGCCGGCGCGAGGTGGACCACCTGCTGGCCATTGACCAGCCGGGTGCGGACCACGCCGTCCGGGAACTTCTCCCGGAGTGCCGCGACACTTGCCGACGCCCCTTCGGCGGCGGTGCCGGCGTCACTCACGCCGATCTCGTCTGGTGCACGGAATTGCCGAACGGCTCCGAGATCTCATCGATGTCCTCGGGGCGGCGGAAGAGCCCGTCCGGTCCCACAAGATGCTCCACACGGAGCGTCGGGTCGGCCAGCGACTCGCCCCGGATCTTCTTCTGGAGCAGCATAATGCCGTAGAGCAGCCCCTCGGGCCGCGGTGGACAGCCGGGCACATAGACGTCGACCGGAATGATCGTGTCGATTCCCTGCACCATCGAGTAGGTGTCGAAGATGCCGCCCGAGGAGGCGCAGGCGCCCATCGAAATGGCCCACTTCGGCTGCGGCATCTGGTCCCACACGCGACGGATCACGGGCGCGAGCTTGAACGGAAGCCGACCCGCACAGATCAGCACGTCGGCCTGCCGCGGCGAGAAACTCATCCGCTCCATCCCGAAGCGGGCGATGTCGAAGCGTGATGCCGCGGTGGCCATGAATTCAATGGCGCAGCACGCGGTCCCGAAGGGCATCGGCCAGAGCGAGTTTGCGCGAGACCAGTTGGCCAGGAAATCGAGCCGCGTGGTCACCCAGTTGGGCGAGACCGTGTCGTAGACCGGCTCCTGCGGCTCCCCCGGCCCCGGCGGCACCATCAGTCCCATTGCAGCGCTCCTCGCTTCCAGATATAGACGTAGCCCACCGCGAGGATGACGACAAAAGTCAGCATTTCGAGGAAGAGCACGCCGGCCATGCCCCGGAGTTGCTGGAAGGCGACTGCCCACGGGATCATGAAGATGGTTTCGACATCGAACACGATGAACAGCATCGCGACCAGGTAGAACTTGACGGAAAACCGCTCCCGCGCGTCGCCGATGACCGGCATCCCGGACTCGTAGGCAGCCAGCTTCACGGCCGTCGGACGGTGCGCCGAGAGGAGCCCCGAAACCACGAGGATCAGGACGGCATTCGCCACGACAAAGAGAAATAGCAGCGCGATGGGGACGTACGGTTGAAGCATGCGGAACTCCGCCTCGTGAAAACTTTCACAACCGTACCTAAACCTACCGGCTCCGGGGGGGTATTTCAACTGAGCCGAGCAGTTCTCCGAACCCGGGGTGGTCCCATATATTCCCCCCGCCAACCCGTCAGCCCCTCGCTCCTCCTCCCAGCCCCAAGGCAGGCACCGCATGTCGATCAAGTCCGACCGCTGGATCCGTCGTATGGCACTCGAGCACGGGATGATTGAGCCCTTTACCGACCAGCAGGTCCGGTCGGGCGGGATCTCCTATGGCGTCTCGTCGTACGGCTACGATATGCGTGTCGCCGACGAGTTCCGGATTTTCACGAACGTGCTCTCCGCCGTGGTAGATCCGAAGCATTTTGACGACAAGAGCTTTGTGGAGTGGCAGGGAGAGGTCTGCGTCGTGCCGCCAAACTCCTTCGCCCTGGCTCGCTCGGTGGAGTACTTCCGGATTCCGCGGAACGTGCTCACGATCTGCGTCGGGAAGTCGACCTACGCGCGCTGCGGCATCATCACGAACGTCACGCCGTTCGAACCGGAGTGGGAGGGCCACGTCACCCTCGAGATCACCAACACGACTCCCCTCCCGGCGCGGATCTACGCCAATGCGGGGATCTGCCAGGTGCTCTTTTTCGAGGCGGACGATGACGATGTCTGCGAGACCAGCTACGCCGACAAGAAGGGCAAGTACCAGAAGCAGCGGGGAGTCACCCTCCCGCGGCTCTGAGCGGGGTCACTGGAACTGGAGGTTGCGCTCGAAGTCGGCGGGAGAGGTTGCGGCAGACTTCGCGACTTCGAGGGTGATCATCTGCTTGGAGTAGAGTTCCGTGAGGTGCTGGTCGAAGGTCTGCATTCCGTACTGCGTGCGCCCCGAGGCCACGTGATCCCGAATCTCGACCGTCTTGTCGGGGTTCGCCACACACTCGGCCACGGTCGGTGTGTTCCGCATCACTTCCACTGCCACCACGCGTCCCTGCCCGTCTGCACGCGGCAGCAACCGTTGCGAGATGACGGCCTTGAGCGATTCGGCCAGCCGGAGCCGTGCGCCCGTCTGCTCTGACGGATCGAAGACTGACACGAG
>JAZJZU010000004.1:42691-55394 GCA_040389605.1 Gemmatimonadota bacterium
CGCTGCGCATCGGTGGTGTGTACCGTACTGAACACCATATGCCCTGTCTCGGCGGCCTTGAGCGCGATGTCGATCGTGGCTCGGTCGCGCATCTCGCCCACGAGGATGATGTCGGGATCCTGTCGGAGGGCCGCCCTGAGGGCGGCCTCGAAGCTCTCCGTATCCGTGCCGATCTCGCGCTGGATGACATTGCAGCGCCCGTCCTTGTGCAGGAACTCGATCGGGTCCTCGATGGTCACGATCTTACCGGCCCGCTGCTGATTCACGTAGGCGACCATCGCCGCCAGCGTCGAGGATTTCCCGCTGCCGGTGGTGCCGGTGAGCAGCACGAGGCCGCGCTCCTCCATCGCGATCTGGCTGAGGATCGGGGGCAGACCAAGGCTCTCGAAGGTCGGGAGTACATCGGCAATGCTGCGGAGAACCACCGAGAGCGACCCGCGCTGCGAGCAGATGTTGACCCGGAAGCGGCCGACGCCCTGTACAGAATATGAACAGTCGAGATCCTTGAGATCTCGCAATAGGCCCGCGACGTTCTCCGCGGTGGCCTTCCGGGCGTTCACGAGGATTTCGCCGGCTATCGCGACGGTATCGGTCGGGGTCAGGGGGGGGAGCCCCGCCACGGCCACGACTTCGCCGCGAACCCGCATCCGGAAGGGCGCGCCAGCCGAAATATGGACGTCGGAGGCCTGGAGTTCCTTGGCCTTCTTGAGAATTGCCGTGAAGGTTTCGAGCAGGGCCATCGCAGAGCCTCGGGTCACGAACGGGGAGACGGTCCGACAGACCCCGGCAACAGGTGCAAGGTCCGCGCCTCAGCGCTCAGACGGCTGTCAGCCGCCGGGCTGCGGTGACCG
Source organism: Gemmatimonadota bacterium (assembly GCA_040389605.1). Classification (GTDB taxonomy): domain Bacteria; phylum Gemmatimonadota; class Gemmatimonadetes; order Gemmatimonadales; family GWC2-71-9; genus Palsa-1233. The sequence continues at coordinate 43,543 of JAZJZU010000004.1, forward strand.
CCCGCCAGCTCCCGAGTTCCCCTTCCATCAACCGCGCTGCCTCCAGCCCAATGGCGCTGATCGTGGAGCTGTCGAGCTCCGCCAGGGTGTCCAGCCGCCAGCGCAGTTCATTCAGTCGGGGGGCAATGCCAGCCGAGCGGATGGCGATGCTCTCGAGGTCGCTGGTACCCAGAAAGCCGTGGATGGCCGACGCAAGCGCAGGGAGTCCCACGCCGAGCAGCCCGAGGAACGCTGCGATCAGGGCCGAGTCCGAGGTGGTCCAGGCGAGCATCCGTTCTGGAAGCTGAGCCAGATTCCCGAGCGCCAGGAGCAGGGCAAGGAGGAAGAGGACCGTTGCGGTGCGTTCCAGCGGCCGCACGACGGCGCGCCCCCGATCCCGTGCGCCTTCGTGAAAGTGTTGCTGACGTCCGATCTCGCCGTCCCTGAGCAGTCGGCGCGCCGCCAGGAGATAGTCGGCATCGAAACTGGCGCGCACGACTCCGGCCTCGCGTGCAACGCCGCGGAGATACCAGTTGACCCACGAGCCCCGCGGATCCCCGGCGAGGGTCAGCGGAGGGAGGCGAATGGTTGGGATCGTCCGACCGAGGGCCCAGAGCACCCCCAGATGGCGGAGCTGCTCGGCGAGGGCGCGATATTCGATCCATCGTTCGTGCAGCCGTCGGCGCCGGCCAACATAGACATTCAGGAACACCACCAGCAGGATGAGCGCCTCAGTCTCCATCGCGAGAGAGTGGACCAGACTGACACCCGTACTGCGGACCGCTTCGCCACCCCACCGTTCGGCTGCATTTCCAACGAACGCAGCCACGACCGCCAGCCACGCAAGTGCGAACACGCGCGAATATGCCGCCCGGAAGGCGGCGGCATACTGGGCGGCCAAGGCATCGGCCCAGCCGAAATGTTCCGCGAAGCGCGCGACGGAATCCTCTCGCATCGACGAGGGCATCCCCGCCCACTGTCGCTCCCATTCCCGCGCGGCGTCCACCGCCGGGTGCCCGACCACGCGAGACGGGAACATCCGACGGAGGGTGGTGACGATTCGCGCGGCGGTCCCCCCTTCTCCAGCGCGTCGGTGGAAGATCGCGGCCGCAAGATCGAAGAGCGTTGCCCGGCGATGCGTGTGCACGCGCTCTGCAAAGTAGGCTTCCCGCAAATCGACTTCGTCTCCGTGCCCCCAGGCGGCGGCTGGCGGGGCAACCAGCAGCGCCACCTGCCGCCGGAGCGACGTCACCCAGTCGGTGCCGTCGATCGTCGCGGGCCGGGTCTCGAGGACGATGCGCTTCGGATGATGGGGATCGAGGTGTAGCAGGGGGACATCGGACAGGCGCGCCGAACGCACCAGGTCACTCGTGCCGCCAACACCTCGGGCCGGCCCCCCATCCCAGACGACAATCAGCACGTCACATTGGTCCAGCAACACCTGGTTCAGGGGTGCGTACGCATCGAAGCCTCGAAGCCCATCTGGTGGCACCGAAGCTCTACCATCGAGCACGGTGACCGCGTCGCCGGCGCGGCCCAGCAGCCGGTTGAATTCCGCTCGGGCGAACCCGTCCCCTTCGAAGTCCTTGAGATATTCCTCCCGGTCGAAGGGGAGGATCGCGTGGAGCCGCCACCCTCGCGCGCGAAGTGCAGCACGAGCCCCAATCTGGTCCGCGCCTGCGGCGAGGGCCGACATCACCACCAGGTCCGGCTTCGCGGTCTGGTAACCCGCCTCAGGGCGCCTGGACTGCAGCGCGACCTCGGCCTGGATTGCGTCCAGCGCCTTCACGATGTGGGCTTCCAGCGCCTCCTCGTGTGCCTCCGGCAGGCGGTCAGGGCGATGGCCTGCGACCGCAACCCGGAAAGCGCATCGGGGGCGTGGTGGCGCACTCAGCGAAGGGGTCGACATACGGAGTATGCCCGGATATCGCTCCACCCGGCATCGCCCGCAAGTCCCAGTTGCCGGAGCGGCCCCTTCGCGGCATTATCTGCGATCCCCTTTCACAGCTGGACTGATGGCGCACGACGTCTTCATCTCGTATTCCAGCAATGACCAACAGGCGGCACTCGCGGTTCTCCACGCATTGGAGGACGCCGGGATCCGATGCTGGATCGCGCCGCGCGACATCGAACCGGGAGCCATCTGGGCACAGGCAATCATGGAGGGGATTTCGGGAAGCCGTGTCCTGGTGGTCGTGTTCTCGGCGAATGCAAACCGCTCGCCGCACGTAATCAATGAGGTCGACGCGGCGGTCCGGAAAGGGGCCATCATCGTCCCGTACCGAATCGAGGATGTGATGCCGGACGGCGCGATGGAGTACCACCTTCGGACGCGGCACTGGCTTGACGCCCTGACTCCGGATCTGGAACGCCACACGTCGGATCTCGCGGTTCAGGTGGGGGCGATCCTGCGGACGCACACGGCGCCGCCCTCGATGCCCACCCCGCCACCGCGACCGATGCCAAAAGATCTGCCACCGCGGCGAAGTGCATCGGGCACCGCGACAACGTCTTCTCGGAAATGGCTGCCGACGACGGCAATCGGTCGCCGTCGGCTGCGCATCGGAGCCGTCATCGGGGGGACCGCGCTGGTGGGGTCGCTGCTTTGGCGTGCCCGCGATCACGCGGTCGGCGGCGTCGCGTTCACTGTTCGGGAAGTCAGTGGTTCCGGAAACAATCAATCGTCGATTCGTATGACCAGCGGACAGCTCCGGTTCTTCGAGGCCGGAGAATCCATCCCCCTGGCCGGACAGCGCAGCTATGCCACGAAGTTCCTCGCGTCAACAACGCGCTTCATTGATGTCGAAGTGGCTCTTGAATACGAAGCGCCAAATCGCAATGTCATCATCCCCATCGCGTGCAACCTGACTTCGCGCGGCGGACAAGTCATTACCGCACTGACCATCACGGCCCGGGTTCAGCCGAGTTGGACTTCGTCGCTGCACGTACAGGGATGGGGAACTGCGGCAGGCGGCTCCTGGAAGGAGGATCGCTACCGGGTGGAGTGCCGCTACGGCGACAAGGTGATCGGGCGAAACTGGTTCGAGGTCACGACCGACCCCAAGAAGCTCGGCGCAGAAGCGTCGTCCACCCGGCGGACCAACGCCCCGGTCGCGGAGGCGCCACCCTGGCACGACCTGCAGGCCCGGGTCAGCGCCATTCGGACTTTCGCAATGTCGGATGAAGTGCCGCCGATCAGTGCCCGCCAAACGACCACAGTGTTCCCTGCCGCGACGACGGGCTACGTCGGCGTCGAAGTCACGATGGCGTTCACGCCCCCGGGGCGGCCCCTCAAGGCACAGCTCAACTGCCGGGTGCTGCGCGATCGGACCCAGGTGCTCGGCCAGATGACCCTCAGCTTCGATATCGGGGCCACCTGGGAAAGCGCGTGGGCGGCCCGTGGCTACGGACGATCCGCCCCTGGATTCTGGCAAGTCGGCACGTACCTGATGGCCTGCGATGACGGCCGGCGCACCCTGGCGCAGACCGCCTTCGAGATCCGCTAGCGGTTCACGACGGAGCCAGCGCCGCCGTCGCCATCCGCATCTCCACGGTCGCAGCTTCGATGCGCTGACGAAGGTCCGTGAGCTCTCCGCGTGCCCGCTCCTGATCGTGATCGCGCAGGGCCTCACTGACTCCGGGAAGCGCGATATTGGCGTATCCGTTGTCGCGATCCGCCGCGAAGATGAGGTTCCGCATAAACGGCCGGCCCATCAGGCCGCTTGCCCGCGTCAGTTGCTGCTCCAGCCGTCGGACCGTTCCGTTCACCCGCTCCCAGTCCGGTGATGGCGTGCCGCTCGCCAGCACGCTGTCGCGCATCCGGTTGAACTCGCCCGCAGCCTGGGCAAGCCCGGTTGCCGCCATCCGGAGCCGGAGGAACTCTCCACTGAGTCCCGTCGCTCCACTGCTGCGTTCGACTCGCGAGGCCAGTCCTGCGAGGTAGGTGCCGAGCGCGGCGTGATCGAACGGGAGAATGTCGGCATTCGCGAGCCGCGCGAGCAGGACGGCCGAAAGCCTCCCCGCTGCCGCGTGACTCAGATAGCCCACATCACCAAACCGCTCCATGAACCCCCAGGTATCGTAGGCCGAGTGATAGACGCCACCCGCACCCCCGAATCCGAACTCAACGGCGGGAATTCCGAGGTGGTTGTAAAAGCCCGTGAAGTCTGATCCGCCGCCCAGATCACCGAGCGACGGCACGGTCGCAGTGCTGCCCGCGCGCGGGCGAGACCATTTCTGGTACACGGATCCGGTGTCGCCCGGCTGGGTCACGGTATGCGTGAGGTCCCGCAACACTCCGTGCAAGGAGGCGGTGCCGCTGGCTCCGAACGAACGCCCCGAGGCCGCGACATCCTGGTTGATGTAGGCCACTGCCTTCGCCTGAAGTTCCTCCGGCCTGGACTCAACCCACTCCGTGGAGCCGACGAGCCCCCACTCTTCGGCGTCCCAGGTTGCGAAGACCAGCGTGCGTCGTGGACGCTCACCCGCCCGCAGCGCCGCGCCCCACGCGCGCGCCGCCTCGAGAATGCTCACGGTGCCGGAAACATTGTCGGCCGCGCCAGGACCCCAGCCGTCACGATGCCCACCGATGATGACCCACTCATCAGGAAATTCACTCCCGCGGATCATCCCGAAGGTGTCGTAGATCGACTTGTACGCCCGGTTCCCGCGCTCCGGCCAGACCGCCACCCGTGCGCTGACGCCTCCGTCGCCAACGTGGTAAGGGAAGTTCATCCCTCCCTGCCAGCCATCTGGCACGGCGGCACCGCTCATCCCGCGCATCAGGAGTTCCGCGTTGCCGTAGCCGATCGGAACGACCGGAATGTGCGGCACGTCCAGCGAGTCCTCCGCAATGCGCTGGGCGTTCGCCGTCGAGGCCCAGCCTGGTGTGGTGGGATCGCCCGTGCCGTTGTAGATCGATCCACGCTGCACACCCTGGGCGTTCCGGTACGGGCCCGCAGGGTACACCTCGCCCCGGGTAAAGCCATCGTCGAACGGATCGGAGTAGATCAGGAGCGCGCTGGCACCGTGCAATTCGGCCTCGCGCGCCTTGATGCCCCGGAAGGACCGCCCGTATCGCACGATGGCCACCTTGCCGCGAACCGAGACGCCGAGCGAATCCAGTCGTGCATAGTCGGTAGGCAGGCCGTAGTTCACATACACGAGCGCGGCCGTCACGTCGCCCGCTCCCGAGTTGCCGTTCATCGCCGGCCAGGTCGGCAGCTGCGTCGTCGAGTCACCGGGTACCGGCGGCTCAACGAGGTCAAGGCGAAGACGCGTGGGGGTGATGCGCTCGACGACGGTGGAATCGTGGTACGGGAGATAGACCCGGTAGGTCACCCGCGAGGTATCGAGCCCCCACGACCGCATCTGGCGCAGGACGTAATCGGCGGTCGCCTTCTGCGCCGGGGTTCCGGCCACGTGGGGCCTCCCGGCGAGAACGTGCGCGTGGCGCCGTGCCGAGGCAGTGTCGGGCACGGCTTGCAGGCGTTGTTCAAGCGCCACCTCGCGCGCCGACCGCGCCGGCGTGAAGCCGGTGAGCTGTTGGGCAGCGAGCGGGGTCGTGCAGGTCACGGCGGCGAAAGCCAGCAGGTAGACGCGACGAATCATCGGGCAGCATCCCTGGAAGGGTGATCGAGGTGGCGGCTGAGTTCAGGAAGTATCGTGCCCTCGAGGCACCACGCCGGTGATATCGAAGATCAGCAGCGCCGGGTTCGCCGGATCGCGGGCCGCGAACACGTAGGTCCTGCCGTTGATCACGGCGATTTCGCCGGTATGGATGCCCTGGGCGACGAACGTCGCGCCGCGCAGCACGGGCCTGCGGGGATCGACGCGATCGTAGACATACAACCCGGCCCCACCGGAACCATTCTCGGCCGTGATCACCAGCGCCTTGCCGTCGGGCGTCACGGCCACGTCGCTGACGGTACCGATGTTCGGCACGATGATCGAGTCGACGAGTACCGGGTTGCCACCCGGGCTCCCGAGCGACCACACCTTCACGGCATTGCCACGCACGCCGCTCCGCGCTCCCCACGTCCCGCTGTACGCCCAGGCCCCCACGACCCACTGGTCGGAGCCATAGCGATCGGGGACGTTGTTACCGCCGCCGCGTGTCGTCAGGGTCACCGGATCGAGCGCCCAGAAGCCACTGAGCATATCGGTGGCGTAGAGCGTGCCGTTAGCCAGCATCACGCCCCAGATATAGGTGTTGCCTGCGCCGCCCGGCTTGGCCTGTGCGATGATCCGGGAGGACATATCGCCCACCAGTGGGCCGGAGACATCGACCGCGATCACGCCGCCGTTGTAGTAGGCCGCATACAGCACCTGCCGCTGCTCATCCATCCAGAAGTTGTGCGTGCCTGCATTCGCGACGTGCACGAATCCCACCTCGACGGGCGCAGCAAGATTCGACACATCGACAATATGAATGTCGCCGGAGGACGCGCTGCCGACCGAACCCGGCCCCTCCTGCCCGATGAAGAGGTACTTCTTCTCGCCAGTGTTGGGGTTCTGGAACCACCAGGCGTTGTGAACCTGTGCGCCGCCCGGAACGCCGTTCGCGTTGGTGACCAGCGAGGAGATCAGGACCGGGTTCGTGGGCGACCCGCCACGCATCCCGTTGCCCACATCGTAGATCAGCACGCCGGAATTCCACGCGAGGACGAACGCGATCCCATCCCGCACGAAGGTGTCGTGGTGGCCGTAGTTGGCGGCCACCGGCACGGTCGCGACCAGCACCGGATTGGTGCCTGCCGCGAATGCCGTGAGGTTGAAGGTGACACTCGCCGTGGTGCCCTCGACCGTGGCCACCACCGACTGCGCCCCGATGGCGGGGCCGAGGGTGAATGTCGTCCCCGCGACCCCGGCAGCATCCGTCGTGCTGGTTGCGGCTGCGAGTGTTCCGCCGCCGGAGCCGACGGTCCACAGGATGTTGCGAGGCGGCGACGCGGCCTGGCCATTCTCGAGCACCTGGACCCGCAGCTGGGTCGGCAGTGGCTGACCCGCGGTTCCGCTCTGGTTGTTGCCCGCGAGCGCATTGATGATCAGCGCCATCTGGGCGGTCTCGGTGAATACGACACTCCTGCTGCTCCCGCGCAGCGTCGCCTTCACCGTGTTTGGGCCGGCAGCGCTGCCAAGGGTCAGCGTCGTGGTGGCCAATCCGTTCAGTCCCGTGACGGAACTCGCTGGCGACACGCTCCCACCCCCCGACGCGACCGACCAGTCGATGGTGATGCCCTGAAGTGCGGCACCCAGTGCATCGGTCGCCTTGATCGTGAGCGGCACGGCAAGAGCCTGGCTGACCGTTCCGGTCTGGAGGTTCCCGGCCGTTGCCGTGAGGGTGACATCGCTGTTGGCGTCGGTGGTGGTACCGCATCCGGCAGCGGCGAGGAGGGAGGCAACAATCAGCGAGCGGTACCGCATTGAGCAAATCCTGCGGTCAAGGACCGCGTCAGTGATGTTTCATCTGGGGCATCGACTCGGCGTCGTGTGATGCGTCGAGGACGCCATAGCGCCCCATCCGGTGGCCGTGCATCCGCCAGTCGACTGTGAGCCCGATGCTCAGCTGTCGCACCGCATCGGTGCCGTACAGCCCGATCGGATCGAAAATGCTGGCGTCGCGCTTCGATACCCGGCCCAGTGTTCCTTCGGCAAATGCCGTCAGCGACACTGGCCATTCCCGGGGAGCGATCCCGGCGGCCAGTCGCGCCGTGTGCAGCGACCACCGACCGATCCCGAGATTGCTGTTTTCGAAGTGCGGCCGACGGGTCCGGAACGGATCCGTCAATCGCTCCTCTTCCGGTCGGTCAGTCAGCTCGTAGCGATAGCTTGCGGACCACCGGCCCTTCCGAACCGACCCTTCGGCGAGGAACGAATGGAACACGAAGTAACCCTCGAGTTCCGATGTCCTGGCCCACTCTGCCATCAGGTAGCGTTCGCCCCACGCGGGTGCGTCCTGCCACCGCACTGAGGCCGAGGTCTTCACCGCGTCGCCACCAGCGCCCGGACGATGCTCGGGCGAATGGGCAGTCGCGCGCGAACCCTGTACTTCCAACCCGGCCAGCGGCCGAACGGTCACACGGGCGCTCCACGAGTCGCCAAAGCGCCAGCTCCCGTCGGGCTTCTTCAGCAGTGGCCATTGGCCCGGGCGTTCCGGTTCGTCACCGTTGAAGAGTGCCCCTTCGAGCGTCAGCCTTCCGACGTCGTACTGTGCAATTGCGATGGCGCGTTCAAGGATCTGGGAGAAATGGTGGTTCACCGGGTAACGGCTGATCGGGCGCGACATCGGATCATCAGTACCGAAGGGGACGAATCCCTTCCCGACGACCACACTCAGGCGCCCGCGACCATCGAGATGTCCGAGGAGATCCACCAGTGCGACGTTCAGCTCGTGAACGGTGGTGTGCGGGTGGCGCCGATCCACAAACCCTTCGCCCCACGCGCCGGGCGTCAGTTCGCCGTCGGGCATCGTGACGCTTTCAAAGTCGAACGTCGCGGTGCCCAGGAGCCGGTTGTGCAACGCCGACGCGTGCAGGGCGAAGATCGGCTGAACCACGCGCAGTTCGGTAAGCCCGCCACCTCCGGGCACGGGGTCGGCGTGCGTAGCAAGCAGCACCGCCTGCGCCATTGGCCGGACGTGGATACCCGACTGGGCGGGGAGCGTTATCGCCCCACCGCCCAGTGCGAGACAGGTCAACAGCGCCCGGCGCCAGGTCACCCCGTGCCCGCCGCGACGGAACTCTCCCCGCGATCTGACAGGGTGGCCCGCAGCCAGTCGCGATTCAGGCGGGCGATGTTCTCGATCGAAATGTCCTTGGGGCACGCCTCCTGACATTCCGCAAAGTTGGTGCAGCTCCCGAACCCCTCGGCATCCATCTGCTCCACCATCGCGAGGACGCGGCGATCGCGCTCGGGCTGACCCTGGGGCAGGCGCCCGAGATGGCTCACCTTCGCGGCCGTGAAGAGCATCGCCGAGGCGTTCGGGCAGGCCGCGACACAGGCGCCACATCCGATGCATTGCGCGGCGTCCATCGCCAGATCGGCGTCGTCCTTCGCAATGGGGATGGCATTGGCATCCTGCGCGGCTCCGGTCGGGGCCGAGATGAATCCGCCCGAAGCAATGATCCGGTCGAAGGCCGTCCGGTCGACCACAAGGTCGCGCAGCACGGGAAACGCGCTGGCACGCCACGGCTCAATCGTGACGGTATCTCCATCGCGGAAGGACCGCATATGGAGCTGGCACGCGGTGGTCGACTTGCGCGGGCCGTGCGGGGAGCCGTTGATCATCAGGGCGCAGCTGCCGCAGATCCCCTCGCGGCAGTCGTGATCGAACGCGATCGGCTCTTCACCGCGCGCGAGCAGCTCCTCGTTCACGACGTCGAGCATCTCAAGGAACGACATATGCTCGTCGGCCGTGGTCGTGTAGGTCTGGAAGGCCCCGGCGGCGTCCGGCCCAGGCTGCCGCCAGACCTTGAGGGTCAGCTTCAGTGCAGTGCTCATCGGGGACTCGCTCCTTCGCTGCGCTCAGGATGAGCGGCGGCGGGGGAATCAGTATCGCGCAATCGCGGAGAGGCGCCGCTCACTTGTACGACCTCGTCGCGAGCTTCACGAACTCAAACGAGAGCGGCTCGATGTGCCGGACCGGCGCCTGCCCAGCGCCCTGATACTCCCAGACGGCGGCGTGCGAGAAATGTTCATCGTCGCGCAACGCTTCCCCATCTTCGGTCTGGTACTCCGTGCGGAAATGACCGCCGCAGGATTCCTCGCGCACGAGGGCATCGGCACACATCAGCTCGCCGAACTCGAGGAAGTCGGCCACCCGGCCGGCGCGCTCGAGCGACTGGTTCAGGGTCTCGGCCGCACCCGGCACCTTGACGTTCTCCCAGAATTCCGCGCGCAGTTCTGGGATCCGCTGGAGTGCTTCCTCGAGGCCCGCCCGATTGCGCGCCATCCCGCACCTCTCCCACAGGATGTGCCCGAGCTCCTTGTGAAACGAGTCGACGGACCGGTTTCCATTGATCCCGAGCAGGCGATCGAGCCGGGTCGTGGCTTCGAGCTCGGCCTCGCGGAAGGCCTGGTGCGAAGTGTCGACGGCTTCGAGCTTCGCACCGGCGAGATAATCGCCGATGGTGTAGGGCAGGATGAAATAGCCGTCGGCAAGACCCTGCATCAGCGCGGAGGCACCCAGGCGATTGGCCCCGTGATCGGAGAAATTCGCCTCGCCGATGACGTGCAGCCCCGGGAGGTTGCTCATCAGGTTGTAGTCGACCCAGAGCCCGCCCATCGTGTAGTGCACCGCCGGATAGATCCGCATCGGCGTGCGATAGGGGTTCTCATCGGTGATGCGCTCATACATCTCGAAGAGATTGCCGTAGCGCTCGCGGATGGTGTCTTCGCCGAGCCGTTCGATGGCCCTCGAGAAGTCGAGGTAGACCCCTCGTCCCCCCGGGCCGACACCCAGCCCGGCATCGCACGCCTCCTTGGCGGCACGCGAGGCAATGTCGCGAGGGGCGAGGTTGCCGTAGCTCGGGTACTTCCGCTCGAGGTAATAGTCGCGCTCGGCTTCGGGAATCTGCGACGGTACCCTGCTGTCTCCAGGCTGCTTCGGCACCCAGACTCGTCCGTCGTTGCGCAGCGACTCCGACATCAGGGTCAATTTCGACTGGTAGTCACCGCTGACCGGGATGCACGTGGGGTGGATCTGTGTGAAGCAGGGATTCGCGAAGCCGGCGCCCTTCTTGTAGGCGCGGAAGGCCGCCGTGACATTGCAGCCCTTCGCGTTCGTCGAGAGATAGAACGCGTTGCCATACCCGCCGGTGCCCAGCACCACGGCGTGGGCCGCGAACGACTCGATGTCGCCAGTCACCAGATCGCGCGCGACAATGCCTCGAGCCCTTCCATTGACGACTACGAGCTCCAGCATCTCGTGACGCGAATACATCGTCACCGTGCCCTTGCCGATCTGCCGCTCGAGCGCCTGGTAGGCGCCGATCAGGAGTTGCTGCCCGGTCTGGCCGCGGGCATAGAACGTCCGCGAGACCTGCGCGCCACCAAATGAGCGATTGGCGAGCAGTCCGCCATACTCCCGCGCGAACGGAACCCCCTGGGCCACGCACTGATCGATGATGTTGGCCGACACCTGTGCGAGGCGATAGACATTGCCCTCACGGGCGCGGAAGTCGCCGCCCTTGATGGTGTCGTGAAAGAGCCGCCAGGCGGAGTCGCCGTCGTTCTGGTAGTTCTTCGCCGCGTTGATGCCGCCCTGCGCCGCAATCGAGTGGGCCCGGCGCGGCGAGTCCTGAAAACAGAAGCAGGAGACGTTGTACCCCAGCTCCGCGAGCGAGGCCGCGGCAGAGGCTCCGGCCAACCCGGAGCCGACGATGATGACGTCGAACTTCCGCTTGTTCGCAGGGGAAACGAGTCGCAGGTCCTTCTTGTGGCGATCCCACTTCTCTTCGAGTGGCCCGCCCGGAATCTTCGCATCAAGATGCATCAGAGGAACCCCAGCAGCGCGGCAATCGGAATGGAGAGCAGGCCGCCCGCAATCAGCAGAGCCAGCACCACGGCCGTGACGCGACGCGCGCGGTTCCACGCCGGGTGATTGAGGCCGAGCGTCTGGAACACTGACCAGACACCGTGCCCGAGATGGAGCCCGAGGAAGACCATCGCCACGGCATAGAACACGGCCACCCACGTGACCGCCAGCCCGGCCTGAAGGTTGTGCGAGACCGCCCCTTCGACGAAATCGGGGTGGATCCAGCCGAGCGTCAGGTTGACGATATGGAAGACCAGGAATGCCAGCAGCAGCACGCCGCCCCAGCGCATCGTGCGAGCCGCGTAGCTCGACACGCGGAGCTCGTGCTGCTGGTAGG
>JAZJZU010000004.1:55404-93565 GCA_040389605.1 Gemmatimonadota bacterium
TGGCCCCGCGCGCGGCTCGCGACATCTGCGTGAGCTGCCAGGCGGCAAGAATGTGGATCACGGCGGCCGTGAGCAGGCCGAGTCGTGCAACCCAGAGCAGCGGGCCGAACGAGCGAAGCCACGCGCCGTAGTCATCGAGGTGCTGGGGATTCGCAAACACCAGCACGTTCGAGATCATATGCGAGAGCAGGAAGAGGACCAGCACGAGGCCCGTGACGGCCATCGCGATCTTCTTGCCGATGGTGGACTGCCAGAGCGCCTGAAGTCGATTCATCGCGCGCTCAGACGATCGCCTGGATTGACCGCACCGCCTCCGCCGATTGGTGGAGCGCGGCCCGCTCGGCGTCGGTGAGCGAGATGTCGATGATCCGCTCGAGCCCGTTGCGCCCGAGCAGGCAGGGCACGCCGCAGTAGACGTCAGTCAGCCCGAACTCCCCTTGCAGCCAGGCCGAACAGGGGAGAATCCGCCGCTTGTCGAGCACGATGGCCTCGGCCATCTGCACGGCTGCCGCACTCGGGGCGTAGTAGGCCGAACCGGTCTTCAGGTGCGCGACGATTTCCGCGCCACCGTTGCGCGCACGATTGACGATCGCCTCGAGCTTGTCGGCCGCGAGCAGCTGGGTAATGGGAATGCCGGAGACCGTGGTGTAGGAGATGAGCGGCACCATCGTGTCGCCGTGGCCCCCCAGCACCATCGCCTGGATATCCTCAACCGACACGTCCAGCGCCTCGGCCAGGAACATCCGGTACCGTGCCGTGTCGAGCACGCCGGCCATCCCGATCACGCGCTCGCGCGGGAAGCCAGTGGCCTCGCGCATCACGTAGCACATCGCATCGAGCGGATTCGAGACGACAATCACGATGGCGTTGGGTGCCACGCGCTTGATGTTCTCGCCGACCGACTTCACGATGCCGGCGTTGGTCTTGACGAGGTCGTCACGGCTCATCCCCGGCTTCCGGGCGATGCCCGCCGTCACGATGAAGAGCTCCGACCCGGCAGAAAGTTCGTAGTCGTTGCTGCCGAGGACGCGGCCACTGAAGCCTTCGACCGGGGCGGATTGCCACTGGTCGAGCGCCTTCCCCTGCGGAATACCCTCCACGACGTCGACCATCACGACCGTCTTCGCCAGATGCTTTTCGGCGACCCGCTGGGCCGCTGTGGCGCCTACGTTGCCTGCCCCAACCACCGTGATCTTCTCGAACATGTCGGATCCGCTCGTGACAAAGTGATCAGGCGCCCCGCTGGCGCCCCGGAATGCTGAAGGAGTAGCCCCACGAAACTAATCACCACCGGTGGCGCCCCCAAGCGCTTATCGCGGGCGTCGATTCCTCGAACGACGGCCCTTGGCGGCCGATCTTCCCTCTGCAGGCGGCTTCCCGGCGTGCTGCGCGGCGAAGGCGAGCGTCGCCTCGACCGCCGATGGCAGATCGGGCGCGCGCCGGCCCTTGGTGGGCGGGAGGCGGAACACGCGCTCTGGGTACTTGTCCCGGATCCGCTCCGGAAGTCCGAGTGCTTCGTCACCAAACACCAGGACACTGTTGGAGCGGAAGGGTGCCTCACCCGGATCCCGCGTCCCATCGGCCGCGAAGTAGATGCAGCGGTCACGCGTCATCGCGTCGCGGAAGTCCCGCCAGCCCGGATGCAGCCACCAGTCGAGCGCATCCCAGTCCACCTCCGCGGAGGTCCGGAAGGCCGGCTCGTCGGCGCCAAAGCCGAGGGGACCGACCAGATGGAGCGACGCATCGACGGCGGCACACCGCAGTGCGACCGCCGCCGCAACCGTGGGCGTGCGGGATTCGAGCAGGGCAATATGGAGCGGCATCGGTTTCCATCCTGGGCAGCAGAGAGAGGAATCGCGCCCTGAAGGTAAACGCCGCGCCGCCTGAGCGTCCCGATCGGGGCTCCCAGGCGGCGGGCGAGGCGGTGCGTCAGGTGACTACTGCTGACAGCGGCCGTTCGGGTCGGGCTTCGGCTTGTCGACAACCACCCGGTGGTCGAGGTTGGCCACCTTGACCGCCACATCGAAGATCAACTGGTCAACTTTCGCCATATGCGAGTACTGGATGTACTGCGGTTCATCGGTCACCTGATGGTAATCCGCGTGGCCGCCGGTCGTGGCGAAGACGATCGGGATCCCGTACCTGGCGTATTCGTAGTGATCGCTGCGGCAATAGATGTTCTGCGGATGCGCATCGGCATCCATCGCGTAGTCGAACGCGAAGCCCAGCTTCTGTTCCTTGTTCACCGTCTCCATCAGGTCGCCCAGCTCGGTGGAGAGTCTGCGTGAACCGACCAGCTGCAGGTAGTTGCTGGAACCGTGCAGGATGGTTCCGGACTTGTCGGCGCCGGTCACATCACTTGGTGCGCCGCGACCGACCATATCCATATTCAGCTGCGCCACGATAGAGTCACGTGGCACGGTCGGATGATCGGTGAAGTATTGCGAGCCCCAGAGTCCCGCTTCCTCACCAGCGTGCCAGACGAAGATCAGCGAACGCTTCGGCTTGACGCTGGCCTTGGCGAATGCTTCGGCGATCTCGAGTACCGAGACCGATCCGGAACCGTCGTCGTCGGCGCCGTTGGAAATGGAATCCTGGCGCGCCGGGTAGATGGCACGCAGCGAATCCTTCAGGTGGTTGATCATCACCCACTGCTCCGCAGTCGGCGCTCCTGCACCGCGGCTGTCGGCGCCCTCCGGCCGGGCCACCATATTGTACGCCTTGAGTGAATCGTGCTCCACAACGCGCTGGTTCTGGATATGGTCGTTATGTGCACCGATGGCCACATACTCGCCGCGCAACGCGGGGTCAGAGCCGCGCAGGATGGCGACGACGTTCCGACCGGGCTTGGCCTCCTCGACGAAACGGAGGTCCATCGCGACCGATCCGCCGGCCGCACCCTTCGTCAGGCCTTCGATCGACTTCCCGAGCAGGGCGTCAGCAACCTTGGTCGTGACAGTAATGGTTGCGGGCCGAGGCACGGTGGGGGCATCTGACCGGAGGGTCGGGCGCGGCCCACCGAACCCGCCTCGCTGCGGAGCCGAGGGCATCGAATCGCCGACCACGGTCACCGTCGCGAGGGCGCCTGCCAGTGACTGCTGGTAGGCCTGCATCGCCGGGGATGGGGCACCCCGCCGACCACCACCGAACCGTGCGCCTCCGCCAGGCGCGCCACCAGG
The DNA here is from genome assembly GCA_040389605.1 of Gemmatimonadota bacterium. Classification (GTDB taxonomy): domain Bacteria; phylum Gemmatimonadota; class Gemmatimonadetes; order Gemmatimonadales; family GWC2-71-9; genus Palsa-1233. The sequence goes on from JAZJZU010000004.1 coordinate 58,584, forward strand.
AGCGCGCAGGACGACGATCTTCCCGGCCACTGCATCAGCTGAGAGGAGGTTGGTCGTGTCGCCGACCATTCCGCCGTAGATCACGTTTCCCTGCACCGCCTCGTGCGCCTCCGCGATGTTGGCTGTGAAGTCCACGCCACCGTGGAATGTCATTCCGTTCGCGGTGATGGTCGAGCTGTGGTCGAAAGACCGGGCAAAGATCGGCAGGTTCTGGAAATAGCCACCGCTGTCACCAGCCGGGATCAGCCCGAGCCGACGGACTTCGCGCTCGATGTAGGCCGTGCCGCGAAGATTGTCGACGGTGCCTACCTGGCGGCCGTTCATCGAATCGTCGGCGAAGATATAGAGCCGGGTCATCAGGTCGCAGGGAGAAATTGCGGGCGAGGTCGGTCCGCCGACGTACTTGAGCGGCATCTGCCCGCCCCGCGTGGCGGGGCAGCCGCCCGACTGAGCCTGCAGCGAGCTGGCACCGAACACGACCGCGGCAGCCAGCGCGACCGCGGAAAGCTGTTGCATTGGAAAACGCGAGTTCATCGGGAGCGAGTCCTGGGTTGTGGGATCGGGGGCGTCTAACGTCAGCTCTACGCGCGACGCGCCCCCCGGGTTGTCGGCCTCGGCACCTGCTCGCCGTGGCCGCCCGGAGGGCGCATCTGGCTGACGCGGTCAGCCGCGGAGGGTTACTGCTGGCAGTTCGTAGCAGGCGCCGGGTTCGGCTTCGGCCCGTCGACAACCACCCGATGATCCAGGTTGGCCACCTTCAGCGCGGTGGTGAAGATCATCTGATCGAGCAAGGCCATATGGTCATAGCGGATGTACTGCGGCTCGTCCGTGACCTGGTGATAGTCGGCGTGCCCGCCGGTCGTGAAGAACACCGCCGGGACGCCCCACTTGCCGTACGACCAGTGGTCACTGCGGCAATAAATGTTCTGCGGGTGGCCGTTGGCATCCATCGCGTAGTCGAGCTTGAAGTTGAACTTCCCTTCCTTGTTGGCCGCCTCGACCAGATCGCCAAGTTCAGTCGAGAGACGGCGCGAGCCGACAATCTGCACGTAACGGTCGGCGCCACTCAGGAGTCCGCCTTCCTTCTGCTGCCCGGTCACGTCCGACGGCGCACCCCGGCCCACCATATCGATGTTGATGTCAGCGATGATGGAATCGCGCGGCACCGTTGGGTGATCCATGAAGTAACCGGAGCCCCACATTCCGCTCTCCTCCCCGGTCTGCCAGATGAAGAGGATCGAACGCTTGGGCTTCACGCTGCCCTTGGCAAAGGCCTCGGCCATCTCGAGCACCGACACCGAGCCAGAGCCGTCGTCGTCGGCGCCGTTGTAAATCGAGTCCGGGCGCGGCGGGTTCAGTTTGCGCAGTTCAGCAATTTCGCCGTTGATGGTGGTCCAGTCTTCGGCAGTCAACGTCTTGGGGCCACCGTCGGCTCCCTGCGGGCGCGCGTGCTTGAGCCAGACCTTGAGGGAGTCGTGATCCACCGGCCGGTTGTTGAAGCCGACGTGGTCGTTGTGCGCGCCAATCACGACGTACTCGCCCTTCAGCTTGGGATCCGAGCCGGGAAGCACGGCGATCACATTGCGACCGCCGCGTGCCTCATCGGCGAACCGGGCGTCGAGCGCGATGCTCTTTCCCATTGTCCCCGGAGCCGCCGTGGCAAAATCGGCACCCAGGATCGCCTCACCCAGCTTCGACGTGACGGTAAGGTTCACCGACCGCTCATCCTTTGAGGACAGCATCGCGCCACTCGGAGTCACCGCATTGCGGACCAGATTCGCGTTGAGCTCCGGGGTGGTCAGGATGGTGATGCGACCGAGCACTGCCTGCGACTGAGCCATTGCGAGAAAACGCTGATAGCCTGCAGTCTTGATGAATACCTGCTGCGCCGCCTGGTCAAACCCAGCGGGCGGCTGGAAGGCACGCATCACCACCCACTTGCCATTGTACTGATCTGGCGTCGGCGTTCCCATCGTGTCGAGCACTGATCCCCAGACCACAACGGGGGCCGACGCAATCGCGTGCGGAGCGCCGCTGGTGGTGGCGACATAGTCGACACCGGCCTTGTAGTCGGTACCATCGACCGAGAGCCGCGAGGCCGTGGTATCGAAGCCACGCGCAATCACGCCGATGTTCTGGAAGTAGCCGCCGTCATCGCCCGCGGGCTTGAGGCCCATTCGCCGGACTTCACGCTCGATATAGGCAGTGGCCTTGAGGTTGTATTCGGTACCCACCCGTCGCCCCATCAGGGAGTCGTCGGCGTAGATGTAGAGCCGGGTCATCAGGTCACCGGCAGTGATCGCCGGCACCGTCGGCGGGCCGACATATTTCACGGGCAACGGCTTGACCTGCGCCGCGGCCGTGCCGGCCAGCAGGGTCGTGAGCGCGAACAGCGAGAGTGGTGCGCGAGCAGACATTGGCGTGGATTCCAGGGTTGAGGACAGGTGACTGACGGAGCGCCGGCCCCGTCAGTTTCGGATTGGGAGGGCCTTACCCTCCTCGAACGTGCATTTCCCTGCGAGGATCGGCCCGGAGGCCGTCCAGCTGGACCAGGACGCCCCGGTCAGGGACTCCCAGTCGCAGTTCCGCTCCCCGGTCGGAGCGGTCGAGCCAGGCATCCCGCAGGAGCCGGTCGAGATCTTCATCGGTGGCCCCGCCGCGGACGGAATCCCGGAGGTCGATGCCATCGAGGCCGTAGAGGCAGCGAAAGAAGGTCCCATCGGCCGTGATCCGGGCGCGATCACAATCGCGGCAGAAGGGTGCGGTGGTCGAGGCGACGATGCCGACGACCGTGCCATCGCCGAGCCGGAACCGCTCCGCAGGAGCGCGAGGATCATCGTGGCGCGGCAGTGCCTCCGCCCCGCCAAATGCCCCGGCGAGGATCGCGAGGATCTCGGCCCGCGACACCACGTCGGCCGGGCGCCACTGCGTTGCGCCACCGACATCCATATACTCGATGAACCGCAGCTCGACCCCCCGCTCCCGTGCGAAGCGCACCAGCGCGACGATCTCGTCGTCATTGAACCTGCGCACCACGACGCTGTTGAGCTTGAGGCTCCCGAACCCGGCGGCGAGGGCGGCATCGAGTCCGGCAACCGCGTCGGCGTGATGCGCGCTTCGTGCGAATTCGGCCATCCGTTCCGGGCGGAGTGTGTCGAGCGACATCGTGATCCGGTCGAGACCGGCCTCGCGCAACGCGGCCGCGTGCGCCCCAAGCAACAACCCATTGGTCGTGAGCGCGATTTCTTCGATGCCGGCAATCTCCTTCAGCATCGCAACCAGCTCGGGCAGGCCCTGCCGAAGCAACGGCTCGCCCCCGGTCAGGCGAAGCTTGCAAACGCCGAGTCGCGCGAATGATGCCGCCACGCGGCGGATCTCTTCAAACGACAGCAACGACGATCGTGGCAGCCAGGCATACTCGGCCTCCGGCATACAGTAGCGGCAACGGAGGTTGCAGCGATCGGTCACCGAGATCCTCAGCGAACCGAGCGGCCGGCCGAGCCGGTCGAGCGGACGATTCACGGTGACTGCCTCGCGGCGACGATTCCATCCGGGACCGTCGGATCGACCCACGCCTCGGTGCCGTCGGCGTACCGCTCGCGTTTCCAGATCGGCACGCGCGACTTGACCTCGTCGATCATCCACCGGACGGCGTCGAACGCCTCGGCCCGATGCGCCGCCGCTGCCACGATCACGACCGCCGCCTCCCCAATCGGCACATCGCCGAGTCGATGTCGCAGGTCGGCACGAACGCCGAAGCGTTGCTGAGCCTCGGCGATGATCGCCTCGCAGGCGGCCTCCGCCATCGGCTCGTAGGCCGAGTACGCGAGGCGGGTCACGGCCCGGCCGGCGTGATGGTCTCGCACCAGGCCAGCGAAGGTCGCGACGGCCCCCTGGGACGGCTGCGCGATCGCCTCGACGAGCGCCTCCAGATCGAGCGGCGAATGACTCAGGCGGGGCACCGGAGGTCAGCCCCCGGCCAGCGGCGGCAGCAACGCGATCTCCGCGCCCGGGGCAAGCCGCTGTCCCGCACGGACTTGGGCGTGATTCATCGCGACAAACGGTTGCGGCGGAAGCAATGCGCCCCCCGGCAGTTGCCGAAGGGCGTTGATCAGGTCGTCGGCCGTGGCACGCTCGGGGAGATCCACCTCAACTCGCTCGCTACCAAGGAGTTCCGCGTAGCGGGCAAACAACATCACACGATGACGGCTCACTCGTCGTCGTCATCCCCCATCTCCGAGCCATCGGAGATGTATTCCTCGTGCGCCACCAGAGCGCGTAACTCCTTGCTGGGCTTGAACACAGGGACCGGACGTGCAGCAACTTCTACCGGGTCACCAGTGCGCGGATTGCGCGCCATCCGGGTCTTGCGGCGACGAATCTTGAATGTTCCGAAGCCGCGTACCTCGATGTTGTGCTGGTCACGCATGGCAAGCTTCACCGCATCCAGGAAGGCATCGACTACGCGCGCGCAGTCCTTCTTGGAAATCATCGGCCCGGATGTGCGGGCGATTGCGGCGGTCACCTGTTCGACGAGATCGGCCTTGGTCATCGCGCCCTCGGGGAGATGCCTTGGGGGCTTCAGAACAGCCTCCATCGGGCCGATATGTACGACGCTTAAGCGTTGTCTGTCAAGAGGTTGCGTCCTTTTCGGCCGCCCGGGCCTGGATCGCGCGGAGGAACTCCCCGAAGTGGGGGTAGGCATCGTGGGGGCCGGGGGCTGCTTCGGGATGATACTGGACCGCGAAAACCGGGAGGGTCCGGTGCCGGAGGCCTTCGACGGTGCCGTCGTTGAGGTTGAGGTGGGTCACCTCCAGCTCCGGTGCCCCGGGGACGCCCGAGGCGTCTCCCTGGACCGCAAACCCGTGGTTCTGGGTGGTGATGAGCACCCTCCCCGACGCGAGCTCCTTGACGGGGTGATTTCCGCCCCGGTGGCCATAGGAGAGCTTCTCGGTCTTCCCCCCATAGGCGAGCCCGAGGAGCTGGTGCCCGAGGCAGATGCCGAAGGTCGGGAGGCCGGTATCGGCGAGGGTCCGGATCGTCTCGTGAGCGTAGGTCAGCGGGGCCGGATCGCCCGGTCCGTTCGAGAGGAAGAGCCCTGCCGGCTTGAGGGCGAGGACTTCGGCAGCCGTGGTCTGGGCGGGCACCACTTCCACCCGGAGTCCCGTGGCCTCGAGCATCCGGACAATGTTCCGCTTCATTCCGTAATCAATCGCCACCACCAGCGGCCCCTGACCCTGGACGTACCGCTCGCGCGTCGTGGCGCGGGTCGCGAGGTCGAGGCCATCCATCACGGGCGAGGCGAGCAATTCCTGGCGGATTGCCGCGCTGGGCTCGTCACCCTCGGCGATCACGCCACGCATTGATCCGCGCTCGCGCAAATGCCGGGTGAGGCGCCGGGTATCGACTCCGGTGAGGATGGGGACCTGCGCCGCTGCGAGCCACTCAGGGAGCGACTTGGTGGCCTGCCAGTTGGAATGATGGCGGGAGAGTTCGCGCACCACGACGCCGCTGACCTGGGGACCAGTCGACTCGTCATCGTCGTCCGTGATGCCGTAGTTGCCGATCATCGGCGCCGTCATCACGACGATCTGGCCGAGGTAACTGGGATCCGTGAAGGTTTCCTGATACCCGGTCATATTGGTGGTGAACACCACCTCGCCAAACCCCTTCGCGACCGGCCCCACGAGCTGTCCCGCATACCACGAACCATCTTCCAGCAGAACGAAGGCGGGACGCTCGGTCCCGCCCGCGTCGTTCTGCGTCACGGCTGCTTCCCTGCCGGCGTGGTCGCGGGCGGAGGAGTCGTCGTCGTCGGAATTGGGGCCGGAGCGGTCGTGCCCTGAATGGGCGCGACCGGTGCCTCGGCCGCCGGCGCCTGCCGGAGCTGCTTCTGCAGATCGGTGGACCCGGTGTCGCGACGCGAGAAGGTCAGCGAAAGCAGGAGTGCCAGCGCCATGAAGATGCCGCCCGTCCACCAGGTCATCCGGGTCAGCAACGTCGTGGCGTGACGGCCGCCCAGGACCTGCGATGCGCCGCCGCCGCCGAGGGAGGCGAGCCCGCCGCCCTGCCCTGCCTGCAGCAGGACCACGACCGAGAGGAGCAGTCCATCGAGAATCATCAGTACGAGCAGAAAGCCGAACACGGTGCGTTCCTTGGTTTTAGCCTAGCCTGCAATGATAACGGAGGGGCCCCACGGGCTCAACTCAGCCAGCCGTCGCGGCGCAGATCGCGGCCCAGCCATCGGGATCGAGGGAGGCCCCGCCCACGAGGACGCCATCGATCTCGCGCTCGGCGAGCAGTTCGCCGACGTTCTCCGGCTTCACCGAGCCGCCGTAGAGGACCCGGGTGTCCCGTGGAAAGCCGAGATTCCCGAGCACCGAGCGGATGGCGACGTGCACCGTGGCCGCGTCGGCCGGGGTGGCATTCCGGCCGGTTCCGATGGCCCACACGGGCTCATAGGCGATCACCAGGTCGGCGTGGGGCGAGACGTTCGCCAACCCCGCCTGAAGCTGGCGGGTGACCACGGCAGTGGTGTCGCCTGCCTCGCGCTGGGCCAGTGTCTCTCCGACGCAAAGCATCGCGAGGAGCCCCCCGTCGAGCACAGCGCGGACCTTGAGGTTGGTCTCCGCATCGGTCTCACCGAACACGTGCCGCCGCTCACTGTGACCAACCAGCGCTGCCGCCGCACCCGCGCCGCGGGCCAGCGCGACCGAGATGGCTCCCGTGAACGCCCCTTTCGGCTCCCAGTGGACGTCCTGTGCGCCGGCGAGCGTACGTTCGTGGCCGCGCAGGGCACCCGCGACGGTTTCGAGCGACACCGAGGGCGGAAAGAACATCACCGAGCGTTCGGCGCGCGGCTCATCGATCGAGAGAAATCGTTCGAGAAAGGTGCGCGCCTCACCCGGGGCGAGGTGCATCTTCCAGTTGGCTGCGAAGAGTACGGGTCGGGTCACGTTGCATCATCCAGTGCCGCTACACCAGGCAGCGGCTTGCCCTCGAGAAATTCCAGCGACGCACCGCCGCCAGTCGAGACGTGAGATACCTGATCGTCGAGCCCGGCCGCTGTAATGGCCGCGGCAGAATCACCCCCGCCAACGATCGTCACAGCGCCGGCCTTGGTCGCGTCGGCCAGCGCTCGCGCCACGCCGAGCGTACCGGCATCGAATGGTGGCGTCTCGAAAACCCCCATTGGTCCATTCCAGATCACGGTGCGCGCACCGGTGATCAGGTCGCGGAAATGCGCGACACTCGCGGCATCGATGTCGAACATTGCCCACCCCGGCGGGATGGCGTCGCGCGCGACCTCGCGGGTGTCGACCCCGGCCGCGAGCTGCTGAGCAATCACCGCCCCCGTCGGGAGCACGAGCTTGCTGCCGCCCTTCTTCATCAGCGCTGCGGCCATCTCCACTCGATCGACTTCGACCAGCGATGTACCGGTCTCGAGTCCCATCGCCCTGAAGAACGTGCACGCCATCGCACCTCCGATCAGGATATGGTCAACCTTCGGCAGCAGGGCTTCGATCAGGTCGATCTTGCCGGAAATCTTTGACCCGCCCAGGATCGCCACGAAGGGACGCGCCGGGGCGTTGACGGCATCGCCGAGAAACTTCAGTTCCTTCTCCATCAGGAACCCCGACACCGCCGGTTTGAGTCGGTGCGCGATCCCCTCGGTGCTCGCGTGAGCCCGGTGCGCCGAGCCGAACGCGTCATTGACGAACAGGTCACCGAGCTTCGCCAGCCGATCGGCCAGCGCGGGGTCGTTGGTCTCTTCGCCGGGGAGAAAACGGGTGTTTTCGGCGAGCGCGACGCCACCGCGCGGCATATGTCGCACCGCAGCAGCCGCGGCGTCGCTCACCGGATCGGGCAGGAAGGTGATCGGGATGCCGAGCAGCTTCTCGAGTTCGCGCGCGACGGGCTTGAGCGAGTACCTCGGGTCGGGCGCACCCTTGGGTCGTCCCAGATGGGAGAGGAGCACGACCCGGGCACCCTTCTCCCTGAGGTAGCGGATCGTCGGGAGTGTGGCACGGATGCGCGTGTCGTCGCCGATGACGCCATCCTCGATCGGCACGTTCAGGTCCACCCGCACCACGACACGCTGGCCGTCGAGCCGATTGCCATCGAGCTGCGCCAGCGTCCGCTTGCTCACAACTGCGCGCCGATGTGCCGGATCATATCCACGCACCGCGCGGAGTAGCCCATCTCGTTGTCGTACCACGACGAGACGTGAACCAGGGTGCCATCGACAACGCCAGTCGAAAGGGAGTCGACGGTGCTCGATGCCTGGTTGCCGATGTAGTCGACCGACACGAGCGGTTCGTCGTTCACGAAGAGCACGCCCTTGAGCGCACCGGCTGCAGCCGCCCGGAAGGCTGCATTCACTGCGTCGACCGAGGTCGACTTCTCGACCGTACAGGTGAGGTCAACCAGCGACACATCCGCCGTGGGTACCCGGAGCGCAATGCCATCGATCAGCCCTTTCACTTCGGGAATCACGAGCGATGTCGCCTTGGCCGCGCCGGTAGAGGTCGGAATGATCGACAGCGCCGCCGCGCGGGCACGCCGGAGGTCCTTGTGCGGCAGGTCGAGGATGTTCTGGTCATTGGTGTAGCTGTGCACCGTGGTCATGAAGCCGCGCACGAAGCCGAAGTTTTCCCGGATGACCTTGACCACCGGCACGAGACAGTTGGTCGTGCACGACGCATTGGAGATCACGTGATGCCGCGCGGGATCGTAGTCGAGGTGGTTGACCCCGAAGACGAAGGTCTTGTCCTCTCCCTTGGCTGGCGCGGAGATGACGACCTTCTTGGCACCCGCGGCGAGATGGAGAGCCGCCTTGTCACGATCGGTGAAGTGTCCGGTCGATTCGAGGACGATGTCGACACCCAGTTCACCCCACGGCAGTTTGGCGGGATCGCGCTCAGACAGCACGCGCATCAGGTCGCCCCCGACATCGAGCCCGCCCTCCACCGCCGTCACCGGCGTCGGGAAGCGGCCGTGGACGGAGTCGTACTTGAGCAAATGGGCCAGTGTGGCCGTGTCGGTGAGGTCATTGACCGCCACGAAGTCGATGTCGTCCATTCCTGCCGCCATCGCGGCTCGCACGACATTGCGCCCGATGCGCCCAAAGCCGTTGATTCCCACGCGAATCTTGCTCATTCAAGCTCCTCATCCCTGAGCGGGAGAGTGAAAGGTCCCAGTCGTCGTGCCGCCTCTGACAACGGCGGCTCTGCCCGTGCAAAAGTGATGGCCCCCACGTGGGGCGCACCGGCGTCGAGCAGTGCCTGCGCAGCCGAAGTTAATGTGGCCCCAGTCGTGAAGACATCATCCACCAGCCACGCGGGCCGCGCCGACGGGCGCCCCACGAAGGCGCCAGCCAGGTTGGCCAGCCGGGCCTCGGGGGTGAGTCTCGTCTGGGTGGGCGTCTCCCGGCCGCGCACGAGGCGGCCCGGGGCCAGCGGCAGGCCCGTCAGCCTCGCGAGCCCGGTGGCCAGCTCAGCGGCCTGATTGTAGCCGCGCTGTCTTGCGCGGCGAGGCGCGAGGGGCACGGGAACCAGGTCGCCATCGCCTATGTCAGCAAGCAGCGGCGCCATCCGCCTGGCCATCACCGCCGAGAGCCTGCGCCAGCCGGTGTATTTCAGGTTGTGCACCAGCGCGCGCACGCCTTCATCGAAGCGCACCGCCGATCGCACTGGACCAAACCCGGCGGGCCACTCGGCACAGAGCCGGCACCCTGCTCCTGGAAGCTCCGGTTCGCCACACACTTCGCACCGCGGCTCCGGAATCGCTCGCCACCGCGCCACGCAGACACGGCATACCAGTTCGTCTTCCGACCGGGCGAGCGGCTCACGACAGGCCATACACTCAGCAGGAAGCAGCCAGCGTTCGAAACGCCGGGCGAGTTCAACTCCGGCGGCCATCGATCGCCGCGCGCATCACGTCCAGCGGTGGAAGTATCCCCGGAAACCAGAGCGCCCACGAGGCCGCTCCCTGATGGAGCAGGACCTCGCGACCGTCGAGTGCCGCAATCCCTCGCTCCTGGCAGGCGCGAACCCACGGCGTGAGACCATCCAAGCGATAGGTCAGGTCGAGCGCTGCGTCGATGCCCGTGAGGCACGCGGGCTCGATGGGAAAGGCGTCGTCGGGAGCGAGGCCGAGAGGTGTTGCATTGATCACCACGCGGCACTGCTCCGCATTCGTCAACTCGAGGCCAGCCGTGCTGGCCCAGGTTCCGAATGCCGCCGCACGGGCGGCATCACGGGAGCGCACGGCAATCGGCACACCGCGCTCCAGTGCCGCCCCGGCCACGGCGCGCGCGCTTCCGCCGGTACCGAGCACGTACCACGGCCCAGCAGGACTCCCCAGGGCATCGAACGCCGCGAGGATGCCGTCAACATCGGTGTTGCCGAGTTCCAGTCCGTTGGGGGTGGCACCGAACAGATTGGCCGCGCCGAGCAGCCGGACGCGGGCCGAAGCGCGGGCCGGGATCCCGCCCGCAACCTCCTTGTAGGGGAGCGTCACGTTGCCGCCGCCACCGTTGGCGCACAGCGTCCGGATCACTGGCGCGACATCGTCGCGCGCCACGGCGAGCGCGAGGTAGACCGCGTCGAGCCCAGCCGCGCGGAAGGCAGCGTTCTGGAATCTCGGCGAAAGTGAATGGGCCACCGGATTGCCCAGTACCGCGAAGAGCCGCGTGCTCGTATCGGGTCTCACGGTGCACGGCCCTGACGCAGCCTGGCAGCGACCCGCGCCATCAATCGCTCAAGGCGTTCGGCAGTTTCCCGATACACGCTCACGTCCTGTCCAAACGGATCTGGTACGTCGCTGCCGTCGTCGCCGGCAAAGGAGGTGAGGAGATGCACCCGGTCTGCGCCGCCGAGTTCGGCAACCTGGCGTGCGTGTCCAGCACCCATCGTGAGAATGAGGTCCGACGCCTTCACCAGTTCCGCTGTCAGTTCACGAGCGGCGTGCGCCGACAGATCCAGCTCGCGTTCGAGCGCCACCAGAAAGCTCCCTTCGGACGCGGGCGCACCCGCCCGCGCGCTGGTCCCCGCGGATGACACCGAGATGCCCGTCAAGGCGGGATCGGTCGCGACGAGATCGGCCAGGATCGCTGCCGCGAGCGGGGATCTGCAGGTGTTGCCTGAACAGACGATCAGTACCCGCATCGCCACATCGCTCACGGCGCCATCGTACCGGCACGGCGTCGCAACTCGGCTCGGGGAATTGCGCCTTCGCGCACGAGACGCGGGACCGGCCCAGTGCAGTCGACCAGCGTGGACGGCGGAACATTGCCCAGCACACCACCGTCGAGAATGAGCAGATCGCCGGAGGCAACAGCCTCGGGAAACAGCTCCAGGAGTCGCTCTGCGCCTGGCGCGGGCGGGCCACCCGGGAGGTTCGCCGAGGTCGAGGTCAGCGGACGGCCCATCGCGGCAATCAGGCGCGCGATCGCGCGATGAGACGTCCAGCGCACGGCAATTCCGCCCTCGGCACCCCGGAGCCGGTCGGGCAGCTGTCCTTCTCCGCCCCGCAGGACCAGGGTGAGCGGTCCCGGCCAGAATTCGGCCGCGAGAACACGGGCCGGTGCGTTGAGCACCAGCCCGCACTGCTCCACCATCGCGAGGTCGCTGACCAGCAGCAGGAAAGGTTTACGGGGCGGCCGGCCCTTGAGTGACGCCAGCCGATCGAGCGCGCGCTCCGATGCCTCGGTGCCCAGGCCGTACACGGTTTCGGTTGGATAGCCCAGGACCCCACCGGCTCGCAGGTGCGCCAGCGCCTTCGGCACGGCCTCGGCGACTTCCACGTCGCTCTGAAATGCGAGTATCACGGGTGTTCGGCGTACCACGCGGCAAGCGCCGCGTCATCGGGAGTCGTGATCTTGAGGTTGCGCGCGCTCCCCGGGATCAACTCCACGATTTCCCCGAGGCGCTCCACGAGGCAGGCATCGTCCGTCCCGGACACGCCCTCCTGCCTGGCGGCGTGGTGGGCTCGCAGCAGCGTCGAGCGCGGAAATGCCTGCGGAGTCTGCACGCTCCAGAGTCCCTCGCGCGGGACGGTGCCGAGCACTCGCCCGTACTTGTCGGCGCGCTTGATCGTGTCCCCGATGGGAAGGGCCGGGATCGCGCTCCGTCCTCCACGGGCGGCAGCAATTCCGGCATCGATAAGGCTTCGCGGAGGGTAGGGCCGCGCACCGTCGTGGACCAGGATCACGGCGCAGCCATCGGGCATCGCTTCGAGTCCTGCCATCACCGAGTCGGCACGTTGCGCACCGCCCGCCACAATGCTGAGCGCACCGCCCAGGAGCGGTGCGAGCCAGTCCGGGGGCGCCGCAGCAGTGTCGGGAGGGAGGGCAACGACAACGTGCGCGACATCAGGATGCGACGTGAATGGTCGCAGGGCGTGCAGCAGAACTGGCACGCCGCGCAACAAGGCGAACTGCTTCGGCACGTCACCACCGAAGCGGGCGCCGCGGCCAGCGGCCACGATCACGACGCCAACGTCACGCTGCAAGTGCGCGCACCAGCTGGTCGACGTGAGCGAGCCCGCGATGCCGGATGCCCGGAACAGATGCGGATGCACGATCCGAACCCCACGCTTCTGAAAAACCCAGCCGGGCAGCCTCCGCGAGCCGTCGGTCGAGTCCGCCGATTGGCCGGATCTCACCACCCAATCCGACTTCGCCGAGGTACAGGGCGTTCGCCGGCGTGGCCCGGTCGTGCATCGATGAAAGCAGCGCTGCCGCAACCGCGAGGTCTGCCCCGGGTTCGGTGAGGCGAACGCCAGCAGTGACCTGCACAAAGACATCCAGTGCCGCGAAGGACGCCCCTGCCCTCCGTTCGAGCACGGCGAGGATTACGGCGAGCCGCTTCTGGTCAAGCCCCGTGGCCACCCGCTGCGGCGTGCCATAGCCGGACGGCGCCGCGAGTGCCTGCACTTCCACCAGCACCGGGCGGGTCCCCTCCATCAGCGCCGTGACCGCACTCCCTGCGGTGCCAGTGGACCGTGCGGCGAGAAACACTGCCGATGGATTCGCGACCGCCACGAGGCCCCGCGCCGTCATCTCGAACACCCCGAGTTCGTCAACCGCGCCGAAGCGATTCTTGGTTGCTCGGAGCAGCCGGTAATCGAGCGATGCCTCGCCCTCGAAATACAGCACGGTATCGACGATGTGCTCGAGGGTCTTGGGGCCCGCAATGCTGCCACCCTTGGTGACGTGGCCCACGACGACCACGGCCGTCCCGCTCTCCTTCGCGAACCGCATCAGCAGGCCCGCGCACTCGCGCACCTGCCCGACGTTGCCCGGCGCGCTCTCAAGGGCGTCCGTGAAGACGGTCTGGATGGAATCGAGCACCAGGACAGACGCCCCGACCATCCGCGCAGCCTGCAGCACGCTCTCCAGACGAGTCTCGCCAATCACCTGCACGCCGCCCGCGGCATCGCCGAGACGATCGGCCCGGAGCCGAAGTTGTTCGGCCGACTCCTCGCCGCTGGCGTAGAGCACCGAGTGTCCTGCGAGTTCGAGCAGCGCCGCGGCCTGCAGCAGCAAGGTGGACTTGCCGATGCCCGGTTCACCCCCGATCAGTGTCATCGAGCCAGGTACGAGTCCGCCGCCGAGCACGTAATCGAGTTCCGGAAGGCCGGTGCTCCAGCGTTCGAGCCGCGCGCCCGTGACGTCGCGCAGGCGCACGACCGGTGCCCCGAGCGCCGCCGCGCCTCCCGCTCGCGGTGGTTTGGCGGCAAGCGGTTCTTCGCCCACGCTGTTCCAGGCGCCACACGCTTCGCAACGCCCGACCCACTTGGGATGGTCGTGACCGCACTCGACGCAACGCCACACCGATCGCGGCTTCGCCATCCTAGCCCTCGCGATCGCTGAGATTATCGAAGCGGGTGAACTGCTTGTGGAAATAGAGGTCGAAGTCGCCCGTCGGGCCGTTCCGGTGCTTGGCCACGATCACGCTCGCCTTGCCGTCGAGTGACTCGCCCTTTTCTTCGGCCTTCTCCCGCATATCCTTGTACATCTCGGGCCGATGAATGAACAGCACCACGTCCGCGTCCTGTTCGATGGCGCCGGAGTCGCGAAGGTCGGAGAGCAGTGGCAGGCGATCTCCGCCGCGGGTCTCCGAGGCACGCGAGAGCTGCGAGAGTGCCACCACCGGGACTTCGAGTTCGCGCGCGAGCTGCTTGAGCGAGCGCGAAATGTCGGAGATCTCCTGCACGCGATTCTCGGAATATTCCGGCGACCGCATCAGTTGCAGGTAGTCGACCACCACGAGGCGCAGGTCATTGTCTGCCTTGAGTCGCCTCGCCTTGGAGCGCATTTCGAGCAGCGTGAGCGCCGGCGTGTCGTCGATCCACACCGGACAAGTCTGGAGGTGCCCCGCGGCGCGGGCCAGCCGCGTGAAGTCGGCATCCTTGAGGGTGCCGCGTCGCACCCCCTGGGAATCGACGCGGGCCTCGGCACAGAGCATTCGCTGCACCAGCGAGTCCTTGGACATTTCGAGCGAGAAGATCGCGACACCGAATCCTTCCGTGGCGGCGTGGGTCGCGAGATTCAGGCAGAACGCCGTCTTGCCCATCGACGGACGCGCCGCGACAATGATCAGCTCGGAGTTCTGGAAGCCCGTCGTCATCTCATCAAGGTGTGCGAAGCCACTCGGTACCCCGGTGATCGAACTGCCGCTGCGCTGGAGCGTTTCGATGCGCTCCATCGCGGGCCAGAGCATCTCCTTGATCCGCGTGAAGCCGGCGTCCCGGCGCTGCTGCGCGATCGTGAAGATCTTCCCTTCGGCCGTATCGAGCAGCTCACTCGCCGTGCTCTTTCCGTCGTAGGTCTCGGCAATGATCTGGGTTGCGGCCTCGATCAGTCGACGCTGGATCGACTTTTCCTTCATGATCTTGGCGTGGAACTCGATATTGGCGGCGGTCGGGACCGCATTCACGAGTTCATCGAGATAGCTGTTGCCGCCGGCGAGCTCGAGGTCGCCCCGACGCATCAGCTCATCGCGCAGGGTGACGTAGTCCACGACCATCCGCGCCTCGACCAGCGCGCGGAGCGCGCGGAAGAGGCGGCGATGGCCTTCCTTGTAGAACATCGTGTCGTCGATCAGTTCCGCCCCGCGAAGGGCGGCGTCGCCGTCGATGATCATCGCGCCGAGCACGGCCTGCTCGGCCTCCTGGCTCCAGGGCACGGACCGCCCCTGGAACGGATCAGTCATCGAGGTCGAGGAGCTGTCGGGCAATACGTACGTCATCCCAGGCCGGTCGCTTCCAGTTCGGGTTTCGCAGCAACGCCGCGGGATGGTAGGTGACTACCAGGGGTATGCCATTCCATTCGTGCACCTTCAGTCGCAGTTCGCCCAGCGGTTTCTTGACACCGAGCATTGCCTCGGCGGCCGTGCTGCCCAGGGCAAGCAGCACCCGGGGACGGACCAGCTCGATCTGCCGGTGCAGGTAGGGCATGCAGGCGGCGCGCTCGTCGGGGAGCGGTGCCCGGTTCCTGGGGGGGCGGCACTTCACCACGTTGGCGATGAAGACATCGCCTCGGGGAGTCTCGATGTTCTCGAGGATCTTGTCCAGTAGCTCCCCCGCGCGGCCTACGAAGGGTCGACCGGTCCGGTCTTCCGTTTCGCCGGGGCCCTCCCCGATCAACATCAGGCGGGCGGCGGGATTGCCTTCGCCTGGCACCGTCAGGGTCCGACCGGAGCAGAGTGGACAGGCGGTGCAGCCCGCGACGACGGTCGCCACCGCCTCGAGGGTCGCAAGCGCCGGATGAGCCGGGGGCACCACCACACGAAGTCCCGGGCCCGGGATCGCGGGCGCGCCCTTCCGCCATCCGGTGGCTGCCTCTCCGCCATCGGGCACCGGTGTGGACGCCCGTCGCGGGGTCGCAGCGGCAGGTCGCGCTGCGTCGACGGGGGCGGGGCGTGCGGGCGCGGCCGCTGCGGGTCGAACGGCCTTCGCGCGTGGCGGTGGCACCGGTGTGGGCTCGTCGAGGATCACGTCGTCGCCGCCCAGGTCACGTTGCGCGGCGAGATACCGCCGCAGTGGATCAGCCACGATATGCCTCGATGGCATCGAGAATCGCTTCGGCGACAGCCGACTTGCTCGCCAGGGGCACCCGCTGTTCTCCACCGAGGCAATCGAGGATAGTCACAGCGTTGGTGTCGACATCGAACCCGGCGCCCGGCTCAAGCGCATCGTTCACCACGATCATATCAAGCTGCTTGCGTTGCAGCTTGGCCCTGCCCTTCTCGATCGCGGCGCCGGTCTCCAGCGCGAAGCCAACGACCGTGAGGCCGGCGTGACGTTCAGACAGCGTGCCGAGCAGGATGTCTTCCGTTGCCTCGAGCGCGAGCGTGAAGCCGCCGTCCGAGCGTGGCAGCTTGGTGTCGCGGGTCGTGACAGGGCGATAGTCGGCGGGCGCTGCGGCCATCACCAGGACATCACTGGCCGCGAGGTGACGCCGAACCGCTTCCCCCATCTCGGCCGTCGTGTCCACGTGCTGCACCGTGACACCAACCGGCAGCGGCTCCATTGACGGGCCGCTGATCAGGATCACATTGGCGCCCCGCCGCCACGCCGATTCCGCCAGGCGGTATCCCATCTTCCCGCTCGATCGGTTGGTAATGACGCGGACCGGGTCGAGCGGCTCGCGGGTCGGGCCTGCCGTGATGACGATGGTTCGTCCGGCGAGCGGGCCTTCGCCGTAGAGGAGTCGATCGGCGTACGCCACGATGTCGCCCGGTTCCACCATTCGTCCGGGTCGAATGGACGGCCCCTCGGCCAGCGCACCAATCGCTGGCCCCACGACGTGCCAGCCTCGCGCACGCAGTGCGTCGAGGTTCGCCGTCGTCGGCTCGGCCGCGAACATCTCGTCATTCATCGCGGGGGCGAGCAGCACGGGCTTTGTGGTGGCAAGCAGGATTGCGGTCAGCAGGTCGTCTGCCATTCCGGCCGCCGCGCGCGCGATCAGGTGAGCGGTTGCCGGCGCGACGATGATGAGGTCGGCATCCTGGCCAAGCGTCACGTGCTCAAGCGCCCCGTCTCGTTCCCACAGTGAGGAACGAACGGGGCGCCTGGTCACGGCCTCGAATGTCGGGCGACCGACGAACTCGGCGGCCCCGCGCGTGAGGATCACATCCACCTCGGCGCCGCGTGCCGTCAGCTCGCGGGCCAACAGCACGCTCTTGTAGGCCGCAATGCCCCCGGTCACGCCGAGGATGACGTGGCGGCCCCGCCACATGGTCAGGCCTCGGTACGGCGCCGACGGAGCTCGCGGAACGTCAGCTCACCACTGGTCAGCTTCTGCATCGAAAGCGTCGTGAGCTTCTTGACACCTTCCACACGCTCCCAGTTGGCGACGGCCTCGCGGGGGAATTCGTTCAGGTAGCGCGCGAACTTTGCGGCCACGAGAACCCCGCGGTATTTCGAGCCCGTCTGTGCTGCGACTTCCTGCGGAGTGAAGATTTCCATTTTGGTCCCCTTTCAATCAGTGTTCGCCGCTCACCCGATCCAGTTCGGCGGCGACTTCGGTTCGGAGCCGGTCGAGCAACACATTCACGTCACGCTGCCTGCTGGTGCGTCGCGATTCGGAATCCAGGATCGCGTGCACGGCGCGGACGGCCACATCCAGTTCGTCGTTCACCACCACAAAATCATATTCCACTGCGGCGGCCAGTTCGTCGAGCGCCTCCTCCAGCCGGCCGACCATCGCCTCCCGCCCTTCGGTGCCGCGGGCCCGGAGCCGGGCCGCGAGCTCCGATCCGCTGGGCGGAACCACGAAGATCAGCACCGCATCGGGAAACCGCTCGCGCACCAGCCGTGCGCCCTCGACCTCGATGTCCATCAGCACGTGCCGGCCGCCCTGCACCACGCGACGCACTTCGCTGGCGAGCGTGCCATACCGGTGACTGTTGTACACCGCGTGCTCGAGAAACTCTCCCGCCTGCACGCGCTCCTCGAATTCACTCGAGCCGAGAAACTGGTATTCGCGCCCGTGTTGCTCACCAGTGCGGGCGGGCCGAGTCGTCGCCGACACGGAATAGCCCACGTCGTGCCGTTCGGCGAGGATCCGCCGTGCGATGGTCGACTTGCCGCCCCCCGAGGGAGACGAGAGCACCACCACGAGCGGCGTCACTCGAGGTTCTCCAGCTGCTCGCGGATCTTCTCGAGCTCACCCTTCATTGCGACGACTTCGTGCGCAATCGCCGGGTCATTGGCCTTGGAGCCCATCGTGTTCACTTCACGCCCCAGTTCCTGGGCGAGAAATCCCAGCGCCTTCCCGATCGGTTTTGTCCCGGCCAGCATTGCATTCGCGGCATCGAGGTGAGCCGCAAACCGCACCAGCTCCTCGGTGATGTCGAGCCGATCTGCACTGAGCGCCACTTCCTGCGCCACCCGGACATCGTCGACCGTCTGACCATCGAGCAACGTGGCAAGCTGCTCCCGAAGTCGAGCGTGCTCTCGCACGAGTCGCGCCGGCGCCAGCTCCCGGATCCGGGCCGCCCCGGCTGCGAGCGCATGCAGTCGTGCGCCGATCTCTGCCGCGAGAACAGCCCCCTCGCGTCGCCGGGCCTCGGTACACTCGGCGCACGCGACCGCAACGACCGGCGCGACAACTTCCCAGACGGCCGGCGTGCCCGATTCCTCTCGACGCGATCCGAGCAGGTCGAGCTGACGCGCGACCATTTCCACGGTCACGTCGCCGGCGAGCCCGAATCGCGCCTGGACGTCACGCAACGTGTCGACCACAAGCGCCGCCCGTTCCCAGTCGACACCCAGGGCGACCGTCGCGTCGTCGCTCCAGCGCACCGTGATGGTGACGTGCCCACGATCGAACTCGCGCCGGAGCATCTCCCGGAGCTCGGTCTCGAGCGCACCCAGTTCCACGGGAAGTCGCGCCGACAGATTGAACCAGCGGTGGTTGACCGTCCGGATCTCGACCCGGGCCCGCCGACCGGCGACTTCACCCTCTGCGGCCCCGAATCCGGTCATGCTCAGCGCCAAGCAAACGGCTCCCGTCCGTGGGTAGCAGGGAAAGATAGCCGGTTTGGGGGCCCCAGGGGACTCCCGGGGCGGTCAGTTCGAGAACTCCCAGCGGACCCCGAAGGTGCTGCCCAGGCCGAGGTAGGGATACCCCGGGACATAGCCGGCCTTGGTGGCCCGGAAGTTCACCCGGTCGTAATAGGCGAAAAAGGGGCCGATCTTGAACTCCAGCAGGCCCCGGACAAAGGACGCCCCTGGCAGCGGAATCGCCTCTCCCCCGGCGTCCCGGCCAATCACGCCGGGGCTCCAGCTCTCGACCACCGCCTGGACCTTCATCCCGAAGATGCCACTCGGAAAATTGCGGAGGAATCGGGACTGGATCGTGGCGGTCGTGTAGGCGTGCTTCGGGGGCTGGCCGTCTGGAAGTGCCCCCTTGAGGGGGTGTTCAAGGTGGCTTTCCAACGTCAGCCAGCTGAGCGGACTCAGTCGCCCCCGCAGGGTGAGCCACTCGGTCTTCGGGAGCGACCCGAGACCCGGGACGAGCAGGAACTGCCGAAAGGCCACCGGCGACCAGCCGTCGTTGCGGCTGTACCCTGCCTCGAGACCGATCCGGCGCCATTCAATGGCGGCGAGGCCCTGGAGGTCGGTGAAGCGCTGTTCGGCTGCATCGGCAGACGCGGGGCCTTCGACTCTTCGTCCGTCGCGAGCCACACCGCTCACGCTGACCCCGTAGGGCAACCTGACGCCCACACGGGCCTCTCGCCAGCTGCTCCGCCGATCGCCCGAGTGATGTTGCTCGATTGCGGCAATGGAGGCACTGACCCGACTCCACGGTGCCCATCCGAGTGAGAGTCGCGCATCGAGCGGGGTCCATTCCGTGTGGTGCCAGGCATTGAGCTGCGCCGACCATTTCGGCGCACGCCAGACCGCAGTCCCGCCGACGACCCCGACGTCCTGACGAATGGAATCGCTGGTCCATCGCGTCCGCAGGGCGAACAGGTCGAGCCGTGGTCCGAGACCGTCTTCCCGCTTGTGCCAGGAGCCGCGAAGCTGGAGATCAGTACGCGTCCCCTTCACGACCGGCGAGATGGTGTCGCCCTGCGCACCGTCTGGCCCGCCCGACAGCAGGGCGCTGCGATCAATGATCTGCGCCGTCAGCTGGGCTTGTACGCCGAAGCGCGCGGTGGGGACCCACCCCATCTGCGCCCAGACATTCGTGGCGTTCGATTCACCTGTTCCACCTGCCGGGGCGTTCACACCGAAATAGTCTCCTCCGATGCTCAGCCCGAAGCCCTTGGGATATCGTCGTTCGAAGGCTCCGATGTATCGCGTGATGCCGCGATCGCCCGCCGCGACACCGACCCGCGTGCGCGGTGCGAGCCGATCGTGCCGGCGTGTGAACAGGAAGACCCGCAGCAGTCCCGGGCCGCGTTCGACCTCGACCCGATCGAGCAACGAGAGCGCAAAGGTCGACGGATCGATCGCGGTGGAGTCCGGGCCGATGGCGATGTAGGGTGCGCCATCGAGCCAGTATTCGATCGCGGCCGCGCCTCGCGCCTGATAATTGGGCAGCTCCGGCCGGCCGAGCCAGCCACCGCGCTGGACAAAGACTCCGGCGACCTGTGCCAGCAAGTCGGAGAGCGTCTGGGCCGGAGCCCAGTCAATTGAATCGCGAGTGAAGACGCGTCGCGCGCCATCCGGCAGCAGATCGAGGGTCCCGCTGAGCGGCAAGGGCCGCAACTGCACGCGCTGCTTCAGGTCTTCCTGCATCCGGCGATCGGAGTCCGCGATCGTGTCGGGGCGCGCACGCAGCGAGTCGGCGAGACTGTCGGCCGGGGTCGGCACCGGGTCCTGCGCGGCAGCACGCGCTGCAAACGATGCCACCATCAGCAGCGCCACCGGCAGGAGCAACCACCGCGTGCACGCCGCGCGACGCATCAACCGCGCGCGAGCAGGAATTCGGTGAACAGCCGCACCAGCACGCCCGTGGGGCCGCGAGTCTGCGTCGCCATTTCCCGGTCGGTGTAGGCAGTGCCCGCGATGTCGAGGTGCGCCCACGGATATCCCTCGACAAATTCCTTGAGGAAGAGCGCGGCCGTGATGGTGCCCGCCGGACGTCCACCCGTGTTCTTGACGTCGGCAATATCCGATTTGATGAGCTCCTTGAACTCATCCCACAGCGGCAGCTCCCACACGCGCTCCCCGGCCCGTTCACCGGCCGCGCGCAGCGACTCGACCAGCGGTGCATCGGTGCCGAGCAATCCGGTGGCCGAATGACCGAGGCCGATCACAACCGCGCCCGTCAGCGTGGCACAATCCACCACGGCTGCAGGGGAGTACCGCCTCGCCCACGACAGCGCATCCGCAAGAATCAGCCGTCCCTCGGCGTCGGTGTTCAGCACTTCGATGGTCTTGCCGAAGTGCGATCCCACCACGTCACCCGGCTTGTAGGCCGTACCCGACGGCATATTCTCGCAGGTCGGTACCAGGCCGATCACGTGCAGGCTGGGTCGCAGGCGGCCGAGCATCTCGAAGGTGCCCAGGACCGCGGCGGCTCCCGACATATCGTACTTCATTTCTTCCATCGAAGCCGCCGGCTTGATGGAGATTCCGCCGGTGTCGAAGGTGATTCCCTTCCCGACCAGCACCACCGGCGCCGCATCGCTCCCGCGGTATTCGAGGATGATGAACCGCGGCTCGAGCGCGCTGCCCTGCGAGACCGCCATCAGTGCCTGCATACCCTCTGCGACAATGGCGGTGCGATCGAGCACGGTGACGTCGATGCCGTGCCGCTTTCCCAGCGCCACGGCGTGGGACGCCAGAAATTCCGGCGTGCAGGTGTTGCCCGGCGTGATCTGCAGTTCGCGTGTCAGGGACTGCCCGGCGGCGATAGCCGACCCGCGACGCACGCCCTCCTCGAAGCCGGGCCTGGACGCTTCCGTGACCAGTTCACAGCGCACGAACTCCGGCTTGGGATTCTCCGGCGGACGCTTGAGCTCGGAGAAGTGCCACGCCCCGAACGGGACGCCTTCCGCGAGCGACTGCCCGACCACATCGCCCGCAATGCGATCGAGCAGCTCCTCGGGGACGGCGAACACTGCATCGGTCACGCCGATGGTCCGGGCCCGCTTGCCGGCGATCATCGCGACTCGCCGAAACGCGCCCGCATCACCGCTCTCCCCCATTCCGATGAAGAGGACGCGCTGGACACTGCCGCTGGACGGGTAAAGCAGGGCCGACTCATCGCGAGCGCCAACAAAGTCGCCCGAGGCCCAGCACCGGCTGAGGACGCCCCCGAGCGCGGTGTCGAGCGAGCCGAGCGACGCAGGGAGTGGACCCTTGATGGCTGGGAGGATGAGCAGCGGAGTGTCGAGCGCGGCAAGCGGAGCGACACGATGGGTGACGAGGAGCGGCATAGGGTTCCGGGAGCTGAGGCACGACAGCGGTGCGGCGCCCGGTATGAGCCCGGACGACAGATCGGCCCAAATATAGCCGGACCCACTCGCCAGCTGTCGCGGGACCCCAGCTTAGTGCTGCACGGCGTCCGGCTCCGCTGCGGTGTCGAGCAGTTGCCGCACCTGGGTGCGCATCTCTTCGCTGGTGAAGGGCTTCGCGAGGAACGCCTTTCCGTTCTCGAGTCGCACGTGCCGGACAGCGGTGTCTTCGGTAAACCCTGAGATGAAGAGGACCCGGAGGGCCGGAAATGCCTCACACGCGCGACGGGCGAGTTCCGCCCCGCCAATCCCGGGCATCACCATATCGGTCACCAGCAACTCGAACGGCGGCGCCGACCGCAAGAGCGCCTCTGCCGCGGTCGCGGACTCGACAGCCGAGACATCGTAGCCGGAGCGAACAAGCAGCCGGCGAACGACCTCCCGGACGGCGGGATCATCGTCGACCACGAGGATCCGTTCCGAGCGGGTCGCCGTCGGTGGCGCGGTGTTGACGGCCTCCGGGTCGGGCACCTGTGGCTCGATCGCGGGGAGATACAGATTCACCGTCGTCCCCCCCGGGCCCGTCTCGGCGACCACGATGTGACCACCCGCCTGGCGCACAATCCCGAATGCTGTCGAGAGTCCAAGGCCGGTGCCCTTTCCGGGGGGCTTGGTCGTGAAGAACGGCTCGAACAGGTGCTCGAGTACCTGCGGACTCATCCCGGTCCCGGTGTCGGCGATGGTGATGCGAGCCCAGTCTCCTGCCGCGACCGTGGCCTGGTCGTAGACGCGCGGCACGGCCAATTCGACCTGGTCCGTCCGGACCGTGAGGGTACCCCCCTCGGTCATCGCATCCCGGGCATTGAGGATGATGTTCATCAACGCCTGTTCCACAAGCAAGCGATCGGCCAGTACGACCGGCGACCTTGCGGCCTGGTCCAGTTCCAGGCCGACATCGCCGGGCACGGCGCGCCGCGTGAGCGAGATCACGTCCGCCACCAGGTCGCTGATGGCGAACGGCTTCGGCTCCACAGGTTGCCTGCGCGCGAAAGCGAGCAATCGCGATGTCAGCTGGGCGCCACGTTTCACGGCACCCTCGATTTCGCGCATATCGGCCCGGTGCGACGCCGCGAGATCGGGATCGAGAAGCATCAGGTCCGTGAAGCCGCGGATCACCGTGAGCAGGTTGTTGAAGTCGTGCGCGACACCGCTCGCCACTCGGCCCACGGCCTCCATCTTCTGTGCGTGCCGGAACTGCTCCTCCAGCTGACGTGCCGAGGTAATGTCGCGAGACGTCACAGCAACACCATCGGCAACGCGTACGATCTGCTGCCGGACGTAGCGCACCGACGACAAGCCAGGTGTCCCGGAAAGTCGAAATTCCGCCTCGAGCGGCGTGCCGCTCTCCAGCACGCTCACATACTGTGTGAACAGCCCGTCACTGCGGAATTCAGGGGACTGTTCGCAGAGGAGTTCGCCCAGCAGCTGCTCACGCGATCCCGAAATGGAATCGGCGCCGCGTACGTTCAGGTCGAGAAACCTGAAATCGCGCACGACGCCGGTCGCGTCACGGACCGCCTCGAGCACGAAGAAGGCGTCGAGGCTTGCATCGAGTGCGGCGCGCAAGAGCTCTGCACTCCGGGCGAGCCGGCGTTCCTGTTCGCGGAGGACGGCGTGTTTCGCCTCCAGCAACCGCCGGGCCGCACGCGACCGTTCGACGCTCAGCCCGATCACCGCAGCGAGCGTCCCACCGGTGACCGCGAGAAGCGCGAGGGTGGCGGGCCAGACACCGATCACGTCGGGACGACGGACCACGGCGCTCAGCAATTCGAGCACATACGCAAGGGCCACGGCCCAGGCGGCCAGCAACCACCAGCGCACGAGGTGGAAGCGGCGTTCTCCCTCGGCGAGCTTCCACCCGCGCTGCAACAGCACCAGGGCCAGCAGCAGCGCGCCTGCCATCGAGAGCACTGCCACGCGCATCGGCCGTGGCGAGATATCGGTTTCCATTACGCCCACGGTGAAGCTGACCAGCACAGTCCACGCGATCGATGCGACGGCCGCCGCCACGACACCCCCGAACAGCAGGCGACGGTGGCCACGGGATGGCGGGGCGAAGAGCCACATCGCGCAGCCGATCAGCGCGAGCACCGCAACCGAGAGGAACGAAGGCACACCGCCGCCAAGCTGTGATGCGGTAAAGGCGCGATCGAAGGGATAGAACGCCGTCAGCCACCCGGCACTGCCCTTCGCGATCCAGGCACCAAGCACGGCGAGCCCGATCACGCTGACCGCCAGACCAAAGAACCGCATCAGCCGATCCGGCAGCCAGAGGCCGAGACCGGCGAGCAGCATCAGCGTCGCAACAAACGGCGAGAGCGGAGGGTATGTGGGAAAAACGTTGAGGAGGCGAGGAGACTCAGTGGCCCACCCGATGAGGGTAGCCACGGACAGCAGCAGCGTGAGACCGACGAAGAGGGATTTCCGGCCCGGTGAATCGACCACCGGCAGCTCCGGCTCGTGCTTGGGGGTGTCGATGTCACCCTCCTGACTGGTGGCCGCTTGAACAACGGGAAGGTGGAGCAAATGCCCGAGGCGAGACTCGAACTCGCATGGGGTTGCCCCCGGCGGATTTTGAGTCCGCTGCGTATACCATTCCGCCACTCGGGCCTGCGCTAAAGGATCGCCAGCCCCGCTCCGCGCGGCAAGGGTGTCGATCCGCTAGATCTCGTCGCGATCCCGCAAGGCGAGTGGAGGCGAGAGCACCTCACGCCAGATCATCGCCTGACGCAGCGACGTCGACGCCGCTTTCCGTGGGACCACCGGGGTGGCACGCTTCCGGATCTCGGCGTCAAAGCGCTTATGATCGCTCGGCTGCCACGCCACGTTCCGCGCCTCGGCTGCGTCGATCCGCCGCTGGACCAGTGCCTCTGCACCATCATCCTGGTCCAGCTGCACCACCGCCTGACGTTCACTGGGCTTTATTGCCGTGCCGGGCAGGCGACGCGGCAGAGTGGTCGGTGCTTCCGCTCGCTGCTGGGCCGCCTGAAGTTGCGCCCGCATCTCGGCAAGCAATTCCGTCATCGTCGTGGGGGCAGTGCCCGCAGGTCGCACGGGAGGCACCGTGCCCGTGCGACGCTGATTGTCGGCGACGCCCTGCAGGATGCGCCCCACGACGAAGACGCCAACGAACACCAGGATCAGCCCGCTCACTGGGTCAGCCCGCCTGCTCGCCGTCGCTCGGCAGCTCGCCGCTGCCCGACGCGATGGCACGCCGCATCTCGGTATCGGCCTGCACGTTCCGGTAGCGCTGATAATCCATCACGCCGAGGTTTCCGGCACGGAATGCCTCCGCGATCGCGAGTGGAATCGACGCTTCCGCGGCGACGAGCTTGGCGCGCTCCCGGACGACTTCCGCCTTGTATTCCTGTTCCACCGCCACGGCAAGCGCCCGACGCTCCTCAGCCTTCGCCTGCGCGATCCGCTTGTCGGCCTCAGCCTGGTCGGTCTGCAGTTCGGCGCCGATGTTCTTGCCGACATCGACGTCGGCGATATCGATCGAAAGAATCTCGAACGCCGTACCGGCATCGAGACCCTTGGCCAGGACGGTCTTGGAGATCATATCGGGATTCTCGAGCACCGCCTTGTGCGACGCCGCGGAGCCGATCGTGCTGACAATACCTTCCCCGACGCGCGCCAGGATGGTCTCCTCGCCGGCACCACCGACCAGGCGGTTGACGTTTGCACGCACCGTCACGCGCGCCATCGCGAGCAGCTGAATGCCGTCCTTGGCCATCGCGGCCACCTTCGGCGTGGTGATGACCTTCGGATTCACGCTCACCTGCACCGCCTCGAGCACGTCGCGCCCGGCCAGGTCGATGGCCGTGGCCTGCTTGAACGACAGCGGGATTCCGGCCTTGTCGGCCGAGATCAGCGCGTTGACGACTCGCGACACATTACCGCCCGAGAGGTAGTGTGCCTCCAGTTCATTGATGCCCAGCGTCAGGCCCGCCTTGGTCGCGGTAATCAGCGGATCGACGATGCGGGTGGGGTCGACCTTCCGCAGGCGCATCCCGAACAGGGTGACGAACGAGACCCGCGAGCCGGAGGCGGCGGCCCGGATCCAGAGCCCGATCGGAACGAAACGGAGGAAGACCATCAGGATCGTGAGGCCGATGAACGCCATCACGAGCGTCATACCAAGGGCAGTACTGTCGTTGTTCATCAGGATTCCGCCTCGACATCGTGAGAGTGCAGCTGTGGCGCCGATGGGCGCACTACGTGGCGATACCCATCGGCTCGAATGACCGTGACCGGTTGGCCAGCGGAGATGAATCCACCTTCGGTGACAACGTCGACGCGTTCTCCCGCAATCGTGGCCATTCCCGAGGGGCGCAGGTCGGTCTCCGCGATGCCTCCCTGCCCCACGAGATCGTCGCGTTGCGGTGCCGCGATGTACCCGCCCGCGCGGTTGGTGTAGTGCGTGTGCAGCAATCCCGCGAAACGTTGCGACGTGGGCAGGTGCCTGATCCAGGCGTAGAAGACCGCGACCACGAGCGCGAGGCTGGCACCGAGCACACCGAGCGCCCCGGCGAGATCGCCGCCCGTGGGCCCCGTGCCGAGGAGAGCGAGCAGGACCGAGGCGCCCAGGAGACTGACCCCGACGAGTCCTGCGAACCCGAACCCCGGGAGCACAAAGATCTCCAGGGCGAGCGAGAAGACGCCCAGCCCGAGCAGCAGCACCTCTTGCCACCCCGCCATTCCGAGCACGAAGTGGGCGCCGAAGAAGAGTCCAAAGGAGAGGAACGAAAGCAGGCCGCCGAGGCCAAAGGCACCCGCCTTGAACTCGAACACCAGGCCAAGCACGCCAAGCGCGAGCAGGATCGGGGCGACGAGGGGGCTCGCGAAGAGCTGCGCGAGGGCCTGCAGTCCAGCGGGGTCCAGCACGGAGACGAACTCCACCAGGAGAAGTCCCAAATCTAGCGGGATTGCTCGCGGCTAGGGAGCGTCCGCCCGCTGACCTTGCTGGATTTCCTGCACGCGAAGGAGCAAACGATCACGAAGCAGCTGAAACTGTCCGCGCTGAACCGGCGTGAGGATCGGCGCCAGTTCGTGCATCTCATCCCGGAAGCTTTGGGCGTAGGCAACACGATTTGCCGTGAGCCCCTCCACCGCGGCATCGACGCTGTCGGGATTGGCCGCGACCCCGGGCCGCAACTGGCTGTTGAGCGTGAGACGAAACTGCCGTTCTTCTGCCTCCAGTGCGCGGCGCCGTCCCGCCCACGTGTTCACGACACGCTGCATCCGTTGCGCGGCTTCGTCGTTCAGGCCCAGCTCCTGCTTCACCCGTCGCACAAACTGCTCCTCGATGCGCCCGCGCAGCACGGCAGCTCGGGCACCAGGAGCGGGCGTACGCTGTGCACTCGCCGGAACGGCAACAATGCCCACGAGCAGAACGGTCAACCACACTCCACGTGAACGCGTCATCCCTCCAGCTCCCGGAGCACCAGCTCCAGTTGATGTTCCGTCAGGTCGCCAATCCGTGGCAGCCGCATCGGACTCAGTCCGTCGTCCCCTGCGTCGAGCTCCGTCAGCACAGCCTGCAGCTGATCTTCGCTCAGGCGATCGAGCTCCGGCAGCACGGTCACGTGCGACACGCCGGCCACTGCAGCGCCCGGCTGCCGCGTGATCGGTACCAGGAAGAAGAGCGCAATACCGGCCGCGACAGCGAGAAGGCCAATTCGCGCCGAACGCCACCGGGAGCCTGGAACCGCCACCGGTTCGTGCCGCAACCGCTGGCTGAGATTCCTCGCGACACGGTCGATGTCGACCACCCTGCTCCGGCCGAGCATTGCGCCGCGCGCCACCAGCTGCCACTCCGCGTCACACTCGCCGCAGGCGCGCAGGTGCGCTGCGTCCTCGGCGCCCCACTCGGTGCTTCCGTGCGCCACCGCCGGCATCCGGTCCCGGAGCCGTTCACAGTCAGTCATCCCAGCCACTCCTTCAGTCGCTTCACTGCGTGGTGATAATGCACCCGGGCCGCGCCCGGGGTCGTGTCCAACGTCGTCGCGATCTCCCCGTATTCCATCCCCTGTTGAACCCGGAGGAGGAACACCTCGCGCTGCAACCGCGGCAATCGGGTGAGGCCCTCGGTCAGCCGCTGTTCGACCTCATCGGCCACGACCTCACCAGCCGGATCCGCGCTGTCGGGCAGATCGTGGTCCTCGATCATCAGGAAGACCCGGCCCTTTCCCGACCGAAACCGGTCCTTCAGCAGATTGCCAGCGATCCTGAAAAGCCATCCGCGGAAGGTTCCCTCTCCCCGCCAGCCTGCGAGACCACGGAAGGCCCGGAAGAAGGTGTCCTGGACGAGGTCATCGACTTCGGCACTGGCCGCCCCGCTCGCCGCGAGATATCGTCCCAGCGCGGTGGCGTGCCGTCGAACCAGCAGCTCGGCAGCAAGCTCATCCCCGCTTTGCCAGGCGGCAACGAGATCCGGATCGGTCGGAAGGTCGGCAGCCGCCACGTTCATTGCACCCTTAGACGAGTCGTTGCGTGAGGTGTTAAGCATCGTCACGCCAAGGCGTTGCGGGAACCGGGCCGCACCGACGCGTGGCCGGTCGACCGGCAGAATTGCTGGCCCCCGGCAAGAAGCCAGGACCCACGACGTCGAGCCAGTTGCCCCAGAATGCCGAATTGTTAACAAACGACACAAGTTGTTATGAACAATGTGGATAGAATGTTAGAGATAAGGTGATTTGCACACTGTTCCACAGCAATCCTCACGCTGTCAACCGGATTATCCACAATGAATCGGCCGCTGATCATTGCCCACCGTGGCGCCTCGGGTATGGCCCTTGAGAACTCGCTCGAAGCCTTCCGGCGCGCGATTGCGCTGGACGTTGACGGCCTGGAGCTCGACTTCCACGCGACCCTGGATGGGGAGCTTGTGGTTCACCACGACCCGGCCCTCCCGGGAGCTGGCTTGATAGGCGGAATGCGCGCTGCGGAGGTGGCCGGATTTCCCCTTGAGGATGGCTTCCCTGCCCCCTTGCTCTCTCAGGTGCTCGCCCTGGGGCCCGCCTGCGACTACTACCTCGAGGCGAAGGGCCTCCCCGAACGGGCTGATAGGCATCTGCTTGATCTCATTGCGGCAACGGGGTTCGCCGATCGGGTCCACGTTCACGCCTTCGACCACCGGATCATCGCGCGGCTGCACCGGAAGGCCGCCAGTCTTTCCCTGGGGGTCCTGTCCGCGAGCGTCCCTGTCGACCCGGTCGCCCCGGTCCTGGCCGCAGGCGCGACCACGCTGTGGCAGGCCGCGGAGCTGATTGACAAGGAACTGGTTGATCAGTGCCTTGCCGGCGGCGTCGATGTCATTGCGTGGACGGTGAATGAGAGTGCGGAGGCCCGCCGCCTGGGCGAACTGGGGGTCGCCGGCCTGTGTGGCAACTGGCCTGATCGACTGCGGCTGGGCAGGTAGAACGTCAAAGGGGCACCCGGATGGGTGCCCCTCTCGTGTTGCCAGAACGGTGCGGTCTGCTCAGGCGCTCGCAGCGTCGAGCGGATAGACCGAGATCTTCAGGCGGTTGCGATCCTTGCGCTCGAACTTCACCACTCCATCGATGTAGGTGTGAAGCGAGTCGTCCTTGGCCTTGAAGACATTCTTCCCGGGATGAAACTTGGTGCCACGCTGCTTCACCAGGATGCTGCCCGAAGTGACCCGCTCGCCCCCGAAGTGCTTGACGCCGAGGAACTGCGGATTGCTGTTGCGGCCGTTGCGGCTGGAGCCGACGCCCTTTTTATGAGCCATACCTTACCTCAACCCAGCTGGACGTCAGTGATGCGGACTTCGGTGTACTTCTGCCGATGTCCGGTCTTCCGCCGATAGTTCTTCCGGCGCTTGAACTTGAAGACGTAGATCTTCTTTTCCTGGCCGTGCCCGACCACCTCTGCGGTGACCTTGGCGCCAGCAACGGTGGGCACGCCTGCGGTGATAGTGTCGCCCGTGGAGGTCAGCAGGACCTCATCGAACGTCACCACGTCTCCAGCGGCCTTCTTGTCCATCAGTGGCAGGCGGAGCGTCGCACCGGTCTCGGCGCGAAACTGCTTCCCCAATGCCTTGAAAATCGCGTACATAGCGCCCTTTTGGTCCGTGAGTTCCCACACGCCTAGCCATCAATTATAGACCACCCCTACCAGCCCCGCAACCCCAACTCACGCCACGGCATAGAGTTCGGTCACATCGCGGCCAGCCGGGCGGGACATCAGCCGAAATTCGTCGAGCCTGAGCATCGGATCGTCCCGGATTTCGAGCTCCAGGCCCCCCTGCCGGCCCAGCGACTGGACCAGCCGCGGCTCCTCCTCGAGCAGGTAGAGCGCGACGTCGGGATGCAGCCGGATCGCGAGGCGGCGCTCCTTCTGTTCGATCCCGGCTCGCTTGAGGGCCCGTTCGAGCCGCCGGGTCACGATTTCCGGCGAGAAGACCCGGCCGGTCCCGTGGCAGGTCAGGCACTCACGGGTCATCGAGGCCCAGAGGGAGGGCCGCACCCGTTGGCGGGTCATCTCGATGAGCCCGAGTTCCGAAACGGCAAACGCCCGGGTGCGGGCCCGATCGCGACCGAGATGCGTGCGGAGTTCCTGCAGGACCCGGTCGCGGTTCGCCTTCGACTCCATATCGATGAAGTCGGCGACGATGATTCCGCCCACGTCGCGCAGGCGTATCTGTCGCGCGATTTCGCGCGCCGCCTCGACGTTGGTTCGCAGGATCGTCTTCTCGGGATCCCTCTTGCCCGTGTAGCGGCCGGTGTTCACGTCGACCGAGACCAGCGCCTCGGTGGGCTGGATGATGACGTAGCCGCCGGTCGGGAGCTCCACCCGGGGCTTGAAGAGATCGCGGATTTCCTCTTCGACGCGGAACAGATCGAAGAGTGGCTGCGGGTCCTGGTAGTAATGCACCCGTTCGATCAGTTCCGGATCGATCTGTTCGAGATACTGAAGGATCTCCTGATGCAGTTCGCGCGAGTCGACCCAGAGGGCATCGACCTTGTCCGAGAAGACATCGCGAACGAGCGAGCGCGTGAGGGAGGCCTCGCGATGCAGCAGCGCGGGGGCCTTGCGCACGTGCTGTTCCTTGCGCCGGACCTTCGCCCAGGTTCCGACGAGGGACTCGATCTCTCGCCGGAAATGATCTTCGGTGACACCCTCGGCCACGGTGCGGACGATCACCCCACCGGCGTCCTTCGGCAGCAGTCGCGACACCATCTCACGCAGCTTGCCGCGCTGCTCCCGGTTCTCGATCTTCCGGGAAATGCCCACTTTCGAGGCGTAGGGCATATACACGAGGAAGCGACCCGCCAGCGAGATCTGCGCGGTGACGCGACAGCCCTTCGTGGAGATCGGCTCCTTGGTGATCTGGACGGGGAGCGTCTGACCTTTCTTGAGGATTTCGGAGATGTCGGGGACGGCGCGACGCGCGCCTACCTCACGCTTCCCACCAACTCCGCGCCGTTTCGCGGCCGTGGCAGGATCGGGAGCCTCGGCCCCCTCCTCAAGGTCCGCCGACTCTTCCTCGTCGAGATCCTCGGCCTCGGCCGGGTCATCGTCTTCTTCCGGTTCCAGCAGGTCCGAGGCGTGAAGAAACGCGCTCTTCTCGAGCCCGATGTCTACAAAGGCAGCCTGGATTCCCGGAAGGACGGCCTCAACCCTTCCGAGGTAGACGTCACCGACGGACCGGCGATGGTCTGGACGGTCGACCAGCAACTCGACCAGGCGGTCGTCCTCGAGGATGGCCACTCGCGTCTCGCGAGGAGTGCCCGAAATCAGAATTTCGCGCTTCACGTGGGTTCCTGGCGGAGGTCAGGCGCCGGGCATCGGCGCCCTCCGCATCTGGAAGGGTCAAAGGCCGGTATCGGACAGCAACACCGGAGAGCCGGCCAACGTACCGCTCCCGTCCCGCCGCGAAGCAGGGACCGAGGCGAAGCACCGGCGAGAGCCTCGACCGCCACCGGACCCGGCGGGTGACGACGGATGCACTCTGACGATTGGCGTCGAGTGCGCCCGAGGTCCACCCAGCGGGAGCCGGGGGTCGGAGCTGTCGCGGGATTGGCAGGTGCTTCACAAGAGGAGCCGGACGTAGCCGGTGGAGGACACCACAACAGGCATATGCGACCCGCTCGACGAGGACCAACGCCTCGCCGACGCGACCGATCCCGATGGAACGGAGTTGGGGTTGCATCCTCGAAATCTAGGAACCACAGTGACTTACGGCAATAGCCCGGGGTCTCTCTGGTGCCGGGCCCACGATTCCTTCGCAGCGATGCTCCCCTATATTTCGCAGAGCATCTGGCCCTCACCCCCGACCCCCGGACCCTGGAATGCGCGATCCGCGCTGCCCGGCGCGCTTCACTGGTGCGCTTGCCCTTCTGATTGCACTCGCCGGCTGCGGTGGCGGGAGCGAGACCCTCGGCCCTCCGGGGGCGATCGACGTGGTCTCCGGCAACAACCAGTCGGCCACCGTCGGCCAGCCAGTGGCTGTGCCGCCGGTGGTCCGGGTCCGGGACGCAGCCGGACATCCGCTCCCGGGAGTCGTGGTGCGTTTCACGGTCACGGGTGGGGGCGGGAGCCTCGGCTCCGACTCGACCCAGACCGATGGCAACGGACAGGCCACCGCCGGGCAGTGGACGCTGGGCACCGTATCCGGAACCAACACGTTGAAGGTCCAGGCCCTGGGCCTGACCACGGCGATCACCATCACGGCATCCGGCACGGCCGGCCCTCCCGCGGCCCTGACCGCCGTCTCGGTCGCCAACTTCGCCGCGCTGGTGCAGCAGCCGCTCTCCACCCTGCCATCGGTGCTTGTCACTGACGCCTACGGCAACCCGGTGCCAGGAGTCACGGTCACGTTCACCGTGACCCTGAACAACGGCGTGGTAACCGGCGCCAATCCAGTCACCGATGCGGAAGGGATCGCAACGGTGGGAGGATGGACCCTTGGCTCCACGGTGGGCGTCAATCAGGTGACCGCGTCAGTGTCCGGCGCGAACAGCCTGGTGTTCGTGGCGCAGGGACTTTCCGCGGTGCCGTCGATCGTCGCCGTCTCGGTCACATCCCAATCCGGAATTCTCGGGGCGATGGTCCCGCGGGTGCCGCAGGTGCGAGTCACCAACAGCAATGGCCAAATCCTCCCCAACATTCCGGTGAGGTTCGCGACAACCGGTGGCGATGCCGTCATCGTGGGTGGCGACGCGCTCTCGGATCCGGTCACCGGGATCGCTGCGCCGCAGGACTGGCGGATGGGCATCGCGGGCACGACGAGCATTGTGGAGGCCACCCTGCCGGGCTTCCCGGGGCCGAGGGTGACGTTCAGCAGTACCGGGAGCTTCTCACCCTACCTGGTGGATGTGCGTTTCATTGGCACGGCGACGCCTGCCCAGCGCGACGCGTTTGCATCGGCCGCGTTCCGCTGGATGAAGATCATCGTCGCCGACATCCCAGATGTTCCAGTCAATGTGGCCGCTGGCCAGGCCTGCTCCGGATTTCCGACGCCGGCAATGAACGAATCGATCGACGACGTCGTGATCTTCGCGCAGGTCACGGGCATCGACGGAGTCGGGGGGATTCTTGGTTCTGCGGGGCCCTGCATCCGCCGGACACAAGGGCTCTTCACTGCGATCGGCTCGATGCGTTTCGATGTGGCCGACCTGGTCGGACTGCAGAACACCAATCGGCTCGAGCCCGTCATTCTTCACGAGATGGCCCACGTGCTCGGCTTCGGAACCGTCTGGACCGACAAGGGGCTGCTCAACGGCGCTGGCGGTGCGGACCCGTTCTTTACTGGGGCGGAAGCACTCGCGATCTGGCCGACGTTCAATCTCGGCTACGCCGGCCAGCCAGTCCCGGTGGAAAACCTCTACGGGACCGGCACGCGAGACTCGCACTGGCGTGAGAGCGTTCTGGTTGCCGAGCTGATGACTGGAATCATCGAAGCGCCTGGTGTTCCGACACCACTCTCGAAGCTCTCGATTGCGTCGATGAAGGACCTGGGATATTCCATCAGCTACGCCACGGCCGATTCCTATGCCGGAAACCTGCGTGAAGCGGTGGCGGCCGCAGGTGAACGAATCCGGATCAACGACCTCGTGACCAATTCCGAATGGGAAGTCACCCCACTCGGAGTCCTTCGCCGGATCCCGTAGCCACCGCGCTCATCGTCGTCGACCACACCGGTCACAGCCGGCACAGCGGACCACCCGCTCACCGAACCACTCAAGCAGGGCGGCGCGCCGGCATCGCCGCCCTCCCGCATACGCCAGCATATGCTCAAGACGGCGCCAGGCGACCCGTTGCCTCAGGCGGACCGGGCTCCAGTTGACCGGCCCGCGATCGGGGCGCAGTTCCGCCTCGAGGCGGTCGGCCGAGGCAACCAGCGACGCAGGGAGCCTCGCGCGGCGTGCCGGATCGCGCCAGCATTCCTCAAGCAGGCGCTCTTTCGGAAAGGTCGTGGCAAGTTGGCGCCTGGGCATCGCGCCATCGCCTGGATGATGGAGCAGGACGCATCGG
>JAZJZU010000004.1:93575-95235 GCA_040389605.1 Gemmatimonadota bacterium
GGCACGACGCCCGTCGCGACCGGCGCGCCCGGCCTCCTGATAGTACGACTCGGGGGTGGATGGCAGGAGCCAGTGCACCACGAGCTCGATGTCCGGCTTGTCGATGCCCATCCCGAAGGCACAGGTCGCCGTCACCACGCGGACATCCCCAGCGAGGAATCGTTCGAGCGTCCTTCGGCGCAGGTCAATCGAGAGGCCGGCGTGGTAGGCCGCCGTCGACACGCCGTTCTCGCGTAACACCCGCGACAGTCCCTCGGCGAGCCCCCGCGTGGGTGCGTACACGATCGCCGGACTCTGCACATCGCGCACGAGGCTCACCAAACGAGCCAGCCGATGCTGCTGACTGGAGACGCGCTGGACTTCGAAACAGAGATTGCGGCGATCGAACGACCCCACAATCTCCACGGCATCAGCAGTGAAGCCCAGCGAGCGACGAATCTCTGCACGAACATCCGGGGTGGCGCTCCCGGTGAGCGCGATGCACGGGGGGTTTCCCATCGCCTCCCGACTGCGCCTGAGGGTCCGGTAGCTCGGGCGGAAATCGTGGCCCCATTCCACAATACAGTGTGACTCATCGACCGCGAGCCGCGCCACCGCGATTCGCCGGGCCGACAGCTCGTCAACCAGGCGCGTCAACCGTTCCGGTGAGACATAGAGGAGCCGAGTGCTTCCGTTGGCGACGGCGGCCATCACCGACTGTTGCTGGACAGCGTCGAGTGAACTGTTGAGCGATGCCGCAGCCACGCCCCGGCGCAGCAAGCCCATCACCTGATCCTGCATCAGGGCGACCAGCGGCGACACTACTACCGTCAGCCCGCCGTCGATGAGCGCCGGGACCTGGAAGCAGAGCGACTTGCCTCCGCCGGTGGGAAGAACCGCGAGGACATCGTGCCCTTCGAGTGCGGGGGCGATGACCCTGATTTGCAGAGGGCGAAAATCGGGGTGGCCGAAATACCGCAGCAGGACGCGTCGCGCATCGGTCAGGGTGGGCATACGGCAATGTTGACTGAAGCTTCCGATCCACGGGAACCCGCTGACGCGCCGTGGTACTTCCGAATGGCAGCTAGTCGACCGGCGGCGTGGTGCGACCTCGGGAGCCCAGGAATCGCATTGCCAGGGCAATGCCGAGCACCGCGATGCTGGCCCAGGTGATTCGTCGATCGTCGCGCCAGAGGGCGATCACGGCGAGCGCAATGCCGACGAGTGCGACCCGGGTGCGGAGCCGGCTCACGACTTCAGGAACGTCGCGATCGCCTCGCGAAAATCCGGCGTCGATCGCGAGAGCGCGTTGACCCGCGCACCGAGCAGGATGCCGTCGTTGAAAGAACGATCATCCAGCTCGGTGAAGAGTTGCTTCGTGAGCGCGTGCGCCGTGACGCTCTGGCCGGCAAGCTGCTCGAGCACGGCCGCCACCACTGATTCAAAACCCTCGTCGGCCACGACGCGAGAGATCAGCCCCATATCGAGGGCCTCCGCCGCGGGGACGGCCCGCCCCGTTGCGACCAGGTCGAAAGCCCGCTTCTCGCCCACGCTCCGGCGGAGCATCGTCATCACCATCGCCGGCACGAAGCCGCGGCCGATCTCGGGATAGCCGAACGATGCGGTCCCGGCGGCGATCACGAGGTCGACCTTGGAGACGTCCTTGGCGTCGAGCTTGAGC
>JAZJZU010000005.1:0-11721 GCA_040389605.1 Gemmatimonadota bacterium
GTCGTGGTGGTCGAGCACGACCCTGCGGCCATTCGCGGGGCCGACTGGATGCTCGAACTCGGCCCTGGTGCCGGTGAGCAGGGTGGCCAACTGGTGCACTCCGGCCCCGTGGCCGAGGCACACGACACACTCACCGCCGACTACCTCCTCGGGCGGAAGCGGATTGGCATTCCCTCGGCGCGCCGCCCGCTCGGCCCGGCGTGGCTCACCGTGACAGGCGCACGGCTGCACAACCTGCGCGGCGTGAGTGCGAAGATCCCGCTCGGCACGCTCACCGCAATCACCGGCGTCTCGGGTTCGGGCAAGAGCACCTTTGCCTATGACGTGCTCTACCGCCAGCTCGAGCGACGCATCGAAGGCGAACATTCGGCCAAGACGCACCTGGGTGAAGTGGTGGGCGAAGTCGATACGATGACCGGCTGGGAACTGATCACCGACGTGGTGCTGGTCGACCAGACGCCCATTGGACGCTCACCGCGCTCGAATCCGGTGACCTACATCAAGGCCTACGACGAGATCCGCGAACTGTTCGCGGCACACCCGCTCTCGAGACAACGGAAGTACACCGCGGCCACCTTCTCCTTCAACTTGCCGGGCGGGCGCTGCGACGAATGTGAGGGCGCGGGCTACCAGCAGGTCGAGATGGTCTTCCTCGCCGACGTCTTCGTGCCCTGTGAGGTGTGCGGCGGGAGTCGCTTCAAGCGCGCCGTGCTCGACGTCCGGCTGCAGGGTTTCTCGATCGCCGACGTGCTGCAATGGAGTGTCGACGAAGCCATCCGTCGATTCCGCCACCAGCCAAAGCTCGGCGCAGCCCTCTGGCAGCTGCAGCAGGTGGGACTGGGGTACCTGCGCCTCGGGCAACCCGCCACGACCCTCTCAGGCGGCGAGGCGCAGCGGCTCAAGATCGCGCGCGAACTGATCGCCGCGCAGAAGCGCGGCGGACGCAAGCTCTACCTGCTCGATGAGCCGACCACCGGCCTGCACCTCGATGACGTGCGTGTACTGATCGGCGTGCTCGACAAACTCGTCGACGCGGGACACACCGTGGTCGTGATCGAGCACCACCTCGACGTCATCAAGCGCGCCGACTGGGTCATCGACCTCGGCCCCGAAGCCGGCGAAGGCGGCGGCGAAATTGTTGCGATGGGCACACCGGAAGAAATTGCGAAGACAAAGGGAAGCTGGACTGGAAAATATCTCAAGGAAACTTTGAAGGATCGATGATCGATGATCTTTGATCGATCATCGATGATCGATCTTAGGTGCTCGCCGAGGGGGGACACCACCTGTCACCCTGAGCGAAGCGAGGGGGCAAGGGATCACGGCAGTACCATACTCCGCCCCCTCACTTCGTTCAGGGTGACAGCGCTTGCAGGAGCCTCCACGCCTCTTCGACGTTCCGCCGTTCCGTCCGCCACGCCCCGATCGCGACCCGGATGGCATACTTCCCGGCCAGCGTGGTGTGCGTCAGGTAGACCCGCCCCGACGCGTTGACGCGTTCCATCAATGCCGCATTGTGCTCCGCGAGGGCCGCTTCGTTGCCGGCAATCGCCGCCGGGACGTGGCGCAGGCAGACGAGCCCGAGCGGTGCGGGTGCGAGCCGTTCCCACCCCGCCTCCGCATCCACCCAGGCAGCGAGTTCCTTTCCCAGCGCGATGTGCCCGCGGATCATCGCCTGCAGCCCCGACACTCCATAGCTGCGCAAGACGAACCAGAGCTTGAGCGCCCGGAAGCGGCGACCGAGCGGGATGCCCCAGTCGCGATAATTGACGACGTCACCATCGTGCCGCGTCCTGAGATACTCCGGCGCCACCGAGAAGGTGCGCAGTAGCGCGTCGACATCGCGAACGAAATACACCGAACAGTCGAAGTTCGTCATCAACCACTTGTGCGGATTGGTGACAAAGCTGTCGGCCAGTTCCACGCCGTCGAGCAGAGGTCGCTGTTCGGGCAGGATGGCGGCCGACCCCCCATAGGCGCCATCGATGTGATACCAGGCGCCGTAACGTGCGGCCACCTCTCCCACGGCGCGCAGCGGGTCGCAGGCCGTCGATGACGTGGTGCCCATCGTGGCCACCACGATGCCCGGCGTCAGGCCTTGCGCCACGTCGGCCGCGATCGCCCGCTCGAGTGCATCGGGGAGGATGGCAAAGTCGGCATCGACTGGAATCACCCTGCAGTGCGCGGCCTCGAGGCCGGCGAGCCGCGCCGCCTTGGCCACCGAAGAGTGCGCCTCGGACGACCAGTAGGCCGTCATCTGCTCCACCCTGGCTCCAGGGCGCCCACGAGCCGTCAGGAAGGCCATCAGGGTTGCCGACGACGCCGTGTCCTGGATCGAGCCCGTGAAGCCCTCAGGCAGGCCCAGGAGCTGGCGATACCACTCCAGCACCACCTGCTCCAGCTCCGTTGCGGCAGGCGATGTCGCCCAGCTCATACACTGCGCACCGAGGCCGGCGGTCAGGAACTCGGCGAGCACCGACGGGGGCGAGGCGTTGGCCGGGAAATACGCAAACCAGCCGGGATGACCCCAGTGGGTGATGCCGGGCACGATGAGATCGCGGAAGTCCTGCAGGATGGCGTCGAACGATTCGCCCTCCACGGGCGCGCGCGCCGGGAGGGCGGAACGCAAAACGCCCGGCGTGACCGCCGGGACGATTGCGTGTGCTTCGATGTCGCGGAAATAATCGGCCAGCCAGTCAACGATCTCGTGACCGTGGCGGCGGAACGATTCCGGGTCCGTGGTTTACTTCTCTTCCTTGAAGGCCGCGTGGCGGCGCAGCATCGGATCGTACTTCCGCAGCTCCATCCGCTCGGGGTGCTTCTTGGGATTCTTGGTCGTCGTGTACATATAGGCGCTCTCGGTGCTCCGGAGCTTGACCTGTACGCGTCCCTTCTTGGCCATTGAGTCGTCTCCTCGCCCTTACCAGGACGCCTTGCGGACGCCGGGGATCTTTCCCTCGAGCGCCTGTTCACGGAATGCAATGCGCGACAGCCCGAACCGGCGCACGTACGCGCGCGACCGGCCGCTCATCTGGCAGCGGTTGCGGACACGCACCGGCGACGCGTTGCGGGGAATCTCCTGCATCTTCCGGATCGCGTTGTCCTTCTCCATCTGCGTCACGGTCTCGCTGCGGATGATCTGCTTCAGCTTGAGGCGCTGATCGTTGTACTTCGCCGCCAGCTTGATGCGCTTCAGGTTCCGCTGGACCGAACTCGTCTTGGCCATCTCGTTGCTTGCTCCCGCGCGGTTGCCCGCGCACCAGACACTCCAGGGGCCCGCGGGGTACCCCCCCGGACCGGCTTCCATTCAGCCCTGTAAAATGGGCTGGGGACGGGATTTAGGGAAGGGGGCGGCTCGCTAGCGCCGGAGCAGGCCGGTCTGCGCCTCGTAGCGCGCGACCCATTGGTCGGCGCCACCCAGGCTCTGGACCTGGACCGCCGTGGTCCCCGGGTCGAGGTCGGCCAGCCCGAAGAAGCGGCCCACGGCCCAGACGGCGCCATCGCCCGTGAGCGCCACGCCGCTGGCGATCGTGAAGTTGGCATCCCCTGCGATCACGGCACCCACGGGCGCCACCCAGCGAAGTTCGGCCGCGGGGTCGAGCGAGAGGACGTAGCCGTCTGCAGCGCCCGTGGTCCCGAGCCCATTGACGATGCTGACCCCCGCCCCGGGATCGAAGTCCACCGAGCCCTGGAACCACCCGGCGAGATAGAGATTGCTGCTGGCGTCGATCGCGAGGCTCTGGACCCCGTCGCTGCCCGCACCGCCATAACGACGGGCCAGGCCAGACCAGACCCCCGCCCCGTCGTAACGCACCACGAAGACATCGCTCAGCCCGAACGATGTCAGCAGCACGGTACCCGGAGAGGGATCGACGTCTGCCACGCCGGAAAACGAGCCGGCCACCACGATGGTGCCGTTGGGATCGACCGCGATCCCGCCCGGGCCGACAAGATCCGCGCCCGTTCCGCCGCCACGAACGGCCCACTGCAGCCCGAGCGATGTGGCGAGTCGCGCCACGAAGTAATCGTTCTCCCCAGCACTGACGAGCACGACCGGGGCCGCCGGCGAGCCGAAGGTGGCGTTGCCACGGAATTCTCCGCCGACGACGATATCGCCGTCGCTCGTGCGCGCGATCGCGCCACCGGCGTCTTCGTCGACGCCGCCGAACTGTACCACCTGCTTGAAGCTGCCGTCGGCACCGTAGCGCGCGACAAAGACGTCGCTGCCCCCGCGGGAAATCAGGGTCGCGGCGCCGGCACCCGGATCGAAGTCCACTGTGCCCCGGAAGAGCCCGGTGACCACGACATCGCCGTTGGGTTCGACCACGATGTTCCGCGCTTCGTCGTCGAGGGTACCACCGACGCCAAGGGCCCAGTCGCACACGCCCAGCGCACTGATTCGCGCGATCAGCAGGTCTCTGCCCCCGGCATTGGGAACCACCTTGCCGTTGCAGAGCACGCCGCCGCTCTGATACCCCGCGATGTAGGCCGCGCCACCGCTCGAGAGCTTGACGTCATACGCGATGTCGGCACCGGCTCCGCCGAACGAGACCGCCCACGAGAGTGATCCATCGTTGCGATATTTCCCCAGC
Source organism: Gemmatimonadota bacterium (assembly GCA_040389605.1). Classification (GTDB taxonomy): domain Bacteria; phylum Gemmatimonadota; class Gemmatimonadetes; order Gemmatimonadales; family GWC2-71-9; genus Palsa-1233. The sequence goes on from JAZJZU010000005.1 coordinate 4,593, forward strand.
GCGATGTCGGTACCGCCCTGCGAGATCTTCGAGCTCGCCCCGGTGCTGGGATCGAAATCGACGGTGCCGTTGAAGGTGGAGACCACGAAGCCGTTGCCGCTGCCGTCGACGGCCACCGCCTTCGCGTAATCATCGCCGAAGGCACCGATCCGGAAGGGCAGCAGCGGCCCTGGTGGGCCAGGCGGGGGTGGCAGCACAATCCCGGTATCGGGCTCGAATGGGGCGCGACAGCCGGGCAGCAGGACCGTGGTGGCCAGCAACGAAACGAGCAGACGGGGGAATCGTGGCATTGGCATAGTTCCAGAGTATCGGACAGAGGAGTCGATCGATGATCGATGGTCGATCTCGATGATCGATTCGAATCTACCGGGCGGGAGGGCCCACTGGAACAGCCCCCGGCACGCTGGCGGAGCCGCCAGGCAAAACGGCGCCCCCGTCAGGGCGCCGTTCTGCAACCAGGGTGAACGAGCGGTTCAGCTGCGGCGGCGCCGTCGGCCGAGGCCCATCATTCCGGCCAACCCGGTCGCGAGCAGCGTCATCGTCGCAGGCTCCGGCACGACGTCGCCGACGTCGGCATTCACCGAGAGCTGGTTGATCGCGAAGTCCTGGGCCGAGAGGTTGTTGGTGATGAAGAACGTCAGCTTCCGGAAGCCACCCGTGGAACTGATCCCGAGGAACGGCTGATCACCGAGCCCATTCGGGTTCGACACTCCCGCGAGACTGAACGTACCGAGCAGCGCATCCGACGCATCATAGGCACTGATCCAGCCGGTGAAGTCACCGAAGTTGTCGCCCTGGATGTTTGCACCGGCCGAGAAGATGTCATTGTTGAACAGGAGCGTCAGGATGCCGTTGTCCTGATTCCACAGCAATGCCTCGCCGCTCAGGAAGCCACCGCTCCAGCCGTTGCCCTGATCCAGACGCAGGACACTCCCGTTACTGCTGGCCGAGATCGTCAGTCCGCCGATTCCGGTTGCCACAGCTGTCGAGGAGACGCCGCCAAAGGAGGGTCCGTACAGGGTGTTCCAGTTGAGTGTCGAACCGCCCACTCCACCGCGGCTGCCGACAAACGACGTCTGGGCCTGCATCGCAGCAGGAACGACGATGAATGTCAGTGCGGCGAATGTCGACAGCAGTTGCCTGGTGTTCACGCGATGCCTCCGGTGAAGAAAACAGCTGACCTGGCTCGGGGTTGCGGAACAGAAGGGCAAGTCGGGTGCCGCGCTCGAGCGGTCGCGTAACTGATTGACTGACATTGACTTGGAAAGGAGCCGAGGATCGGCCGGACAGCCAGCGGGCCAGTGACGCCACAGCGATTGTAGAGCGGGTGCCACAGAAGTGACTCGCGGTGCCACATTCAGTTGGGCCGACGCAACAGGAACTCGCGACGGTGCCTCAACGACCCGGCGTGTCGCCGTCCTCGCTCACCATCCGTCGCAGTCGCTCGTGTGCGTTCCGCCCTTCGAGCGTGCCCTGATGCTGTCGCGCGAATCGGGCAAGCTCAGCCTTGAGTTCCGCGCGCCGCCCCGACGCGTGATAGAGATCGATCAGCCCGTTCGATACCGAGACATCCTGACGGAGCGTGGCGCCCACGATGCGCACTTCGAGAAACATCGCCTCGGCCGCCTCGGCATCACCGCCCTCACGCGCGAGCACCTGGGCGAGCCGGATGCGCGCGTCGAGGTCTTCGGGGTGATGCGCGATGTAGCTGTGAAAGGATGCGATGGCGTCTGCCACCTGACCACGGATCAGCAGTGTCTCCTGCGCAGAGTACTCGGGTGCGCGCGGCTCCCCGCCGCCAGCGAGCAGCGTGTGAATCGCGTGGTGCGCCGCGCGAGCCGTGATCCACTGCAGCGCAGAGCCCATCAGCCAGGCCACGAGGCAGATCGTGGCGCCCTGGAGCAGTGCCGACCGGTCCAGCAACGGAAACCGCCGCGACAGCACCATCACGATGCCGAATGACGGGATCAGCATCCAGAAGACGGCGCGCCACTTGTCGGAGCGATCGGCGACATCGCCGCGCTGGGGCTTGTGACCAAAGGGAAGCGGCAGAACAACCCCCAGGGAATCGAGGTCACAAAAAAAGCGGGCCCGCGAAGATCGCGGGCCCGTCCTGCAGCTCCCGAGGAGGGACTTGAGCCGAAGGCGAGCGAGCCCGCGCAGCGGGCGCAGCTCCACCCCCGACCCGCTGACCAAAACAAAGCGGCGGGCTACGACGAATCGCAAACCCGCCGCCACAGCTCCCGAGGAGGGACTTGAACCCCCGACCCGCTGATTAACAGTCAGCTGCTCTACCAACTGAGCTACTCGGGAAAGTCGGAACACCTGAACCTAACAAGCGGGCGTGAAGGTAGCGAGACGAGTCCTGCCGTACAAGCCGAGAGATCTCGCCGATTGTCATCCTCAGCGGAGCGGCCGCCAGGCCGCGAAGTCGAAGGAGCTGGGACCCGCCGAAAGACGCATTCGCGGGGGAGCTCCACTCCTTCGACTCCGCGGCCCTTCGGGCTGCTTCGCTCAGGATGACAGCCAGCTGTGACCGACAATCGATCGTAGCCCTCTTCCATCGACCGACGATCGACGATCGTCGCGCCGTGGTGCCCTCGTGCCTATTCGGCAGCCACCGCCATTTCTGCTCGATTTTCATCCACGCCAGCCAACTCGCATACCGGGTAGTCACTTAGCGCGCACTATGAGCGCTTACTCACATCGACCATTTCACAGCGAGTGCTCACTCTTGCACAGGAGCACCTGAGTCAGCCACTCTGGCCGATTTTTCGGGCCTGTGAGTTGCCCTAAGTCGTTGTGAAAACTTGGGTTACGCGTCTTTTTGCCACTTCCATTTGGGCGCCGTTCCACTACCTTGAGGCCTATGAATCTGGCACCTCTGGCGGGGCATCACGGGATCCGGGCACAGCTGAACCGCGCCATCACCGCCGGGTCGCTGCCTCAGGTCCTGTTGATCACCGGAGCAGCCGGCATCGGGAAGCAGCGGCTGGCGCTCTGGCTCGCGCAACGCGTGGTCTGCAGCGCGCCGCAGAACGGCGAGCCGTGCGGCGCGTGCAGCGCCTGCCGGAAGGTGCTTGGGCTGGCCCATCCGGACGTCCACTGGTACGTACCGGTCCCCCGCCCCAAGGCGGGTGAGGCCGACAAGCAGGTCGAAGAAGTGGCCGAGTCGCTTGAGGCCCTGATGGCGGAGCGACGCGCAGCACCGCTCTGGGGCGCACCAGACGGAATGGCGATCCACGGTATCGCGTCGGCGAGACTGGTGCAGCGTCAGGCGAGCCTCACGGCGTCCGAGGGGGGTTGGCGAGTCTTCCTGATCGGTCGCGCGGAGAAGCTGGTGCCGCAGGAGTCGAGTCAGGAGGCCGCGAACGCATTGCTGAAGCTCCTCGAGGAGCCACCGCCGCGGTCGCTCTTCCTCCTGACCACCGCCGAGCCAGGGTTGGTGCTGCCGACCATCCGCTCACGGGCCGTCCCGATTCGCGTCTCGCGAATCAGCGACAGCGAGGTGATGGAGTTCCTGGCCGCGGCCAAGCCAGAACTCGCGACAGCGGAGGTCGTCCGGAAGGCACGCGGCTCGATCGGCGCAGCGCTGGCTGCCCACGACGCCGGGCGTGAGAAGGCCCGCAGTGCGGCGCGTGAGTTTCTGGCGGCGGTGGGCAACGGCACGGTGGCGGCCACAGACCGCGCACTGCGGCAAGGGCCCTGGCAGGCGCGCGGCGATTTCACCGCGATGCTCGATGCCCTGGCCGAGGTGCTGGCCGCAGATGCCCGCTCGGGCCTGATGGCCACCCGGGGCGGCACGCTGGAACCAGCCGCTGCCCTGGCCGCCGTCGAGAAGGTGCTGGCCGCGCGGGAGCAGGCGCAGGGGAACATCAATCCCCAGCTGCTGCTTGCCGTCCTGGCCGATGAGCTGGCACCGCTGGCGGCCGCGTGAGCCTGACGCACCTCGACGCCGCGGGACGGGCGCGAATGGTTGATATCGGCAGCAAGCCGGTGACGGCGCGCCGAGCGGTGGCCGAGGGGCGCGTGGTGATGTCGGCGGAGGCATTCGCGCAGGTGCAGAGTGCCTCGATCGCGAAGGGAGATGTGATTGCGGTGGCAGAACTCGCCGCCGTGATGGGTGCCAAGCGGACCAGCGACCTGATTCCGCTCTGTCATCCGGTGGCGCTCGATCAGGTGAGCGTCACGGTGGAGCTGGAACCATCCTGGCCCGGTGTGCGCGTGGTGGCAGTCGCCGCCGCGACGTCGCGGACCGGCGTGGAGATGGAGGCCCTGGTGGCCGTGAGTGTCGGCTGTCTCACCGTCTACGATATGGTGAAGGCTGCCGACAGGGGGATGCGGATCGAGGGGATCCGGCTTCTCGAAAAGTCCGGAGGACAGCGCGGGGACTGGCTGGCCACGGGCGAGCAGGATCAGCACGCAACGGAGGAAGAATGATCAGAAAAATGGTTGCGCGTGTGGCAGTGCTGGGGATCGGTGCCTTTGCCCTTCTGGGTCTCGGTGCGGTGTCGAGTGTGCTCTCGCGTGGTGACACCCTTGTGGGGCCGCAGCTCGCCGCTGCGGAAGAGCCGGCCGTCGACAGTGTGGCCGCGCTGGCCGTGATGAAGGATCAGCTCAAGGCCACGCGCGCTGAACTCGAGCGGGCGCATCAGATTCTCGACTACTCCGGGCGCTACAGCATTCCGGCAGATCTCGCGGCCGACATTTACGACACCGCCGTGGCCGAGGGGATTCCGGCCGCCGTCGGCTTCCAGCTCGTCAAGATCGAGAGCAATTTCAAGAACACGGCCGCGAGCTACGCTTCGGCCATTGGCCTGACGCAGCTGCGGCTCCCGACGGCCCGCGCCTACAACTCGCAGCTGAACGAGAGCGACCTGCAGAATCCTGACGTGAACCTCCAGATCGGGTTCCGTTACCTCAAGGACCTGCTCAAGCGCTTCGACAACAACGTCGCTCTGGCGCTCGAGGCCTACAACAAGGGACCCACCCTCGTGGCCGCACAGCAGGAACTCGGCACGCAGGTCGAGGGGAAGTATTCCCGGGCCGTGCTCAGCGGATTGCGCAAGCGCACCTGAAACTGGCGGGCAACAACCAGAAAGGCCCCCGGCGAATAGCCGGGGGCCTTTTCTGTGTACCGGGCCAGCAGCAATCAGGCCTTCGGGATCCTGAGCTTCTGCCCGGTTTTCACGTGTGCGTTCCTGCTGATCCCGTTCGCGGCCGCCAGCGCGCTGAGGCCCACGCCGTAACGCGATGCGATCCCGCTCAGCGTCTCACCCGAACGCACCACGTGACTGCGTGCGGCCGGGGCTTTCGAGGCGAGCCGCGTGGTGCTGGTCTTGCCGCTCGTGGTGGTGCGCTTTGCCGTTGCCCGTGACGCACTGCCGCCACGAATCACCAACCGCTGGCCAATGCGCACGAGGTTGCTCCTTCCCATCCGGTTTGCTGACCGCAGCGAGGCAATTGACACGTGGTAGCGCTGCGCAATGCCACCCAGCGTCTCGCCCCGCTTCACGAGATGGGTCCGGCTGCCCCCGTTGCCCACTGGCTCCGGTTCGCGAAACAGCGCGAGCGGAATGGAGGTCGACATCGGGATATAGAGCGTGCTTCCCACGGTGAGCCGACGGCCCCGGGCCGAACGGTTGGCCGACTTGATGACGTCGCTGGTCACGCCGTACTTCTTCGCCAGCGCGGTGACCGTCTCCCCCGACCTCACCTTGTGCGTCGCGATCGCGAGCCGTTCGCTCTCGGGCGTGTCGTGATACGCCGCGGCGATCTGCTTCGCCTCCCCATCGGGCACGCGGACGGCATAGTAGCCACCGGGCGGCGTCACGAGGCGAAGCAAGTGCGGATTCAGTTCACGCAGGGCATCGAGGGTGGTGTCGGCCAGCCTCGCAATCAGGTCGAGCCCGGTGCCGCCCTCCACCATCACGCTGTCGTGCGGGAACGGTTCCACGTCGTCGGGCGTCACGAAGCCGAACTTCACCGGGTCCTTCGCGATCAGTGCCGCGGCAATCAGCTTGGGCACATAGTCGCGAGTCTCCTGCACAATCAGCCGAGTGTCGGCCAGAGAGAAGAACGCCTCGTCACTGCTCAGGTCCATCGGTCCGTCGCTTTCGCTCGCCGAGGCGTTCATCCGTGTAAGACTGCGCCCCACGCGCCCGGCGCCCGCGTTGTATGCCGCGGCCGCGAGGTAGTGCGATCCAAACCTGTCCGTGAGGTCCTTGAGGTGGCGTGCCGCGGCGTCGGTGGCCTTCACCGGGTCGCGGCGATCATCGACCCAGGAATCGATCCGGAGGCCATACCCGCGGCCGGTGGCCGGCATGAACTGCCACATCCCGACGGCCGCGGCCCGGCTCACGGCCGAGGTCGAGAAACCCGATTCAATCAGGGCGAGATAGACGAGGTCGCTCGGCAGCCCCTGCGCGGCGAGCCTTTCGCGCGCGTAGGCCTCGAAGCGCGGCATCCGCGTGAGCCAGATCTGGAAACGATCGTGAATCCGGGAGGCGAAGAAGTCGACGTAATACTGGACGCGCGGCTGATCGGCGTACGCCTCGATGTTCAGCTCGCGATTGCTCTCGACATCGATCGGCATATCGGGGAGTGACTCGCGCGGTGCGGCATCGGCGAGATTATCGAGCACCGCTTCATCGGCGGCAGAGTCCCGCGCGATCTTCAGGTCGAAGGAGAGTGCCTTGTCGCTCGGCGGCAGGAACTTCGGCGGCGGTGGCAGTGGTGCCTGGGCCGCGGGGGTCGCGGACGTCGCGGGTGTTGCCGTCGGAGCGGCCTCGGCGCTGGGCGCTGCAGGACGCGTTTCGACGTCGAGCCGGCCGCAGCCGGCAGCGAGACAGATGGAGAGCGTCGAAAGGGCGCGTCGCATCATCTCCGGAAACTCCTGGTCGGAATGTTCGGTCCCAAGGTAGGGCGGGGCGAGGCGAGCAACAACCGTCGTATCGGACACGCGCCCCATCTGTTGTAGGACGCGCAGCGTGCTCGCGGGGTTGCGTTACAGCGCGAGACGCGCCTCGAGCGCTGCGAGCAGTGCTTCGTTGCTGATCGCATCGGCCTCGGCAAAGAGCAAGTCGAGAAAGGCGAGCAAGTGGATTGGGCAAAAGTCCAGACGCTTCAA
>JAZJZU010000005.1:11731-23833 GCA_040389605.1 Gemmatimonadota bacterium
GGCACGGCACTGCGGAAACCGGCCACCAGCGTCCAGTCATTCGACCCGGGACAGCGCTCGGCCGCCACGGTCACCGTCCAGGTGCGTTCGCCAGTGAGGAGAATCCGCCAGGCCATCGCGCCGCTAGCCCTCCCGCTCCACGAGTGTGGCGAAGGCCGCCTGCAGAGCGCGGGTCAGCGGACCCGGCCATTCCACGCCGATCTCGCGGCCATCCAGCGAGCGGACCGCAACCAGCTCACTCGCCGTGCCGGTGAAGAAGGCCTCGTCGGCCGTGTAGACATCGTAGCGATTGAGCGGCGATTCGTGCGCCGGGATTCCAAGCTGCAGAGCGAGTTGCAGGACCGCATCGCGCGTCACGCCCTTGAGAATGCCCGTGTTGGGGGGCGGCGTCCGGAGCACACCGGACTTCACCACGAAGATATTCTGCCCCGACCCTTCGGCCACTTCACCATCGGCAGAGAGCATCAGCGCCTCATCGGCCCCGGCGTTCACCGCTTCGAGCTTCGCCATCACGTGGGCGAGATAGTTGAGCGACTTGACGCGGGGCGAGAGCGCCTCGCGATTCGGGATCGGTGTCGCGGCAGTCACCACGACCAGTCCGGCGGCGAGCTTCTCCGCAGGAAACAGCTTGATGGTGTCGACGATGATGATCACGGTGGCGCGAGGGCATTTGCGCGGATCGAGGCCGAGATCGCCGACGCCGCGGGTGATCACGTGGCGGAGGTAGGCGTTGGCCATTCCGGACTTGGCCACGGCTTCTTCGGTGATCCGCGCCATCTCCGCGATCGGCATCGGCACCGGCAGGGCGATCGCCTTGGCCGAATCGTAGAGTCGTTCCAGGTGCTCGCGGAGCCGGAAGATCCTGCCATTGTAGACCCGGATGCCCTCGAACACGCCGTCGCCGTAGAGCAGCCCGTGGTCGAACACCGACACGGTTGCCGTCTCGCGAGTGTGGTACTGGCCGTCGATCCAGATGGTGGTCGCCAATGGGGACCCTGCGGTGAGAGGTGGCGGGGGGTCCTGAATGGGGGCGGTGGGACTCGAACCCACGACCTACCGGTTAAAAGCCGGAAGCTCTACCAGCTGAGCTACGCCCCCCAGGCGCGGGGGAATAATACCCGCATCGCCCGTCCGGGTGGCCTTGGGCGAGGGAGCGGCTATTTGGCCGGCGGTTTGAGGGTATAGACCAGCCACTCACCGAGCTTGCGGTCGGGCTTGCCCGGGGCGGCATCGAGATCGGCGACCGGGATTGCCGAGATCACCAGCACCTTCGCCTTGGGGAGGCGGCGGCGGACCCGCTCGGCCGTGCCAGCACCGTAGTCGGTGTGGAAGGCACCGTTGTAGTGGATCACGAGCGGTGACCCCTTGCCGCGCGCGCGGGCGATGGATTCGGCCATCGTCTCGTCCTTTACGCACTGCGCCTGATAGATCAGCGCGCCCATCCGGGTCATCTCGGCCTCGGTGGGTGCGGGGCCGGGGCCGGCAGGGTGCTCCTTCAGGGTGGCGGCCACGCGATCGGCGTAGTCACCCTTGGGGCACTGGAACTCTTCGGCGGCCCAGCGGCGGGAGGAGTCGGGGAGTTGCGATACGGCGTCGATCCCCTTGCTGAACACCGTCGACGCAATCTTCCGGGGCACGTTGCCGGCCACCACGCGCCAGCCGCGTGCCTTGGCGTATTCCACCAGCGGGCGGTAATCGGCCGCGTAGTTGGGCCAGGGACGGGAGGCCTTGAGGAAGGCGTCTTCGGTGATCTTCCCTTCGAGATAGGAGTCGAGCACGGGTTGGACGTCGCGCTCGAACATCTCGAGCGCGAGCACCACATCACTCCGCCGGCGGCCGATCGACTCCAGCAGCGCGATCTCCATCCGGTGGGTCCCGGGGTCGTCGTGCTGTTCGCCCATCAGCACCACGTCGGCCTTGGAGGCCTCAGCCGCGAGCGTCTCGAAGTCGCTGAAGCGCTTGTGGTGGGAGTCATAGACCCGGTGCGGGGTGTAGGCGGGCGGCGACGTGGTATCGGCCGGCGCCGCGGCGAGGGCGAGGAGGAGAGTGATCATAGGGGCAATAATAATGGCATCTCCGCTCAGGAGATGTCATCCTGAGCAAGCGGCCCACAGGGCCGCGCAGTCGAAGGAGCAAGTAGCTGTACCTGGATCGTTTTCGGTCGGCGATCAGCCGCGTCGACTAAACGTTCGCTCCAGGGCGAAATTGATCAGCACGGCAAGCGCTCCCATTAGAAGATACGGGAGCTGTGCCTGTACTTCGTCGATCGACCGTGCGCCCGCAACGGTAACTGCGAACAGCAGCACTGCGACAGAGAGATGCACTGCGGCCTTCAGGCGATGCTTGCGAATCGCGGTGATCGCCCTGACGAACTGCGCGCCTGCAACTACGTCCAGAAATATGGGCGATCAAGGGGATTGACATCGCTGAGATGTGCTCGGGTGCACGATTACACTACTGGTGTGGGAGGTGCCTGCTACAACCCCAACTGCCCAGCCAGCGCCGTCTCGCAGAACTGCATCCTGTGATGCGGCGTGAGCCCGAGTGATCGCAGCGCCTCGATGTGTCCGGCAGAGCCGTAGCCCACGTTGCTCTCCCAGCCATACCCGGGCCTGCGCCGCGAGAGCGACACCATCAACCGATCGCGCGCCACCTTGGCCAGTAATGCCGCGGCCGCGATGGCGTGGCAATGTGCGTCACCCCTTACCAGCGACTGATGCCGCAGGCCGAGCTCGGGCACCGCGAGTCCATCGACCAGCAACCGCGCCTCCGCGCCCGCGGGCAATTGACGCTGACAGCGCATCGCCGCACGCCGCATCGCGAGCGCCGTCGCACGACGGATATTGAGCCGCGCGATCTCACGCACGCTCGCCGCGCCCAGCCCCCAGCACAACGCCTCGGCCACGATCGCCTCGGCCAGCGCCTCGCGCTCGGCAGGGCGCTTCACGGTCTTGGAATCACGCACGCCGTCGATGCCAGGATGGTCAATCGGAAAGCAGCAGGCCGCCGCGACCACGGGCCCTGCCAGCGGCCCGCGACCGACCTCATCGATGCCAATGAGCAGGAAGCCGGAGAGCCAGGCGGTGCGTTCGTGGACCAGGAGGGGCATGGCCCAATAGTAACCGCGGGCGGCCGCCCCCCCCGGGAGGAATTGCGCCCCACTAGATCCGGCCGTACTCTCTCCGCCTCCCCCCACGTCTCGCTTCTCGATTCTCGCCTCCCGCAACCCTGAGGTCGTTATGACGCCACTCGCCTCGCTCTGGCTCCCCATCCTCCTCTCCGCCGTCTTCATCTTCATCGCGAGTTCCATCATCCATATGGTGATGCCGTGGCACAAGCGCGACTACGTGGCGGTTCCCGATGAGCCGCGCGCGCGTGCGGCCATCGGCGCGCTCAATATCCCGCAGGGTGATTACCTGATGCCGAAGCCGGGCGATATGAAGGAAATGGGGTCACCGGAATACCAGGCCAAGCACCGCGAGGGCCCCGTCCTCCTGATGACCGTGATGCCCAACGGGATGCAGCCGATGGGACCGATCTTCGTGCGCTGGTTCATCTACCTGCTGGTGATTGCCGCCGCCACGGCGTGCGTTGCGAGCCGATTCCTCTCGCCAGGCGACGATGGCCGCAGCGTCTTCCACTACACGGCCGCGATGACCTTTCTCGCCTACGGGATGGCCCTGCCCCAGGCATCGATCTGGTTCCACAAGAAGTGGTCGACGACCCTCAAGGGAATGTTCGACGCGGCGATCTACGGAGTGGTTGCGGGGCTGACGTTTGCGTGGATGTGGCCGCAATAGACGAGGAGCGAGAAGCGAGAAGGGCGTTGAGCCGTGGGTGCCTCGTAGCGGCGTCTGAAGAATCCCGCGAGCGGAGGCCTATGTCGCCAGCGTGATACCCGTCGGGTCTTCAGCTAGCCGCGGAGAGGCAACCCACGGGCAACGCCCGAGTTCCTGCTCGGTACGGTTACGATGACGAGACTTCAGTCGTCACAAGCATCCGCGCCGCGCGAGGCGCGGCGCGAGCGGGTGCGGAGTGGAGTCTCTAGCGAGTGGGCGGGCGAGAGGGCGTTGAGCCGTGGGTGCCTCGTAGCGGCTGTCGCCCCAGGCCCCCGACGAGAGCGGAGCGTCGTGACGCGCGCCTGGGGCCTCCCGAGCCGGATATGCAGGACCGCGGCCCCGGCACATAGAGGCAGCCCACGGGCAACGGCCAGTTCGAGGCGCAAGCGAACAGAAAAACGGCCCCTCAATTGAGGGGCCGTTTTTGTTGTCGCGTTGAGTACCGCTCCTTCGACTTCGCCTGCTGCGCAGGCTACGCTCAGGATGACAAGTCTCACGAGGATCTGCACCGCGCGCCGCGCGAGGCGCGGCGCGAGCGGGTGCGAAAAAGGCCCCTCGATTGAGGGGCCCTTTCGTCATTCCGTGTGCAGTCGCCGGCCTAGCGGTCGCGCTTTTCCTTGATGCGCGCCGCCTTACCCGACAGGTTCCGCAGGTAGTACAGCTTCGCGCGGCGAACTCGACCGCGACGCACCACCTCGATGGTGGAGTACATCGGGGAGTGCAACGGGAAGACCCGCTCGACGCCGACGCCGGCCGACACCTTGCGGACCGTGAAGGTCTCGCCCAGGCCGCCACCACGACGCGCAATCACCACGCCCTCGAACGCCTGGAGGCGCTCCTTGTCGCCTTCACGGACGCGCACGAACACCTTCACGGTGTCGCCCGAGTCGAACTTCGGCATGTCCGTGCGCATTCCTTCGCGCGATACGATATCCATCAGTTCCATTCCCATCGTCAGACTCCTCCGCGTTCGTCGCGGGTCAAGTGTCAGGACTTCGCGCCGCCATCGTGGCGCTCCGTGGCCGTGAACGCCGCCCAGAGGTCGGGGCGACGTTCCTGCGTGAGCTGCTCTGCCTCCTGCTGCCGCCACGCGGCGATGGCCGCGTGATTTCCCGAGAGCAGGACCCCGGGCACCGGGACACCGCGAACCTCTGCGGGCCTGGTGTAACTGGGCGGACTGAGCAGCCCATCGTAATGCGAGTCGGAACTGGCTGACTCGTGATCGCCGATCGCCCCGGGAAGGAGCCGCACCACCGCGTCGATGACGCAGAGTGCCGCGGGTTCTCCTCCCGACAGGACGAAATCGCCGATCGAGACTTCTTCGGCGCCAAGAATATCCACCACTCGCTGGTCGATGTCCTTGTAGTGACCGCAGAGGATCGTCAATTCTGATCCAAGCGACCAGCGCACCGCATCGTCGTGCGAGAACTTCCGCCCTCGCGCCGACATCACCACCACGGGGCCGGCGGGAGCAATGCTCTCCACCGCTTCGAGGAAGGGCTCCGCCTTCAGCACCATCCCCGCCCCGCCACCAAACGCCATATCGTCGACGGTCTGGTGCTTGTCGTGCGCGAAGTCGCGCAACTGCACCAGCCGGTACGTCGCGAGCCCCGCCTTGACTGCCCGCCCCGGGATGCTCGCCGCCAGGAACGGCGCCATTGCCTCCGGGAACAGCGTGACCACGTTGACTTGCAGCACAGCCACCTCAGTCCATCAGGCCAGGCGGCACATTCACCACCAGGCGCCTGCCGTCGCGGTCGGTCTCCTTCACATACTCGCCGCGGAAGGGGAGCATGAACTCCCGCTTCGGACCCTGCACCTCGATCGTCGGCCCCTGCGGCAGGTCGTACACCGCACTCACCAGGCCGAGCGCCTCGTCGGCCTCGTTTCGCACCGCGTAGCCCACCAGCTCCTGGAGGTAGACCTCACCCTCCTCGAGCGGCGGCAGCTCACTGCGGTTCACGGCCAGGAAACGGCCGCGGTAGTCGTCGACGTTCACTCGCTCGTTGTGTCCAGCGAATTTCACCAGACACTCGCGGTGATACACGCGCGACTGCGTCACCGACAGCTCTCCGACGATCTCCCCACGCAGGTCGAGGAGGAAGAGCGTCCGCCCGGCGACGAAGACCCCTTCGGGATCATCGGTCAGCGGGAAGATCGACACTTCGCCCTTCAGCCCGTGCGGCTTGCGCACCCGGCCGACGACGATCGGGGGCGGCGCCGCATCCGTCATCGTGCTTAGAGGCCGGCTTTCTTGAGCAGCGCGGCCACGGTCTCGGTCGGCGTTGCACCCTTGGCAATCCAGGCACGGGCCTTGTCGAGATCGACGGTGACCAGGTTCTTCTCTTCCTTCGGGCGATACGACCCGATGATTTCGATGAACCGGCCATCGCGCGGTGCTTCCTTGTCGGCGATCACGATACGGTACATCGGCAACTTCTTGCGCCCTTCGCGGCGCAGGCGAATCCGAACGGCCATTCTGGTGCTCTCCTGGGTGATGCTAGCGCGGAGGGAACGATCGTCCACCGAATGGCATCTTCGCCCCCGGCTTCCCCGCGACCTTCATGAACTTCTGCATCTGCTTGAACTGCGCCAGCAACTGATTCACTTCCGCCACGGTCCGACCCGACCCCTTGGCGACCCGCATACGGCGTGACCCATTCATCAGGTCCGGGTCACTCCGCTCCTTCTTCGTCATCGAAAGCACGATCGCCTCGATGTGCTTCATCCGCTTGTCGTCGAGATTCGCACCCTTGAGCATCGCGGGGTTCACCCCGGGAAGCATTCCGAGCACGTTCTTGAGCGGTCCCAGCTTCTGCATCTGCCGCATCGCGGTGAGGAAGTCCTCGAGATCGAGGCCCTTCTTCGAGGTCGCCTTGCGTGCGAGCTGCTTCGCTTCCGCCTCATCGACGGTGGCCTGCGCCTTCTCCACCAGCGAGAGCACGTCGCCCTGCTGGAGGATCCGTCCCGCCATCCGGTCGGGATGGAACGGCTCCAGCGCGTCGAGCTTCTCACCCACGCCGATGAACTTGATCGGCGCCTTCGTCACCCCGTAGATCGACAGCGCCGCACCACCGCGGGCATCGCCATCCATCTTTGTGAGCACCACGCCGCTGATCCCCAGCGCGTCGTGGAACCCCTTCGCGATCCGCACCGCGTCCTGGCCGGTCATTCCATCGGCCACCAGCAGGATCTCGTGCGGCTTGACCGCCGCCTTCAGCTTCACCAACTCGGCCATCAGGTCGTCGTCGATCTGCGAACGGCCAGCAGTATCGACAATCACCGTCCGGGCCCGCGCCTTCCCTGCCGCCTCGATCCCGCGCTTCACGATCGCGACGACATCGGTGACACCGGGCTCCCCGTGGAAGCCGACCTGCACCTGCTCACTCAGCGTGCGCAGCTGATCGACGGCGGCCGGTCGATACACATCGGCCGCAATCAGGAACGGTGCCTTCTGCTCCGCCTTCAGCCGTCGCGCGAGCTTGCCCGCCGTAGTCGTCTTGCCCGAGCCCTGCAGCCCGACCATCAGGATGATCGTGGGCGGCACCGACACGAACGCGAGCGGCGCCTGCTTCTCACCCAGCAGCGTCACCAGCTCGTCGTAGACAATTTTTACCAGCTGCTGCCCAGGCCTGACGGCCTTCAGCAGATCCTGTCCGACCGCCTGTGCCTGCACCCGCTCGAGAAACTCGCGCGTGAGGTCAAACGAGACGTCCGCCTCGAGCAGGATCCGGCGAATTTCCCGGAGCCCCTCGCGAACGGCCTCCTCCGTCAGAACCCCTCGGCCCGTGAGGCGCCGAAGGGTATCGGTCAGTTTGGAGGAGAGCTCGTCGAACATAGCCCTCAAAGGTAAGCCAGGGGTGGCTTTAGGACCAGTCAGACCTTCCCCAGCTTACTTTTCTGCCTATGGCCAAGATCCCGGTCCCAGCGTTGCAGGACGAAACGAGCCGCCGCATCGCCCTGCAACGGATGAAGCGCTGGGCCTCCGCCCTGCTGGTCTTCTTCCTCGCCCTGTTCATTGTGGCCAAGCTGCTGGAGCCCGCCCACCCCTGGCTGGCGTATGTCCGGGCCACCGCCGAAGCCGCCCTCGTCGGTGGCCTCGCCGATTGGTTTGCGGTTACGGCCCTCTTCCGCCACCCCCTCGGCATCCCGATCCCGCACACCGCCATCATGCAGAAGCAGAAGGACCGGGTCGGGCGGATCCTGGGGAACTTTGTCCAGAACCACTTTCTCTCCCGGGCCGTACTCGAGCAGCGGCTCGCTGGGGTCCATCCGGCCGAGCGGGCCGCGACCTGGATGAGCGAAGAGGGCAACCGGCAGCGGCTGGCCCAGCAGCTCGCAGGCGGGCTGGCCCGGGCGGTGGAGGCGCTCCCCGAGGCGGGGGTGCGGGAGTTCATGCAGAAGAGCGCGGCCAGCCGGCTGGAAGAGGTGCAGCTCGCGCCGCTGGTGGGGGATGTGCTCACCGTGGCCGCTTCAGGCAGCCGACCGCAGGAGCTGCTCAACGAAGTGATCCGGATGATCAGCGGCGCGATGCGCGATGGTCACGACGCCATCCGCGAGAAAGTCCGGGCCGAGAGCCCGAAGTGGCTGCCGCTGGGCGTGCGCGACGCCGTGGCCGAACGGATCGCCGGTGGAGTCGAACGGGTATTGGCCGAAATGAGCGCCAACCCCGATCACCCGATCCGCAAGAAGTTCGACACCGCCGTGGCCGACTTCATCACCCGACTCAAGTCGTCGCCGGAGATGCTCGCGCGAATGGAGCGGCTTAAGCAGGAGTTGCTGGGGCATCCAATTGTGGAGGACCTGGTCTCGTCGGTCTGGGATCGCGCGCGTCGTGCCGCCGTGCGTTACCGGACCGATCCGTCGCAGGCGTCGTTGCAGCCGCTGGAGGAAGTGCTCGCCGGGCTGGGTGAGTCACTCGCCACCAGCGAAGAGCTGCGAGCGGAGGTCGATCGCTTCCTCGCCGACGTGGTGACCTCGCTGCTGGAGCAGCATCGCCAGGAAGTTGCGGACTTGATTGCCGCCACGGTGGCCGACTGGGATCCGGAGGTGGCCGCGGGGCGCATTGAGCTCGCCGTGGGTCGCGACCTGCAGTTCGTGCGGCTCAACGGCACGCTGGTGGGCGGGCTCGCGGGGCTGATCATCTACTCGCTGGCGCAGTTCCTCTAGCGTGCCGAACATCCCGGGGATCCTGACGCTGGCGTTCTTCCTGGTGCTGGTGCCGTGGGGATCATTCAAGGCGCGTAACAGTGTCGACCGCCTGATGGCGCTGCCACGGCCCGACCTCTATCGCAACATCATCGGGCAGCAGTTTCTCTTTGCGATCGTGGCGCTCATCGCGGTGTTTGCCGAACATCTTGACCTGAGTGTCGGACGTGTGGATCCGCTGGCCATCGGAGTGGCCGCGCTGCTGGTCGTGGTCACGGTGCTGCTGATGCGGCCGCGCTGGAAGGCCGCGATCGCCAAGCAGGAGCCACGGTTGGCACTGATCTCACCCCGCACCGCGCGGGAACGCGGATGGTGGATCGCGGTATCCGTTGCGGCGGGAGTGAGCGAGGAGCTGGTGTGGCGCGGCGTGGTGGCGTCGTTGCTCTGGTGGGTCACTGGCGAGTGGATCGTGGCGGCACTCGTCACATCGGTTGCGTTCGGGGTTTCGCACGCGATGCAGGGCTGGAAGAGCGCCGCCATCATCGGGGTCATCGCCCTGGTGATGCAGGTGTATGTCTACTGGGCCGGCGGACTGCTGCTCGCGATGCTGATGCACGCGGCGTATGACATCGTGGCGGGGCTGAGCTATGGCAAGCTGGCTGATGCGGCGGGGTTCCCGACCAGTCCATCCGTCGAGGCCCCTGCGGCCTGAGCGTCAGCGCAGCTCGACTTCGGGCAACGACGCCCACCGCGCCCACCCCTCCGGCGCCACCACCACTCGCACGGCACTCTTCCCCGATACCTGCAACGGCTCCACCGCCGTCCGATACCCCGTCCGCTTCACAGCGATGAGCCGCGCGCCATACTGCGACACGAACCGTTCGGCGCTGCGTGCGTCGTCGAACACGGTGACCCAGACCAGCGCCGCGCCGCCAGTGTTGCGATAGAGCCGCATCCGGTCGCCACCCCAGCCAACGGCCAGGTCGGTGGGGACCTCGCTGATGCCCGCGAGCGACGAGCGCAGCACGTCGATCTCGAACTCGCCGAAGGTGTCGTCGAACATCGGCGTCACGGTGTCGGCGGCGAAACGCACCGTGAGCGGAACGTCGCCGCGGGCATAGCGATCGGGGTGGAGAATCTGCTCGGTAGACACCGGCAGCAGTGCCCCGAACGGTTGCTGATCCGGATGGTTCTTCCGGAACCAGCGCAGGAACTCCGACCCCTGCACATACGGAAAGGTGAGCCCGGAGCGGATCGCCAGCGGCGCCTCGTTGAACACCTTCATCCCGGACTGCTGCACCTGCAACTGGCCGCGAAAGGTCTCCCAGAAGCCGTCGTCGCCGATGATATCGGTGCCGGGCAGCAGCGCGGCCATCGAGGCGAGCGTGGCCTGACCCTCGAAGACTGCCTGCGCCGCGGCGAGGCGGTCAGCGTCGTGGCTGTCCTTCATAATGGAATCGAGCGGTGTGTACTGATGCTGCAACGCGTGCACGAGTTCGTGCGCGAGAATCAATCGCAGCTCCACCCGGTTCCCCCCCGCAACCGCAAAGAGTGTGGTGGAGTCCGGGTCGTAGAAGCCCGCCACCTGCTCGGTGTAGAGGTCGAGGAAGAGCTTCGAGACATCGAGCGTGTCGGGGAGCAGGCCCAGCAGCCGGTAGGCCGTCGAGATCCCCTCGAGCCGCGCGGGCGGCAGTTCCTGCGCAAGCTTCGCGAGGAGGTAGGTGCGCACCTGTTCCCGGGTCCGCACGGCCGAATGCGGCGTGGACTTGAAGTCCATTCCGCTCGCCTTCGCCACGACCGGCATCAGCGAATCGACCAGCGCGCTGAGCTGGCGAGCATCGAGCGACTGCGCTGCGGCAGGCGGTTCACCTCGGCAGCCTGCAAGGATGGTGATCAGCAGAAAGGCAGTCGCAATGCGCGGCATAAGGGTCAGACCCCGAGAAAGGTCAGTTGATACCAGTGGATGATCGCTGGCCCCGCCACCCAGCACGCCGCGGAACCGATCGCGAGGAAGATGCCGAAGGGCACCAGCTTCTCGCGGCCCGCGATCTTCAGCGGCAGAAAGATCAGCGTGCCGAGCAGCGCGCCGAGGAAGAGGGTGAGCAAGACGCCCTGCCAGCCGAGGAAGGCGCCGATCATCGCCATCATCTTGATGTCGCCACCACCCATCGCGTCTTCACCGAGCAGCTTGGTGCCGAGCCACGCCACGACCCAGAGCAGCGAGAATCCGATGGCCGCGCCGAGCAGTGATTGCTGCCACGCGAGCGCCCCACCGAGAAAGGCAAACGCAATGCCGATCACGGTGCCGCCGATGGAAAACTCATCGGGAATGATGTATTCGCGGGCATCGGTCATTGCGATGCCGATCAGGATGGTGCCGAACACGCCCGCTCGGAAGAATTCCACCGTCGGCCCATAGTGCCACGCAACCACTGCCCAGAGAATGGCGACGCCGAGCTCTACCAGCGGATAGCGCACCGGAATCGGCAGCCCGCAGTGGCGGCACTTGCCGCGCAGAAGCAGCCACGACAGCACCGGAAGATTGTCGTACCACGCGATCAGGTTGCCGCAGAGCGGGCTGCGTGATCGCGGCGACACCACCGATTCCAGCGCCGGCCAGCGCACGATGCAGACATTGAGAAAGGAGCCAAACAGGAGCCCGAACAACCCGGCCAGTAACGGAAAGAGCCAGCCGCCGGCTGCGAGATAGGCCACAATCCCCTGGGCAATATTCATCGAGTCACCTGGTGAAGCAGGATACCGGCGGCCACGGCCACATTCAGCGACTCGGCGATCGGCTGGATCGGAATCGCCACCTTGCGCGTCGCGTGCACCTTCAGGTCAGCTCGCACCCCCGCACCCTCGTTGCCGAGAATCAGGGCCACCGGTTCGGTGGGTGCGCCAGCGGCAATCGACTCACCGTCCATTGCGGTGGCCCAGATCGCCACTCCCGCCTCAAGGAGCCAGTGCAGTACGGCGACATCATCGGCGTGCAGGGCAAGGTTTTCCGCATCCTGGATCTCTGCTGCTACGTGGGCCAGTGGGGCGCGCAGCTCGCGCGTGTCTTCAGGGAGGCGGGCCTGGAAGTGCAGGTGACCGCCGTCGATACCTCCGA
>JAZJZU010000005.1:23843-29450 GCA_040389605.1 Gemmatimonadota bacterium
CATCATCGGCGTGCAGATGTGGCAACCGGAAGAGTGCCCCCATCGCGCCGCGCACGGTCTTGGGGTTCTCGAGATCGGCCGTGCCGGGCAGCGCCACGATGCCTGATGCACCAAACGCGAGCGCCGTCCGCGCGATGGTGCCGACGTTGCCCGGGTCCTGCACCGCATCAAGAATCACCAGTGGGTGGCCCGGAGTCGGCGTCAGGTCACTCAGCAGCCACTCCCGCGGGGCGTAAACGGCCACCACGCCCTGTGGATGCTCCGTGGCCGCGACATCGGCAAATTCCGACTCGGAGATCTCCTCAATCGGAACACCGCGCGAGAGCAGCTGCTCCTTCAGCGCCACCCCGCGCGGAGTGGCCGAGAGGGCCGGCGTCACGACCGCACCCTTGCAGGCAACCGCCGCGGTGAGCATCTCTTCCACCAGCCGGATCCCCTCCGCCAGGGCGAGCCCGCGACGTTCGCGGGCCTTGCGGCGGTGCAGGTCACGGATCGTGCTCAGCAGTGCCATAGGCGGGGAGGTGGGGTGAGAGAGAAGAGGCGACGCATCGCGATGACCATCGCCGGCTCCGATTCGGGTGGCGGTGCCGGGATCCAGGCCGACCTGAAAACCTTCGCGGCCTGGGACTGCTACGGCACCTCGGTGGTGGTCTCCGTCACCGCGCAAGATACTCTCGGTGTGCACGCGGTTCACCCCGTTCCCATCGATGTCATCGTGGCCCAGCTCGATGCGGTCGGCAACGACCTCCCCCCCGACGCCGTGAAGACCGGGATGCTCGGCACCCTGCCCGCCGTCGAACTGGTGGCAGGCACCATCGAGGCCCGCGGATGGACCCACTACGTGCTCGACCCGGTGATGGTGGCCAGTTCCGGAGATCACCTGCTCGACCCCGATGCCATCGAAGCCGTTCGCTCGCTGTTGTTGCCGCAGGCACGGATCGTCACGCCCAATCTCGACGAGGCCGAACTCCTCACTGGCCTCGAAGTGCGCGACCCCGAATCGATGGTCCGCGCGGGAGAGGCGCTCCTGGCGCTCGGCGCCAATGCGGCCCTGGTGAAGGGAGGTCACCTGCAGAGTGACATTCTCGTGGATGTCCTGGTGACGCGCGAGGGCGTGGAACGCTTCGCGAGGCCCCGCATCGCCACCCGCGCGACACACGGTACCGGCTGCACCCTCTCGGCCGCACTCACCGCCGCGCTCGCGCTGGGGATGGAGCTGCCCGAGGCCGTGCCCGCTGCGCTCGACTATCTCCAGGCCGCCATCCGCGCTGCACCTGGGCTCGGCAAGGGGCACGGGCCGGTGTGGCATGGAGTCGAGGTGTTCGATGATCGATAGTCGATGATCGTCGATCGATGCTCGATGATCGATAGCTGGCGCCGCGCCTCGCGCGGCGCGGATTTCGGCCTTGCGGCTGTCATCCTGTGCGGAGCGACCGAAGGTCGCGGAGTCGAGGGAGCACCCTCTCACCGTCGAGTCCAGCTCCTTCGACTTCGCCCGCTTCGCGGGCTCCGCTCAGGATGACAACTCGGTATCACGCAACGGCCACGCTTCGCGTCCGCTCAGGATGACACCACTCCCGTGCGTCCAAGCTTCAGTCGACTCGGAAATCCGCGCCGCGCGAGGCGCGGCGCGAGCCAGAGTCACCCCCGCAGCTCCGCAATCACTCCGCGCACCAGCTCCGCCAGCCTCCCACCCGCCTGCGCGGCGACTTCCATCACTTCCTTGTGATCGAGCAGCGCGGCCGTGGTGCCGGCTGCGGCGTTTGTGACCAGCGAGAAGCCGAGCACCCGCATTCCGCGTGCGCGGGCGATGATGGTCTCGGGCGCGGTGCTCATCCCGACCGCATCGGCGCCGAGTCGCTCGAGCATTCGCACTTCGGCGGGCGTCTCGTAGGTCGGGCCCAGCAGCGCACAGTAGACACCCTCTTCAAGCCGCGTCCCCTGCGCGCTCGCGACCCTGCGTGCGATATCGCGCAGTTCGGCGTCGTAGGCCACGCTCATATCGGGAAACCGTGTTTCGCCATCGAGCACTGGCCCTTCGAGCGGATTGCGACCGGTGAGGTTGATGTGGTCGCTCAGCAGCATCAGCGTGCCGGGGGCAAAGGTGCGCCGAATGCCGCCGGCGGCGTTGGTGACGATCAGGGTCTTCACCCCCAGCGATGCGAAGACGCGGACCGGAAGGACCGAGGTGGCAGCCGGATGCCCTTCATACATATGAAAGCGGCCGCTCTGCATTATCACATCGGCACCACCGAGCTTCCCGGCAACGAGTTCGCCCTTGTGTCCCTGCACCGTGGGCACGTGGAAACCGGGGATGTCGGCGTAGCCGATCCGGACAGGATCGTTCACCTGGTCGGCCAGCCCGCCGAGTCCCGAGCCGAGCACAATCGCCACACTCGGTTGCAGCGTGCCCAGCCTGGCACGGACCACCGCACTGGCGGCGGCAACCTGCTCGGTGGCGTCGTGTGCCGTCACGCCAGCATCCCGGCGAGCGAGGCAGAGATGAACGCGGCGAGGTTACCGGCAATCATCGCGCGCAGACCAAACTTGGCAATTTCACCGCGCCGTTCCGGCGCGAGGCCACCGATGCCCCCAATCTGGATTGCGATGGACGAGAAGTTCGCGAAGCCGAGCAGCGCGTAGGTGCAGATGATGGCCGAGCGCGGATCGAGCACGCGGCCACTGCCGAGGTCACCGGCAAACTGCGCATAGGCAACGAATTCGTTGAGTGACGTCTTCAGGCCGATCAATCCGCCCACGTATGCCGTGTCGTGCCAGGGCACGCCCATCACCCACGCGAGTGGACGCAGCAGCGTCCCGAGGATCGACTGGAGCGAGAGTCCATCGATGCCGGCGAGGTGGCCGGCCCAGCCGAGTCCCGCGTTGAGCATCGCGACGAGCGCCACGAACGCCATCAGCATTGCCGCGACGTTGATGGCCAGCTGCACGCCTTGCGCGGCGCCCCCTGCTGCGGCCTCGATCACGCTCGACTCTGCGGCGGCACTGCGCCGGAACGTGAAGCGGCGTGGGGTCTCCAGCGCGACCACCACATCCTCCCCTGGAGCAGGCGCAAGATCGAAGTCCAGCGAGCCTTTCGTGACCGGCACTTCTGTTTCGGGACGAAGGATCTTCGCGAGATACAATCCTGCGGGTGCATTCATCACGCTCGCGGCGAGCAGGTGGCTCGCGATCCCGGGGAGCATTCCCGAGAGCATCCCCACGTATGCCGCGAGCACGCCACCAGCTACCGTCGCGAACCCGCCGACCATCACCGTCATTATCTCGGACGAGGTCATCGAGGCCACGAAGGGCTTGATCAGCAGCGGTGCCTCGGTCTGTCCCAGGAAGATGTTGCCCGAGGCCGAGAGCGTTTCGGCGCCCGATGTCCCGAGCGTCTTCTGCATTCCCCAGGCGAGCCCCTTCACGACCCACTGCATGATGCCGAGATAGTAGAGGACCGACATCAGGGCGGAGAAGAAAATGATGGTCGGCAGCACCGAGAAGGCGAAGAAGGCCCCGGTATTGGCCATCATCCCGCCGGCGGTATCGAGCACGCCGGTGGCACCCGGCACTCCGACCGGCACGTTGCTCTGGACCAGGTTGCCGAAGACGAAGCGTGCGCCGAGCTCCTGAAAGCCGAGCAGCGAGGTGATCCATCCCCCCACGGTCTCGAAGAACGCCCGCCCGAATGATGTCTTCAGGACGAACAGCCCGAACACCACCTGCAGCGTCACGCCGCTGGCCACGAGGCGCCAGTTGATCTTCTTGCGGTCGTAGCTCATCAGCACGGCGAGCGCGATCATCGTGGCCATCCCGACGATGCCCATCAGTCGCGAACCGAGGGGGATGTCGAGTCCGTCGCGCAGGGCGGCAAAACGCTCGGCGGCGGTCTGGGTCTGGAGCAGCAGCGGGAGGAGGGTCACGAGAGGCTCGCGATATCGGCCAGGGCGGCATTGCGGAGTGCAAGCCGTTCAGGCCAGGGAAGGAAGGCGTGCTCGAACGCGGTGAGTGTCATCGCCTCGAGCTCCGGGAGGGTGAATGCCAGCGCCTGCTGCGCGAGCAGGTATTCATCGGTGAGCCGGACGCCACTCATCAGCCAGGAATCCGTGCAGAGCGTGACCGGGATGCCGGCATCAAAGTACTGTCGCACCGGGTGGGCAGCGGCTGTCGCGACCGCGTGGGTCTGCAGGTTGCTGGTGATGTTGATCTCGACGCAGATCCGTCGGTCGCGCACGAACTCGAGCAGCGCGGGGCTCTCGAAGAGTCGCGTGCCGTGCCCGATGCGCACTGCACGACAGGTGTGAATCGCCTCGAAGATGCTTTCCCACCCAGCGGCTTCGCCAGCGTGCACGGTGATGCCGAGGCCGGCTCGATCGGCGAGTTCAAAGGCCTCGCGATGCTCGTCGGGAGGGCGCCCGGCTTCGCCGCCGGCGAGGTCAAAGCCCACCACGCCCGAGTCGCGCATCCGCACCGAATGCTCGGCAATCTCGAGCGAGAGCTCGGGCGAGTAATGACGCAGCGAGCAATTGATGATGCGCGACACCACGCCGAACTCCGCCTCGCCGCGCTGCAACCCGCGCCACTCGGCCGCGACGGCCTCATCCATCGTCAGGTCGCCCCGGGTGCTCAACTGGGGGCAGTAGCGAACCTCCAGCAGCCGGACGCCGTCCTGGGCGGCATCGGCCACCATCTCGTAGGCCACGCGCTCGATGGCGTCCGGGGTCTGCAGCAGCGCGATCGTATACTCGAAGCGGGCCAGATACTCCTCGAGGTTGCGGGCATCATCCACCAGCATCCATCGTCGGAGCGAGTCGGCGTCGTGCGCCGGCAGCGGGACGCCGGCATCGCCCGCGAGGGCCAGCATTGTCTCGGCCCGCAGCGAGCCATCGAGATGTACGTGAAGCTCGGCCTTGGGCATCCGGCGGAGGCGCTCACGCATCGGTGGCCCGGGCCGATCGGCGGACGCGAAAGATGGCCCCCGCACTCAGGACGTCATCGGGATCGACCTCGATTCCGCGGCCATCGGTGGCGAGGGCCTCTCCACCCAACAGGGCAGCGAGGAGGTCGGGATCGTGCTCGGCAAGCAGGCTGCCAAGGGTCGATCCGGCGGGCACCCGGAAGGGGTGTCCGTTCACGAATACGGGGAGGTCAGTGGGCACGAGAGTAAATATCCGGTCACAAGTACCGTTCCAGCAACAGTCTGCGCCTTGCCATCGTCCCAACTTCGCGATATTCGTTTCGGCGCATATGGTCTCGGCGCCGCATTTGGGAGCAGCAATGACGCATCGCATCCTGGTCGTGGACGATGAACCGGATATCACCGCCCTGGTGGCCTACCATCTGGCGCGCGCCGGCTATCGGGTCTCGACGGCCGCCAACGGCCCCGACGCCCTCAAGGCCGCCAAGGACGAGCGGCCCGATCTCGTGGTGCTCGACCTGATGCTCCCCGGGCTGTCCGGCTACGACGTGCTGGCCGAGCTGCGCAAGCGCGACGAAACCCGCGACGTCGGGGTGATCCTGCTGACCGCGCGCCGCGACGAGCCCGACCGGATCCGGGGCCTCTCCCTCGGCGCCGACGACTACCTCACCAAGCCGTTCTCGCCCGCC
>JAZJZU010000005.1:29460-32353 GCA_040389605.1 Gemmatimonadota bacterium
CTGCTCCGTCGGCTCGGGGCGCCTGCCGTCTCGGCGGGCTCGACCCTGGTGGCCGAAGGGCTCACGGTGGACCGTTCTGAACATCGCGTCTCGATGGCCGGGCAGGACCTCAACCTCACGGCAACCGAGTACAAGCTGCTGGTCACCCTCCTCGAGCGCCGCGGTCGGGTGCAGTCGCGGCCGCAGCTGCTCGAGACGGTCTGGGATGCCCAGCCCGACATCCAGACCCGCACCGTGGATATGCACGTCCAGCGCCTGCGCACGAAGCTCGGCCCGATCGGCGAGATGATCGAGACGGTGCGAGGATTCGGCTACCGCTTCAAGCCCGCCGGCCGGGAGGCACGCACGAAGTGAATTTCGCCGGGCGGCTGGTACTCGGCACCTTCACGATCGTCGCCCTCACCCTGCTCATCCTGGTGTGGGGCTCGGAGCGCGCGCTGCGCACGGGCCTCGAGCGCGATGTCCGCACCGCGCTCACTCGCGAAGCAGTGCTCGTGCGCGCTGCCCTCCCCGACGACTCGACCCGCTGGCCCGCCACAGTCACCCGCCTGAGCACGCAAAGCGGCCATCGGATCGTGGTGAAGGACGCCGCCGGCGCCGTGCGGGTCGCGAGCGACTCGCTCCCCACTGATGCCGTGCTCACGGTTAGCGTGCCCGGTGAAGGTGGAGTCATCGAGGTGAGCAGCGGCCTCGACAATGTCACCGCGTCGCTGCGGCGGGTCCGCAGCTCGATGGTGGGCGCCGCGACGATGGCGCTGCTCGTGGCGCTCGCCCTCGCCTTTGCCACGGGCAGATCCATCGCGGGTCCGCTGGTGGCACTGTCGGCCGCCGCGCGGGCGATCGCCTCGGGTTCGCTGCCACGCTTTCCCCGGTCGGGCATTCCCGAGGTCGATTCGCTCGTGCAGGCGCTGCGGGCGATGAATCGTCAGCTGGCCGACCGGTTCGAGGAACTGCAACACGAGAAGGCCGAAGGCGAAGCCGTGGTGGATGCGATGGTCGAAGGCATCATCGCCGCCGATGCGCGCGGACGGATCGTCACGGCGAACCCCGCCGCGCGGCGATTGCTGGGCTACGAACCCGACGAGCCGCTGCCCGATCTGCGCACCTTGTTCCGCGACAAGGACGCGCGCGAGGCCGTCACCGACGTACTCGCGGGGCATACGGTGCAGGATCGCGAGGTTGAACTCGACGAACAGGTGGTCCTCTTCAATGCGCGCCCACTGCCGGGCAGCGGTGCCGTGCTCATCCTGCACGACCTCACCCAGGTCCGGCGTCTCGAAGCAGTCCGTCGCGATTTCGTGGCGAATGTCTCCCACGAACTGAAGACCCCGCTGACTTCGATCTCGGGTTATGCCGAGACACTCGCCGAGGGCGGAGTCGACGCGGCCACCCAGCGACGGTTCCTCGAGACCATCCGGAACAACGCGCTGCGGATGCATCGGCTCGTGGACGACCTCCTCGACCTCTCACGCATCGAGTCCGGGCGCTGGGTGCCGGAGCCCGCTCCCACACCGGTCGCCCCGATCGCGCGGGAGGTCTTCGGGTCCGCCCAGGACTCCGCAGAACGCCGCGGCGTGACGCTCACCCTCGACCTGGCTGCCGACGCCTCGGCCATCCTTGCCGATCCCGAGACTCTGCGGCAGGTCCTCACCAACCTGCTCGACAACTCGCTGCGTTACACCCCCAAGGGCGGCAACGTCACCTGCCGGACGCGACGTGTGCCGGACGGCGTCGAACTCTCGGTCCAGGACACCGGTGCCGGCATCGCGAGCGAGCACCTCTCAAGAATTTTCGAGCGATTCTACCGCGTCGAGCCCTCGCGCAGCCGCGAAGAGGGGGGCACCGGGCTCGGACTCGCCATCGTGAAGCACCTGGTCGAGGCGTACGGCGGGGCCGTCGCCATCGCCAGCACCCTCGGCACCGGAACCACTGTAACGGCGCTTTTCCCTGATGCGATGGGCGATGTTACACCCTCGTGACACGTCTGACACTACCTCGTGATGCCCGGCTGACTTGTTACACGCGCCGAAGCCAATCCGTTACGTGCGGATGAGAGGCTGATCGGCGCGGTACGACACGCAGCTCGGGAGAGGACATGCTGAACA
This sequence comes from Gemmatimonadota bacterium, assembly GCA_040389605.1. Taxonomy (GTDB): domain Bacteria; phylum Gemmatimonadota; class Gemmatimonadetes; order Gemmatimonadales; family GWC2-71-9; genus Palsa-1233. The sequence continues at coordinate 31,566 of JAZJZU010000005.1, forward strand.
GATTGCGCGTTGCCCTGACCATTGCCGCCCTGGCGGCAACGCTCGGCGGTCGTCGCGTTGCGGCCCAGGCCGCGCAGGCGCCCACGGTCACCGTGAGCGGCGTCGGATACATTCACTACGGCTATCAGCTCAATATCGACTCCTCGCTGACGCCACCCGCGCACGGCAACAATTTCGATGTCGCCCGCTCGTACGTGAATGTGCTGGGCAAGTTCAGTGGCGGGGTCAGCACGCGCATTACCGTGGATGTCGACGGCCGCAAGGCCGCGTCCAACCAGCAGACGTTCCGCCTCAAGTATGCCTATGTGGCCTGGACGCCGGAAAACAGCCACCTGACCTACAAGATCGGCGCGATCCACACGCCGCTGATCGACTGGGAGGAATCGCTCTGGGGTTACCGGATGCAGGGACCTGTGCCGCTCGACCGGCTCGGCTACGTCACCTCCTCCGACTTCGGCATCGGCGTCGACGGAATGTGGAACTATGAGCAGGTCAATGCGCAGTTCGGGATCTACGATGGCGAAGGTTACAGCAATGCACCGGGCGACAACCGCAAGGACATCAGCGGTCGCGTCTCGGTCCGGCTGGCACGCACCGACCTCCCCGGGAAGACTGGCGGTCTCCGCCTGACTGGCTACGCCAACCTGGGATACGCCACCGGAGGCGCCGCACGCAATCGCTTTGTGGGGATTCTCTCCTACAACTCGAAGGCCGTGACGCTCGCCGCCGAATACGGAATGACCAAGGATTCCACCTCGGCTGCGACGCCCGAAGCCAAGGGGCAGCTG
>JAZJZU010000005.1:32363-36228 GCA_040389605.1 Gemmatimonadota bacterium
GCAGTTCCAATCGAACTCGCGCGCGGGCGCGGCGGTGGCGGGCCGGCCCCGAAGCGCACCGTCGTCGCTTATGGGTTCTGGATCTTCATCCTGAGCGACATCATCATGTTTTCGGGGCTGTTCGCGGCCTACGCGGTGTTCAACGTCCCCAACTCGAAGGTGGCCCTGATCGGACGCCTCGACTCCTTCGACCCGAATGTTGACTCCACTGCGGCCACAGCCGGTGCTCGCCTCGCCGTCAATCGGCAGACGCGGGTCATCGCTGGCGTGTCGTACGCCCTGACGCCAAACCTCCGCCTCCTGGCCGACGCCGACCTCAACTCGGTCGCCGGCGGTTCGCCCAGCAACAGCTTCGACAAGGGCCGCCAGCTGGTCTACCTGCATACCGAATTCAAGTTCTGATGCTGTTCACGACCCTTCACTCCAATTGGAGACCTGAATGAAATACCGCATTCTCGCGGCTGGACTGATCGGCCTGGTGACCGTGCTCGGCTGCAGCAAGCCAGCCACGGTCGAGGCGCAATCGATCACCGGCGCTGGCGCGACCTTTCCGAACCCGGTTTACACCAAGTGGTTTGACGCCTACCATCGCAAGACGGGAGCGCAGATCAACTATCAGTCCGTCGGCTCGGGTGCCGGCATCCGTCAGTACACCGAGGGCACCGTCGACTTCGGCGCTTCCGACGGCCCGATGTCGGCCGACCAGATGACCGCCGTGCAGGGGCAGGTGCTGCACATTCCGACGGTGATGGGTGCGGTGGTACTGACGTGGAACCTGCCGTCCCTCGGGACGACCCAGCTCAAGTTCGATGGACCGACTGTCGCCGACATCTTCCTCGGCAAGATCACCAAGTGGAACGACAAGCGGATCGCGGCACTGAACGCCGGCGTGAAGCTCCCCGATGTCGACATCATCGTGGTTCACCGGTCCGACGGGTCGGGCACGTCGTACATTTTCACCGACTACCTCAGCAAGGTGTCACCCGAGTGGAAGCAGAAGGTCGGCTCGGCCACCGCGGTGAACTTCCCGGTGGGGCTCGGCGGGAAGGGCAACGAAGGGGTGACGCAGCAGGTCAAGCAGGTCGAGGGGACGCTGGGCTACGTCGAGCTCATCTATGCCTCGGCCAACAAGCTGCCGTATGCCCAGATCAAGAACGCCGCTGGCACCTTCGTCCAGCCGTCGCTGGAGACAGTGACCAATGCCGCAGCCAGCGCCAAGTTCCCGGCCAACACAGACTTCCGGGTTTCGATCACGAACGCCCCGGGTGCGCAGGCCTATCCGATTTCCTCGTTCACCTGGTTGCTGATTCGCCCCAACACGAAGGACCCCGTGAAGGCGAAGGCCATCCGTGACTTCCTGAACTGGATGGTGACCCCCGAGGCGCAGGATATGGCGAAGGCCCTGCTCTATGCCCCGCTTCCCGCCGAGGTCGTCAGCCTCGTGAAGCAGCGGATCACCACGCTGAAGGGCGCAGGCAAGCCGATCCCCTGAGATCGGTGACACAACTGTTACAAAGTCGTGACGTCACATCGTGGCAGGCGGGGTAAGCTCCTGCCACGATGAGCGCCCCAGCCGACTCGACCACGCCCCGCCCTGCGGCAACCACGAAAGTGAGGACGCTGATCGGGAGTTCCCGGGGCGATCAGCTCTTCCGGTTGCTGCTCACACTGGCAGCCCTGATGGTCCCGGCGCTGCTGGTGGCGCTCTTCCTCGAACTCGCCGACGGTTCGCGCCTCGCCTTGTCGCAGTTCGGGTTCCACTTCATTACCGACAGCACCTGGGATCCCGTGGCTGGCCAGTTCGGCGCCTACCCGCTGATCTTCGGCACGCTGCTGACCTCGTTCATCGCCCTGCTGCTCGCGGTACCACTCTCCCTCGGCGTCGCGATCTACCTGACGGAGTTTGCCCCGCAGGCCATCCGCAAGCCGATCGCGATACTGATCGAGCTGCTCGCGGCCATCCCCAGCGTGGTCTACGGACTCTGGGGCGTGTTCGTGCTGATTCCCGTGCTCAAGGCAAGTGTCTTTCCGTTCCTGCGCGATACGCTCGGCTTCCTGCCGTTCTTTCGCGGCGCGATCTACGGACCTTCCGTGCTGGCCGCGTCCCTGATCCTGACCATCATGATCATGCCGTTCATCATGTCGGTCTCCCGTTCCGTGCTCCTGGCCGTGCCCAACAGCCAGCGCGAGGCGGCGCTCGCGCTGGGCGCGACGCGGTGGGAGGCGGTGCGCACGGCCATTGTGCCCTATGCACGCTCGGGCATCATCGGCGCGGTGATCCTCGGGCTCGGACGCGCGCTGGGCGAGACGATGGCCGTCACGATGCTGATCGGCAACCGCCACGACATCTCCGCCTCGCTCTTTGCGCCAGGCTATTCGATGGCTGCCGTGATCGCGAATGAGTTCTCGGAGGCGGCGACCGACCTGCACATCTCCTCCCTGACCGCAGTGGCATTGCTGCTCTTCGTGGTCACCGTGCTGGTGAATGCGGGGGCACGGTTGCTGATCTGGCGCGTCGCACGCGGCGCGGCCATCGGGAGCAAGGTCACGTGAACCCGCGCGCCCTGCGCCGGATCAAGAGCAACGTGATGGTCGGAATTATGGCAATTGCCGTGATCATCGCGGTGATGCCCCTGCTGCTGATCCTGATCTCCCTGACGCTCAAGGGCGCGAGTTCGTTGTCGGTGGCGTTCTTCACCCACACCCCCGTGCCCGCTGGTGAGACGGGTGGCGGTGTCCTGCACGCCATCGTGGGCACCCTGATCATTGTCGGCATCGCATCGCTGATCGGCGTCCCGATCGGGATCGGCGCCGGACTGTACTGCGCCGAGTACTCCGGCAGCAAACTGGCCTGGGTCACGCGGTTCGTGTCTGACGTGATGAATGGCACACCGTCGATCGTGGTGGGTGTCTTTGCGTGGACCTTCATTGTCGCACGGCAGAAACACTTCTCCGGGCTCGCGGGCAGTATCGCGCTGGCGATCCTGATGGTTCCGATGGTCACGCGGACCACCGAGGAACTGATCAAGCTGGTACCCAACTCGCTGCGTGAAGCGGCCCTCGCCCTCGGCTACGCCCGCTGGCGCACGTCGCTCACGATTGTCTTGCGCACCGCTCTCCCCGGCATCGTCACGGGCTCCCTGCTCGCCGTGGCGCGAGCGGCCGGCGAGACCGCCCCGCTGCTCTTCACCGCCCTCGGCAGCCAGTACCTCTCGTTCAACCCGAACGAGCCAATGGCCGCGCTGCCGCTGGTGGTCTTCACCTACGCGTCAGGCCCGTACGAGGAATGGCACCAGTTCGCCTGGGCCACGGCGCTGGTGCTGATCCTGGTGGTCTTCGTGCTCTCGATGGCGGCCCGGTTCGTGACCCGCCAGCGGTTTTCGTCCAGTGGTTGAGTCGATGCCGCGGGTGCGTACCGACAAGCTGAGTGCGATGTACGGCAAGTTCACGGCGGTCAAGGGAGTCTCCCTCGATTTCGCGCCCAACCAGGTGCACGCCCTGATCGGCCCCTCGGGCTGCGGCAAGTCCACTTTCCTGCGCACGCTCAACCGGATGCACGAGATCTCCGAAGGCGGCTGGATCGCCGGCAAGGTGCTGCTCGATGGCGAGGATGTGTACGGCAGTTCCGTGAACCCGATCCAGTTGCGGCGGCGCGTGGGAATGGTGTTCCAGCGCCCCACACCCTTCCCAATGATGTCGATCTACGACAACGTCGCGGCGGGACTGAAGATCGACGGAGGCAGGCCTCGTGCCGAGGTCGAGGAGACGGTCGAGCGCTCGCTGCGCCGGGCGGCCCTCTGGGAGGAAGTGAAGGATCGCCTCCGTACCAGTGCCATTGCCCTCTCGGGTGGCCAGCAGCAGCGGC
>JAZJZU010000005.1:36238-42134 GCA_040389605.1 Gemmatimonadota bacterium
CCAGATAAACGCCGAAACTGCCGGTGGCATAGCCCACCGCCACCAGGCTGGCGGCTGCCAGCACGAAGGCAGTGCCGATCACCCGCCGCGCGTCCAGGTACTGGCACCCCATCGCCAGCAGCAGCGGCTCTGCCTCGCGCGGACCATCGCGCCCGAGCCGGAAGTCATCCTGCTCGACGAACCGACGGCTTCGCTCGATCCGCAAGGCACCCAGCGGATCGAGGAGCTGGTCATCGAGCTCAAGAAGGAATTCACGATCGTGATCGTCACCCACAATATGCAGCAAGCTGCCCGGGTGTCCGACACCACCACCTTCTTCTACCTCGGGACGATGATCGAGCACGGCCTGACCAACCAGATCTTCACCGCGCCTGCCAATGAACAGACCGAGGCCTACATTACGGGAAGGTTCGGATGAAGGCTGCGATGGACGATGGCGTCGCCGTACCGGTGCAGAAGGCGCGCTCGGGGGAACTCAACGGCGCGCCCACCGATGGCGATCCCAGCATTGCCGTGGACGACTTCTCGTTCTGGTACGGCAAGAATCAGGTACTGCACAACCTGACGTTCACGATTCCGCACCGCGCCGTGACCGCGATCATCGGACCGTCGGGCTGCGGGAAGTCGACCTTCCTGCGGTCGATCAACCGGATGAACGACCTAATCGCCGATGTGCACGTCACCGGGTCGCTCACGGTGGAGGGCCGGTCGGTGTACGACTCGGGGCTCGACCTCGTAGCGCACCGCCAGCGCGTCGGAATGGTGTTCCAGCGCCCGAACCCGTTCCCGAAGACGATCTACCAGAATGTGGCCTACGGCCCGCAGCTCAACGCCCTGGTGCCGCGCCGCGACATCCCCGACCTCGTGGAGCAGTGCCTCCAGCGTGCCGCGCTCTGGGACGAGGTGAAGGACCGCCTCGACACCCCCGCCACGGGCCTGAGTGGCGGGCAGCAACAGCGGCTCTGCATTGCCCGCGCCCTGGGCAACCAGCCCACCGTGCTACTGATGGACGAGCCCTGCTCGGCCCTCGACCCGGGTGCCACGGCCAAGGTCGAGGAGCTGATCTTTGAACTGAAGCGTGAATACACCATTGTGATTGTCACGCACAATATGCAGCAGGCGGCACGGGTCTCCGAGCTCACCGGCTTCTTCGATTCGGGTGAGTTGCGGGAATACGGCCCGACCCAGCAGATCTTTACGGCTCCGAAGCACCAGCGGACCGAAGCCTATCTCACCGGGAGATTCGGATGAGTGGAGAAACCCACAGGCACTTTCACGAACAGCTGAGCCACGTCAAGGTCCGGCTGCTGACAATGTCGGGCGAGGCCGAGGCGGCGCTCGGACTGGCCGTGGAAGCGCTGCTCGAACGGGACGTCGAGAAGGCCAAGCACGTGATCACCAATGACCGGGTGATCGATGCGATGGAAGTCGAGATCGAGGAGCAGGCAATCAACCTGCTCGCCTTGCAGCAACCGATGGCGCGTGACCTCCGGATGCTGACCTCGGCCCTCAAGATCGCGAACGACCTCGAGCGTGTCGGCGACCACGCCGTCAACATTGCGCAATCGGCCGAACGACTCGCCGCGACGCGGCCCATCACGCCGGAGCCGGAAATCGTCGAAATGGCACGCCTCGCGCGGGCGATGCTCTCCGACTCGCTCGAGGCCTTCATTCGCGGCGATGCCGCCGCGGGCCGGGAAGTCTGCCGCCGCGACGACAAGGTCGACGCCCTGCACAGCTCGGTGTTCCGCATCCTGCTGACGCATATGATGGAAGACCCGCATATGATCGGCGCCGGGATGGAACTCTTCCTGGTGTCGCGGAACCTCGAGCGGGTCGCCGACCTCGCCACGAACATCGGCGAAGACGTCGTCTTCCTGGTCGAGGGGAAGTCCATCAAGCACCATGCCGAAGACCGGGGCGAAGCGAGCTCGTGACGGCACCGCGGGTGGATGCCGAGCGGCTGGGCGCCATCGATGTCGGATCAAACTCGATCCGGCTCCTGGTGGCGGAATACGATCCTGAACGTGGCCTGCAGGTCATCGACGAAGTGAAGGATATGCCGCGGCTGGCGACCGGCGTCTCCACCACGGGTGAGCTCGACCCGCTCGCGATGGAACGGGCCTTCGAGGCGTTGCGCCGGATGAAGGGGGTCGCCGAACGGCGCGGCGTCACCCGGCTCGCGGCCGTGGCCACCTCTGCGATGCGCGATGCCGGCAACGGCCTCGCCTTCGCCGATCGCGTGCGCCGCGAACTCGCCATCCCGCTCGAGATCATCTCCGAGGACCGCGAGGCGCAGCTCTCGTGGCGGTCGGTCGCGCATCATTTCCGGCTCGAGGGCGGCCGTACCATCGTGGCCGACATCGGTGGCGGCTCCCTCGAACTCGTGGGCGCCGTCGACGGACTGGTCGAGGTCTCCACTTCCCTCCCGCTCGGCGCCGTCCGCCTGACCGAGACGCGTCTCGACAAGCGGAAGGACCCGCGCAAGGCCGTGGCCGAACTCCGCAAGGCGGTCCGGCGTGAGCTGCGCAAGGCGCTGCCCTGGCGCGACTGGGTCCAGGCGCGGCTCATTGGCTCAGGCGGATCGTTCACGAACCTCGGCCGGATGGCGGCCGCCCGCCGCGGGCACCTCGGTGAGGCGGTTCACGGCACTGCGGTCGATGCCGGCGAAGTCGAAGCATTGCTGGAGTGGCTCGCGGGCAAGACCGTTGCCGAGCGCGCGCAGGTGCCGGGCCTCAATCCGCAGCGGGCCGACATCATCCTCGCGGGTCTGGTGGTCAGCGCCGAACTCCTCGCCATCGTCGACACCCGTGAACTGACGGTGAGCGCGTACGGCCTGCGCGAGGGACTGCTGCTCGAGATGGTGGGAGCCGCGGAGCCGGCCCGTCCGGCCGACCCCGTCAAGATGATCCGTGAGTTCGTGGATCGCTGCCGCGGCGACAAGCGGCACGTCGAGCAGGTTCGCGTGCTGGCGCTCTCGCTCTACGATCAGCTTGCCGAGGCACTGGGGTGCGAGCCCGCGGAACGCTGGCTGCTCGAGGCCTCGGCCCTGCTGCACGACGTCGGACAGCTGGTGTCCTACCGCAAGCATCACAAGCACTCATACCAGCTCATTATGCACGCCGAACGGATCGGGCTCGGCGCGCGCGATCGTGCCCTCGTGGCGCTGATCTCGCGCTATCACCGGAAATCGGGCCCGAGCCGCAAGCACGACGAATTCGCGCAGCTCTCTGCTGGTGACCAGGCCATCGTCCGCCGGGTGAGTGGCCTGCTCCGCGTGGCCGACGGACTGGATCGCGGGCACACGGCGAGCGTGGAGCGGGTCACCGCCGATTTCGATGGCGACGAACTCACGATCCGGGCCTACCCCCGACTGCAGGGTGCTGACATCTCGCTCGAGATCTGGGGCGCCGGCAAGAAGGCCGACGTGCTTGGCAAGGCACTGCGCGCCGACGTGCTGATCGAGGCCGGGATCTGACCGGCGGTTTCTGACAGGAAGCAGACACCAGGACGACGCCGGCTTCGTAGTATGTGAGATGCGCCTGATTCCCCGACTCGCCGCCCTGTTCGGCGCGCTCTCTGCCGCCGCGACACCGCTTCCTGCCCAGCGCGCCGATTCCGCCGACGCCGCACGGGCTCATTACCGTCAATCGCGCAGCGCACTGGCCGCGTCCGACCAGGACCTCGGCTTCGCCGAAGCGGTGAAGACCGTCGCTGCCTGGCCCCGACTGGGTGCGTATCAACGATTTCTTGCGCGCGTGGCGGCAACCACCGGGCATCCCGACGCCGCGCCGGCGGCCCTCGAGGCCACCACGGCAATGGGCTTCGACTGGAGTCCCGACGACAGCACCTGGACGTCGTTGCGCGGTGATGCGCGCTTCGACGATCTCGCGCGGCGCGCGGCGGACGCACTCGCTCCGCTCTCGTCGAGTTCGGTGAACCTCACGCTGCCCGTCGCGCTCCATCACGTCGAGGGCGTGGCCTACGACAGCCGGACCGGTCGGCGATTCGTGGCATCGATACGGATGCGAAAGGTCGTGGTGATCGATCCGGCCGGGCTCAGCCGGGACTTCATCGCCAGCGATGCGGAGCCGCGGCTCTATGCCAGCTTCGGGATGGCGGCCGATGCGGATGCACGAGTGCTCTGGGTCACCACGGCGGCAGTGCCCGAACAGGAAGGCGGCGTGGGAGCCGACAGCGGCAGGTCGGAGCTGCGCGCCTACCATCTCGACAGTGGCAGGATGCTCGCCCGCTGGACACTCCCCACGACCGAGCCTCACTGCCTCGGCGATGTGACCCTGGCACCCGATGGCGATGCCTATGCCACCGACTCGTGCCAGCCGCACATCTATCGCGCCACCCTCAACGGGCAGCTCACACCGCTCGTCGCGACGCATCGTGACTGGCGCAACTTGCAGGGAATGGCGTTTTCACCCGAAGGGTGCACCGCGTGGGTGGCCGACTGGACCACTGGGCTCTACAGCGTGGACCTCGGCCGCAACACCGTGATGCCAGTGGCGGCGAACCCACTACTCGTGACGCTGGGAATCGATGGCCTGTACTGGGCTGGACCAGGACGGCTGATCGGGATCCAGAATGGCATCGCACCGGCGCGCGTAGTGGAACTCACGCTCAATGCTCGGGGTGACAGCGTCACGGCGCTGCGCGTGCTCGACCGCAATCCGCTGGCAACGGAACCGACCCTTGGCGTGGTGCTACAGGGTGCGCTGCTCTACGTGGGGAACAGTGCGTGGAGCAACTACACTGCGGCGGGCGCCCCCGCCGCCGCGTTCGAACCGCAGATCCTGCTCACCTTGCCGGTGCCGGGGCTGCGGCCGATCACCAGGCTTCGCAGAGCACCCAGCTGTACCTGACGCGTGCCGGCCGACGCGGTGGAACCCCTCCAGCGAAGGCACTGGGCGATACCCTGAGATACTGACCAGCATTCGACACGTGCCTGCGCTCAGGGTTGGTAGCGGATTACCCCGTGCGTTCCGGCTGTGATCAGCGTGCTCCCCTGCCGGCGAAAGCGGTTGATGTTGCCGCCTTCCATATCGACCGGCGCCCAGGTGATCCCGCCGTTCGTGGTGGCGAACATTCCGCTGAAGAACCCTCCAACCCAGCCCCGCTTGGCATCCAGAAACCCGATGCCCTGCAGTCCACTCTTGACAGGGATTGGCTGATCGGTGGCTACTGTCTGGACCGCCCACGTTTCGCCACCATCCACCGATTTCGCGACGCGATACACCCCGTCAAAATTCTCAAGCGTGACATAGATCAGTTGCGCGGAGACGGGGAAAATTTTCCAGGCATACCCCCGACCGCTGCCGTCGACAAAGACCGTGCGCCAGGTTGCCCCGCCATCCGTGGTCTTGAGAATCGTCGCGGGTCCGCTGTTCGTCTTGGAAGAGGGCGCCATTCCACCGATGAAGCCGGTGCTCGCATCGACGAAAACCACATCGACCAGCCCTTGTGCGACGGCATCAAGATTCTGGTACTGCCAGGTGCTGCCGCCGTCCGGCGAGGAGTAGTAGTCCGTCGCACCGGTATAGCGGCCCACAATATGGACCCTGTTGCCAACGTGCGTGATGCCGCAGAAGCCGATCGCGGCCTTGGGCAGCGCACTGGTGATGTCCGCCCAGGTCACTCCGGCATCCGCAGTGTGATAGAGCTGACCCGCGAGGGTTCCTGCATAACCACGCTGGGCGTCGAGAAAGTCCACGCTTCGGAGGTGCCCCATTCCCGTGGCCTGAACCGTCCAGGAAGCTCCCCCGTTGGAGGTTGCCACGATGTCGCCGACGTCCGAAATCACCCAGCCATGAAGCGAGTCGGGAAACGAGAGCCCTTCGTACTTGCCGGTGATGGGTCGGTCGAGCAACAGCGCCCAACCACCGCC
>JAZJZU010000006.1:0-1961 GCA_040389605.1 Gemmatimonadota bacterium
TGACACGCAATGCAGAGCTGGGGATTCTTCTTCAGCATCAATTCAGGGTCGAATCCCGGGCCGTGGGGATTGAAACCGCGCCCCTTCACCACCGAGTGACAGGTCAGGCAATCTCGCTCGACGTGACAGGAGACGCAGCTCTCAAGCGACTGCCGCGCGGCCTTGCCGTGTCCCAGGAAGAAGCTCCGGTTGCCGTCGTGGTACCCTCCCGCGCCCAGCAGCGTCCGACGCGACGTCACGCCCGCCTGATTGTGACAGGTCTGGCAGAATTCTCCCGTGTTGTGACAGTCGGCGCAGGAACTCGCGCGAGAATACGCATCGGCAGGATGTCGCGTGAGGTACCCTCCGGGATGGTACGCCCCACGGCGGGCCGCGTTCGGCACGTGACACGTCAGGCACTCCTGCCGCTGATGGCAGGAGGCGCAGCTCTGACCCGACGCCGCCGCTGCCGGGCCGTGCAGTGATTTCCGCCACAACGGGGTGTGGCTCGCCGGCGCGCGTGCCACCGTCTGCGCCCCGACTGCGCGACCAGCCTTGGCGGCGAGAAGGTTTCGGGCCGAGCTGGGGAGCGCGTTGCGATGACAGGTGGCGCAACTCTCCTGTGTGTGACAACTCCGGCAGGTCGCTCCGCTCGCCCCCGCTGCCTTGCCGTGCTGCGTCTCGAACTGTGGCAGGGCGTGCGACGGAGGCGCCTTCAGGTCGTGAGCCGCGAGGAGCGACCTGGGATCGGGCTGGAGGGCCTGGATCGAGGCCAGTTCATCGGCATTCACGTGGCAGGAAGCGCAGAAATCGCGCGCGTGGCAGGTGGCGCAGCTTGCCGCGACCTGATGCGACCGGTCGCCCCCCTTTGCCAACGCGCCGTGCCCGCGCGCAGTTGCGAACCCGGCGAGGGCGTGTGACGGCGGTACCGGGAACGCCGCGATCCGCTGGCGAGTCAGGGCCGTGGCGCGCGCGAGGGGGATATGACAGGTGGCGCAGGCGCTGTCGGGCAGTGTGAGGTGACCGCCACCACCGGGCGCGTGACACGTCAGGCACTGCGGGACCGTTGCGGCGCCCACCGTCATCCACTTCCGCTCCCCGGAGGCGTGGCACTCAGTACACCCCGAGGTCGTGTCACCACGCGCGCGCCGGTCGGCCGCGTGGCGCACGTGGTCAAAGCGCAGATTCGATACTCTCGGAGTCGCCCGCGGTTGCCAGTCAATCCGCTTGGTGACGGTCCCGTTGTGACAGCTGGTGCACGTCGTTGCGGCCGGGAAAACTGCGGCTCCAGGGGTCTCGATCCCGGCGTGACAGAGGGCGCAGCTCGTGAACAGCCTGGCGTGTACACTGTGGTCGAACCGTGGCGCGCGCTGCTGGGCCCGGGCGTGAGCGAACGCGACGAAGACCAGCAACCCGGTCAGGAGCAGGCGGCGATGCCTCACGGCGCGGTCCGGGCCGGCGGGAGCAGCCAGCGATCGGCGGAGGATCTCAGTGTCAGGCTCATTCGTGCGCTCAGGCGCCACTGATTCCAGTCGAAGGAGAGGGCGTCCGGTCGATCGCGGGACTCCCAGTAGCGATCAGCCGACACGCCGGCACGCCATCGCTCGCCGAGACGATAATCCACTGCCCCGCCCGCCCAGGTGACTCCGGCGTCCTGAAAGCGCAGTTCGAGAGGGCGCTGGAGCGACCCGCCATTGATGGACAATCCCCAGCGATCACTCGCCTGCCACGACACGCGTCCATCGATGCCAGAGGATGACGCCCCCGGCAGCACCTCACCGTGACCGCCGATCTCGAGCGTCCACCCGGATCGCGGCGTGAGCGAGGCATCGATCCCCCAGCGGTACCCGCGATCTTTCAGCACTACGGAGGGCGTGCTGGCTTCCGCATCGTCGTAGCGGAACCACTCCCCGCGTGTCGTCAACCGGAGCCGTGGAGTCGGGGAGACGGTGATGGAAGCGTTCACTCCGTTGTAGGGCACG
>JAZJZU010000006.1:1971-24478 GCA_040389605.1 Gemmatimonadota bacterium
AAAAACGGGCGGTAATGCTTCGCGCCCAGTGTGGCCCAGAGCTTCGTCCCCGTGTAGCCGACCGATGCCTCCGCGGAGCCGAATCGCCCTTGCGCGAAATCGTAATCGGAGCCGGCAAGCAGACGGACTCGCGAGAGCGGGCGATACTGCACGCTGAGTGCACCACGCTCGGCCACCAGGTAGTTGGTCATCGGGTCGAGCTCTCGGCGATATTCCGCCTCGGCATCAAGACGCAGGAGGTGGAGCCCCGCGAGCCCTCCCACCACGATCTGTCTCGCTGCGGGCTGAAAATCCGAGAGTGGATTCACGGCGGGCGACGTGACCGGGAGCACCGAGCCCCGCGCGAGCCCCCAACCAGCGTACGCTCCGAAGGCGAGTCGATCCCCTGACGTGCGCCAGGTGGTGTGCAGACCATCGAGCCCGCTCGAGCCGGTCGAGGCGAGCCGGCCAAACTGGCGCATTCTCCCCGCACGCGCGGTGAGTCCGCCACGCACATATTCGGCGTACCCTTCCACGAGCCGAAAGGTCGGCGTCGTCCCGGGCCACAGGTGATCGCCGCCGAGCTCACCGATGGTCAGTGCGTTGACGCGAACGCTGAGACCGGTGACACCCAGGCCCCACATCGCGAGATCGACGCTGGCACTCGTCGGAATCCCGGTCTGAATGGCCCCGGCCCGGTAGTACCGGCACCACCCATCAAAGCCACACGTCACGGCATAGCCGTCCGGGGTGACCGGGCCACTCCCGACATTGGTCACCACGTCCGCTGTCGCGACGCTGTCCGCCGTGACCCCGCGAACCGAAAGTCCCTGCGCCGCAGCATCGAACCGGATCCGCCATCCCTGTGCGCTGGCGCTGGCCGCGTTGAGCAGGACAGCGCCAAGCAGGCCGGCGGTCACTCGTCGCACGATCATTTCGCCTTGCCGCCCACGAGCTGTCGCCGATATTCCGCGGGTGATGTCAGGAAGTGGCAGGTGGTGCATTCGGCCGTCGGCTGGTGCGTGCGCTGCGCCGCGTGACACGTCACGCAGAAGCTCCGCGTCGGCGTCAGCTCGGCGATGCGGCCTGGGGTATGACAGGCATCACAGGCCACGTGGGCGGCCCGGGTGTGAGCGGTCCGGTTGCTGGCCAGCGAATGGCACGACGCGCAATCACGCGCGGCGGTGTGGTGGGGCACGTGGCAACCGGTGCAGTTGCGCACACTATCCGGCGGGACCGTGCTGGGGCCCTGATGACACGTGGCACAGACGAGAGACTGGTGTCCCTCGTGGCGAAAGCTCACCGCCCGCGGCACGCTGGGGTGAGTGCCAACCCGGACCGCGACCACTGCGGGAATGCCGGCCGCAAGCCGGTCACGAGAATGACAGCGCGCACAGTCGGCTGCGTCGACCCTGCCGGCAATCACGGATTGATGATGGCAGAGATCACACCCGCGGGGCGCCTCGAACGAGAGGCCGCTCTTGCTGCGATTGACGGTGTGACAGGTGATGCAGGGAAGCGAGGTGTGGCGGGCGTGCGGGAAGGTGTCGGCCGGCGCGCTCGGGGAGGCGCCTGGCCGCGGTTCCCTGCCGGGTGGGGGGTCCTCGGGCAATGCATCACCCTTGCCGCGGTGCCCCGATTCCAGCACATCCTGCGCCGCGTCAGCCTCCACGCGCATCGGGGCAATCGCAGGTGCCTCGGCGATTCGACGTCGGAGGACGGCGTTGGTGTCGAACGGCAGCGGGGGACGATGCTTCCCGCGACCACGGACCGTCGTGTGACAGCCGACACAGTCACTCGCATCGGCAGACGCCGCGTGCGGATCGTGACAGGTGAGGCACTGGGTCTTCACGCGCTGGTGGTTCTTGCCATTGTGAAAGGCGCTGCTGGCAAGGTCCTTGTGGCAGTTCTCACAGCGAGCCTTGGCCTCTCGCGGGAGCGAGTCCGCGTGCACATCGTGACAGGAACCGCACGATCCCTTGTGAGGATCAGTCGCCAGGACGTACCCCTTGGGCTTGTCATCCATCTGATGGCAGGTGCGGCACTGCTCCTGCGACGGGATCAGGGCCTTGCGTGCAGAGTCCTGATCGGCGAGGGCCGGAAGGTCGGCGGTGAATGCGTGGCAAGTGACGCAATTGATTTCGGGCAGGGACTTCATCCCGACCAGCTTGATTGACTGATTGACGTGGCAGCCCGCCTGCTGGCAGCTGCGGGCCGACGGGAGGAACCGATGGACTTCGGCCCCGTGACAGGTGACGCACTTGAGGCCTTCCAGCGGAGTCGAATCGGATTCGAAGTGCGCCTTGTGTCCGGCGAGGTTCCGGACGTGTTGCCAGACCTTCTTCCCGGGTGTCGCGGTGTGACAGCTTTCGCAGCGTTCGTTCGGCACCGGGGCGTGCTTCCCGATGTCGGTGGGTCGATTGCTCACCCAGAGGACCAGCTGACGGGTACTCGCAAAGATCGACTGCTGGTGGCAATCGTGGCACTTGAGCTTCGAATGTTTCCCGGCGTGCTCCTGGAATTTTCCGAAGGGCTTCTCCATCACGTGGCAGCCGGTGCAAAAACCGTTGTCGTGCTGCATGTAGTCCCAGCTGGTCTTCCCCGTGAACGCCAGCACCAGCAGGATTGCGGCCGCGCTCATGCCAAGGATCAGCTTGATTTGCGTGCTTCTGGTGCGCACCCACACCAGCGCCTCGGCGCGGTGATGCCAGCCGAAGACGAGCAGCACAACCACGACAATCGCTGCCAGGACCGCACCGCTGATCTGGATCCAGCGCGGCACACCGAAGATCCACCGGACAACGTGCGCCACTCCCTCAGGGAGCGGTGGCGGCACCAGGGTGTCCCGAAGGGCGCCGGCCATTCCGCCGAGCGAGTCGTGCCCCTGAAACGCCAAGCTCCCCCGGACACCCGCGAGGGGTGTCCGGGGGGGCTGTACGGCGAGGGTCATCAGTGCGATGGCCACCGCCCTTGCACTACTTCTTGAACGATGGCCGCGCCATCACGAAGGCCGGGTTCTTGGCCTTGGCATCGGCCATCGCCTGATCCATCACGGCCTGCACGGCGGCAGGCGGTGCGGGCAGGGCGTACACGGCGCGCAACTCGGTGATGTTGGCCGAGAGCAGTGCCCGGGCCAGGATCGGGTTGTGCACCCCGAAGGAGCCGTCCTGGTGACCGCTCCGATCCTCTCCGAAGAGCGAGACGTTGAACAGGGCCCCCTTCGCAGGCGTGATCACCGTGGTGGTTGAGAGCTCGGTCGGCCGGTCCCGCTTGATGATGGCGAGGTATCCGCCATCGACCGGTGCTGCGTCGAGGCTCTTGTTGCCGTTCAAATCGAGCCAGATCTGGTCGGACATCGAGGCGAGACTGTTTCGCAGCGACGTCAGCAGCCCTGCGGCGACAGCCTGCGAGCCGTGGCAGCCCGCCGTCGTGCACGACTTGAACGTCCGCGCGGCGGTCGTATAGGCGCAATCGGTGCTCTCTGTCGGCTTCCCGGCACCATCGACGCACGGCACGGGGCGGAACGAGTGTCCCGTGGAGTGGAAGACGAACGAGCCAGTCGCCGGGTCGGTGACGTCAAACTTGTTCACGTGACAGCCGGCACAGAGTCGCGGGTTGGCCTCGCTGGAGTGGGTCGTGAGGACCACCTGCGTGTCAATCGATACCCCTGCCGGACGATACCCTGCGATCCCCAGCAGCACGTAGCCCGCCGCCCCGTGCGGCGAACTCGACGAAACCGTCGGTGCGCCCCGGTTGAGGTGGCAGCGCATACAGAGATTCTGGTCCGGATCGGGAGTGTCGATCGGGAAGCGGAGCTGATGGCTGTTCGGTGACCCGTGCGGATCGTGGCACACAGCACAGGTTACCGGTGAGGGGGCAACCGAATCGCGCTCGACGTAGTTGGTGACGACACCCCACGACTTCAGTGCCTGCCGGCCCTCGTGACAGTTCTTGCAGTTGGAGGTGGTGTTGTTGATCGGCGCCGTCTCGAGCTTGGCGTGCCCGCTGGCGGCCCACTCCTCCGCGAACGGAGTGTGAATTCCGGTATGACAGGCGGCACAGCTCGCGCTCGCCTTGGTGAGCGTCAGCCTGGCGAGCGGCCACTTGGCCTTGTTCTCGGGCAACTTCACGTGTTCCGTGCCGGGCCCGTGACAGCTCTCGCACTGGACATCCTGATATCCGGGGTCCGGGAGAACATTCCACCCCGATGCCACCAGCAGCCCGTTGCCCCGCTCGTTCAGGGTATGGCAGCCGAAGCAGCTGCCCGAGGCCCCACCGCTCCCCACCAGCACCGAGTACGCCGTTGCGTGGTGCGTGGTCGCCCAGTTGGCCTGGTGACCGGAGTGACAGTTACCACAGGTGGTCTGCTTGGTACTCGCCGTGTAGTAACCGAGGAGCCCACTCGCGACATCAGGTGCCGGATTGAACGGTTCGCGATCGCGATAAACGATTTCGGAAGAGTTGCAGGCCCCAAGGATCATCAGAAGACCGAGGATCCGGCCTGGGCGCCACAGTGAGACGGGCATTGAACCTCCAAGAGACTCGCGACCTCGCCCCCTCCGTATCACTACGCCGTTGCCAAGTCGGAAACGGTCGTGTAGAAGAGGCACACGCAACTTACCACGCGGCCGGGAGAAGAATCCTGAAGGAAGAATGAAGATCAGGTGAAGTGTCACTGAGTGATCCCAGGTGGCTCCACCGAAGGATGGAGCCTGATCAACGAAGGGGCGACCACGCCGTGTGGTCGCCCCTTGCATTGCCTCAACCAGCCGATGGAATCAGGCCTGCCGACGCTTCCTTCTGTGAGCCCCAAGCACTCCCGCGAGGCCGCTTCCGAAGAGAAGAACGGTCGCGGGTTCCGGCACGATCTCCTCGGTCGTGGAGCCGTCCTGGAACGTGATCTGGAACATCACGTCCTGGTAGTCCTTGTCGGAGCCACCACCGCTGCCGGTGTAGATGTCTTCGAGCCCCGCGATCCAGGTTGTGCCCGGATCTACGGAGTTCACCGGACCCGGCGTGTTGTATCCGAAGAGCGCGAACTGGTTGTTGGCGCTGGAATAAGCGTAGTTGCCGTTCGTGAGCTGAATCCAGAGCCCCCACAACCCCGACATGACGACCGGCGCTCCGGGAAGCGGGCCTCCATTGAGTGAGGTCCGGGTGTTGGTGCCGGCGTCGAAGTATCCCCAGTCAGTATTGGCCCCCGCGATGTCTCCGCCCGGCAAGGCGCCGGAGAGCAGCGAGAACGAGTAGTTGCCCGCTGCAAACAGGAAGGGCTCAAATCCCCCGCCTGATGCCTCAAGGAAGGTGGTGGGGACGGCGCCGTTGTATGGCAGCCAGCCGCTCGGGCGCTGATTGGAGCACGCCTTCCCGGCGGAGCCAGCCACTCCGGTCACGACGTACCCTGAGTTGCAGTAGCTGCCGTCGGAAGAGGGGTTATCCCAGTACTGCTGCCCGGCGCTCACGTTGTCGGGCGTGCCGAGAGCTGTCCAGTTCTGAGCGGCGAGTGGCGCCGCGATAAACAGACCGAGACCAGCCAGGGCAACGAGCGGTGCAGAAAGCGAACGCATTGACACTCCGTCGGCAGGGAGAGGGCAAGAGAATGCCCGGATCACCCAGCCTGTTTCGCAAGCGGAATGCCACGCCCCGAGACCGTGCGAGCAAGTGGGTAAGTGCCAGGATGCCAAAGAGTTAGCTCGTAGTTGTCGCGACCGTGCGACGGCGATCTTCGCGGGATTGGTCCCACATTGTGGTGCCAGCGCCGCACCATAACCCCTCACCCGGCGTTCAGAGCCTTCGGCCATCCTCCGCGTCGAACCAGTGCAGTCCACCCGGCAGCACCGAGCAGGACAGCACGCTCTCAAGCGCCGGGGAGACGCCTGCGTCGACACGCAGCGTCATCGGATTCCCTCCGACAGTCACGCTCACCAGCGATTCGTAGCCAAGCGGCTCGACCGCCTCGACGACCGCCGAGAAACCGGGTTCGCCGGGATGCGCTCGAATGGCTTCCGGCCTGATGCCGAGCACCACCGGCGCGTCCGGCATCTGCTGCGGGAGCTGATCGTAGGGGATCGCCATCGACAGGCTCCCGTCAGCGGAGACGAAGCGTACGCCGTCGTCGCGGACCAGCCGTCCCGAGAGCTGATTCATCGGAGGCGAACCGAGGAAGCCGGCCACGAAGAGATTTGCCGGTCGGTCGTAGATGTCGAGCGGGCTGCCCACTTGCTGCACCCTGCCCGCGTGCATCACGACGATCCGATCGCCCAGCGTCATCGCCTCGACCTGGTCGTGCGTGACATACAGTGTGGTCGTGCCGAGGCGGCGACGCAGCGCCGCGAGCTCACGGCGCATCTGCACCCGCAGCTTGGCGTCGAGATTGGAGAGCGGCTCGTCGAAGAGGAACACTTCCGGCTGGCGGACAATCGCTCGCCCGAGCGCGACGCGCTGGCGCTGCCCTCCCGACAGCTGCTTCGGCTTGCGCGCGAGCAGTTCGCCGATGCCAAGCAGCGCCGCAACCTCCTGGACTCGTGCCTCGATCTGATCGGTCGACTGCTTCCGCAGCTTCAGTGCGAAGGCAAGGTTCTCTCGCACGGTCATATGCGGGTAGAGCGCGTAGTTCTGGAACACCATCGCGATGTCGCGGTCTCGCGCGGGGACATCATTCACCACACGATCACCGATGCGAATCACTCCGCTGGTGACCGACTCGAGTCCCGCGACCATCCTGAGTGTCGTGGTCTTGCCGCAACCCGAGGGTCCGACGAGGACCAGGAACTCCCCTTCGTCCACGTCAAGGGTGACATCGTGGACCGCCACGTGAACCGCGGCGCGGTCCCGGTATATTTTCTGGACGCCTTCAAGCGTGACCCTTGCCATCGAGATGCCATCCTTGTCTGAGACAATCCGCTTTCCCCACGGTTTCCTCTGGGGTGCCGCCACTTCCGCATACCAGATCGAGGGATCACCACTCGCCGACGGCGCGGGTCCCAGCATCTGGCATCGATTCGTGCACCAGCCGGGTCGTATCGACAATGGCGACACGGGCGATGTCGCCTGCGACCACTATCACCGGGCCGATACCGACGTGCAATTGATGCGCGAACTCGGCCTCAACACCTACCGCTTCAGCGTCTCCTGGAGCCGGGTCCTGCCGAGCGGTCGCGGTGCCACCAATGCCGCCGGCCTCGCGTTCTACGACCGGCTCGTGGACTCGCTGCTCCAGGCCGGCATCACGCCGAACCTCACCCTCTACCACTGGGACCTGCCAGCCGCCCTCGACGATGCCGGCGGGTGGCTCAATCGCGACATCGCCGGCTGGTTCGCGGACTACGCCAGCGTCGTGGCACGCGCACTCGGTGACCGGGTGCCGATGTGGGCCACGCTGAACGAACCCTGGGTGGTCTCCGACGCCGGATACCTTCACGGCGTCCACGCCCCCGGTCACGCGAGCGTCGCCGAGGCCCCGATCGCGAGCCACAACCTCCTGCGTGCACACGGCGCCGGGATGCAGGCGCTACGAGCCGAGGGGGTGAAGCAGGCCGGACTGGTGGTCAACCTCGAGCCGAAATATCCCGCCACGCAGCACCCGGCCGACCTGGCCGCCACCCGGCGCGCCGAAGCCTATATGAATCGCCAGTTTCTCGACCCGGTGTTCCTCGGGACCTATCCCGAAGAGCTGGCCGAAATCTACGGCAGCAACTGGCCCCAGTTCCCGTCCGCGGATTTCACCCTGATCGGCCAGCCACTCGACTTTCTCGGCATCAACTACTACACCCGCAATGTCACTCGCGACGACCCGTCGAACCTGCCGGTGCGCGCCGCCCGTGTTCGCCAGGACGATGCGGTGCACACCACGCTTGATTGGGAAGTGTACCCGAAGGCCCTCACTGATGTGCTCCTCCGGGTGCGCGCCCGCTACGGCAGCTTCCCGATCTATGTCACCGAGAACGGCGCCGCCTTTGAAGATGCCGGACCTGGCTCCGATGCGATGGTCCATGACCCGCTCCGCGTCGACTACCTCCGCTCACACCTGCTTGCGATTCACGATGCCATCCAGCAGGGCGTCGATGTGCGCGGATACTACGCCTGGTCACTGCTCGACAATTTCGAGTGGAGCGCCGGATTCGCCAAGCGATTCGGGCTCTATCAGATCGAGGCCGGCACGCTCCGGCGGATTCCGAAAACGAGCGCCCGATTCTATTCGGATGTCATCCGCTCCGAAGGCGCCGTACTGGGCCGGTAGCACGACACCAGTTCCGGCCCGATTTCCACCTCGACCGTATGCGTGGTGGCATCCTCTGGCAGCGCCACGAACACGGCCCCGTCCCTGATACTGCTCGCGAGCGCACCCGAGCGAACCGCGCTCACCCCGGTCACGCGACGCACGGTCAGAACGAGCGCGCCACCGTGGCGCGGCACCCGATAACGAATCGTGAACTCCGGCCAGGAGAGCGGCAGTGCCGGCAGGATCCGGAGCGTGGTCCCTTCTACCAGGCCGAGCCCGAGCACCGACTCGATGATCACGCGAAGCATCCAGCCGGCCGAGCCGGTGTACCAGGTCCAGCCTCCGCGTCCCGTGTGCGGGTCCACACCGTAGACGTCGGCCGCGACCACATACGGCTCCACCAGATAGGTGGCGATGGCCTCAACGCTGCCCCCGCGAGTGGCCGGGCTGAGCATCTCCAGCAGTTCGGCCGCGCGGTCGCCTCGACCGAACTCTGCGAGCGCCTTGACCGCCCAGAGCGCAGCGTGCGTGTACTGCCCGCCATTCTCGCGCACACCCGGGAGGTATCCCTTGATGTAGCCCGGGTCGTGCGGCGTCTTGTCAAACGGCGGAGTGAGGAGCCGGATGATCCCCGCTGGCTCGTCCACGAGCCAGGCCTCCATTGCATCAAGCGCTTGCGTGGCCCGAGGCACGCTCGCCACGCCGGAAATGACCGACCAGGCCTGGGCAATTGCATCGATCCGGCATTCATCACTCGCGGCCGATCCGAGCGGCGTCCCGTCGTCATAGTAGGCTCGACGATACCACGCACTATCCCAGCCGCCAGCGTTGAGTGCCTCGTGCAAGCTGTCCATCCGCGCGCGATATCGCGCCACACGAGCGGTGTCGCCGCGCGCCTGACAAGTGGCGAGGAATCGTTCGAGGATGGTATGGAGGAAGAAGCCCATCCAGACGCTTTCACCCTCACCGAGCCGGCCGACTCGATTCATTCCGTCGTTCCAGTCGCCCGTGCCGATGAGGGGCAGGCCGTGGGCCCCGCCACCGAGCGACCGGTCGATGGCTCGGCAACAGTGCTCGTAAACACTCCCACTCGTCAGGGAGTCGTGCGGCGCGAGAAAAACTTCATCCTCGCCTGGCCGCAGCAACCGCGCCGACAGGAAGCGACACTCTTCGTCGTACACGGAATGGTCACCGGTCGTGTCGACATAGTACTGTGTCAGAAGCGGCAGCCAGAGCAGATCGTCGGCGAACCTCGTCCGGATCCCGCGGCCGGCGGGCGGGTGCCACCAGTGCAGTACATCGCCCTCGACAAACTGATTGGCCGCGTGCAACAGGATCTGCGCGCGCGCAAGCGCCGGGTCGTGGTACACCAGCGATGTCGCGTCCTGCAGCTGGTCGCGATAGCCAAAGGCTCCCCCCGACTGATACATCGCGGAGCGAGCCCAGATCCGGCAGCTGAGATTCTGATACGCCAGCCAGCCGTTGGCCATCAGGTCGAGGGCGGGAACCGGCGTCGAAATCTTCACGGCAGACGTGAGGTCGCGCCACTTTGCCGTGCTGACGGCCAGCTCACGCTCGACCGCGAACACCACATTGAATCGTTGCGCGATCTCACGTGCGGCGGCACTGTCCGGCGCCTCACCCAGTGCAAAGGTCCATTCGGCAGTTTCCCCTGGCTCCAGCGTGACGGCCAGCTGAAAGGCAGCGCAGGGGTCGAGCCCAGCACCGGTCTTGCCATCGAGCGCGCCGGTGTGCGACAGCGCGGCGGGCGACTCGATCGGGCAACACGCCCCCAGAAATGCGCCGCGATCGGCCGTGTACGACAGCGCGTCGGTGCCGGGCCCACTCACCGCTGCGAACGCCACCGCGGCTGCAAAATCGGGACGGGCTGGATTGCGCGCGAGCAGGACCCGGCCGCCCTCCGCAGACTCTGTCGCGATGGATCTGACCGTTGTCGTGCGCACTGAGCCGAGCACCAGCTCGGCATAGTAGAAGAGCGACAGCGATCGCCGGTGGCGGGAGCGATTGGTCAACCGGAGCCGAACCAGCTTGACAGGATCCTCGACAGCTACGAAGCAGGTTACGTCCTGCGCGAGCATCTGAGACTGGTGTTCCCACCGGGTATAGCCGAAGCCGTGAGAGCAGGTGTAGGCACCGGCGCCCGCCACTGGTGCCGGGGTCGGGGACCAGTAGATCCCCGAATCTTCGTCGCGGATATAGATCGCCTCGCCAACCGGATCGGAGACCGGATCATTGAACCACGGCGTCAGGCGATTTTCGCGACTGTTCGAGGCCCAGGTAAATCCGAGGCCGCGCTCCGATACCACACACCCTGCGGCGGCGTTGGCAATCACATTGGTCCACGGCGCGGGCGGGAGCCGAACGTCGTCAGGGGTTCGGTCCATCCGGATGACGTATTCAGTGCCGTCGCCGGAGAAACCACCATAGCCATTGTCGAACTGGAGTACGTCACGTCGCGGGGCAGGTTCTGCAATCCCAGCTGCAGGTGCGTATCGCGAGCCGACGGGAGGTGCAGGTACCATCAGCGTGGCGGCGCCCACGCCGGGCTCACGGGGCGCCGAGGCGAACGCATCTTCATCGCTCGCTGCGGCCAGTGCACTCTCTACATCAGCCTGCTCTGCCCCCGCAGCATACAGCGCATCGAACACGGCCGTGCCGCCGGGTGGTATGGCGCAGACCCGGCGGAGCGCCATCACCGGATCGAGCACATTTCCCGAGGTGCCGGAGAGCGACTTGCGTTCGGTGAGCGCCACCGGGTTGGCGAGGGACCTTCCCCGCCCGATGAATCGCGCACGATCGGTCTCCATCTCCAGCCCACCACCCGCAACATCGGCATCCACCACTCGCAACGCGTGGCCAAACCAGAGCGGCTCATCCTCTGGACTGCGGAGCCGTCGGTGCGCAAGCACGGTCTCGGCACCCGCGAGGTAGTCGGTCTGCACAAAAAGCTTTGAGAAGGCAGGATGACCGGCATCGGCGGCCGGGGTGTTGAGCACAACCTCGGCGTAGGTCGTCAGTTCAATGCGGCGGACCTCGGCACCGTGATTGGAGATCCGGTACCGCCTGCGCTCGAGATCGTGCACGCCCGACACCACGATTTCGGTGGTCGTCTCAATGGTGCCATCACGACGTGCAAGCGTGATGCTATGAGGCGCCGCTGTGGTGGAACAGGTCATCCCCGGAAGTGGCACCGGCTGAAAGGTCGCAGACCAGTAGGCACCCGAGTCGAGGTCCCGGAGGTAGGCCGAGATGCC
Organism: Gemmatimonadota bacterium; assembly: GCA_040389605.1. Classification (GTDB taxonomy): domain Bacteria; phylum Gemmatimonadota; class Gemmatimonadetes; order Gemmatimonadales; family GWC2-71-9; genus Palsa-1233. Next base: position 13,447 of record JAZJZU010000006.1, read on the forward strand.
GGGCATCTCCCGCGTGGCGTCTTCGTACCAGCGCGTCAGGTCCAGGGTGCCGATTGCGGAGCCCCCACCGCCAGTGGAGGTCACGAGGGTCCGGTAGCGCCCATTGGTGAGCAGGTGGCGATCGGTCACGGCTCGAAGACCACGGTGGCAGGCAGCGTCCGGATCGTGATCGGACCGTTGGAACCCGTGAATCCCCCAGCAGGACTCCTGGGGCGAATCTCCACCGGCACCCCATTGATCGTGGCTCGCCCCTTCGGCCAGCTCCCCGGGACATAGAGCAGCAGCCCTCCGGGAGGGATGCGTGTACCCGCCTTGATCTCCACCTCGACACGGTTGAGGCCCACCCGACGGGCCGTGTAATTGAGCGGCCCCCACCACGTGCTCAGATTGCGCACAACCACGCCCGACCCCCCGAGCCAGGCATCGGAGATTCCCTGCGCCAGCACGAGTGCGCTGTCACTCTCGCGTTCATAGACGAAGAGGTCGGCTGCGGAGCGCAGGAAATCGGAACCCACCCAGGTGTGTGGCAGGTCACCAATGAATTTCGGCGCGCGGCGGTCGCGCCAGACCACCTCGGGCCACTGGTTCCACGTGACTGGCTCCTGATCGGCGAGAAACGCATCGAGCATTGTCAGCGCGTCCATTCGCCGATCGAGTCGCAGCAGCGCCCCGACGGTCCGCAGTTCGTAGGGAGTGTAGGCCTCCCACGTGCTCGCTGGATCCTTTCGGGCACTCGCCTCGCGCCAGTAACGCTCGAACGTCGCGTTGATGGCGGCCTTGGGGAGTCGAGGCAGCTCTTCGACCGGCGAAATGGCGATGGTGGTGGAGGTCGCATCGAAGTCGCCCAGGTCGGCGGCCCCCGGGATGAAATCAATTTTGCGTGCAGCCATCACGCGATCAATCGACGCATACAGATCATTCGCGAACTCGTCGCGGCTCTTCGCAAATCGTTCGGCCTCACTTTGGTGGCCCAGAACGGCTGCCATCGCGGTTGCGTCCTTGAATCCTCGCAGGGCGAAGAAATCGTCCCAGTAGGAGTGCATTGGCTTGGCCGAATAACCCTCGTGACTGATGGAGGGAGGGAGAAGGCCGAAGTACAGCAGGGAATCGCCCTGACGGTATGCCGCCGTGCGCTCGCTCTGGCGCAGCGAATCGAGATATCCGACCGCGGCCACGACGTGCGGCCACATCTGCTCGAGCACAGCGCGGTCGCCAGTGTGCCGGAAGTATTCCATCACCAGGTAGATGAACTCGCCGTGGCTATCGTGTTCCGCCACGGGGTCGGCTCCGCGGTGGTCGACGCAACAGGGCACCTTGCCGTTGGGATACTGAAACGGCGCGTACCAGAGCAGGAACCGACGTACCACGTCGGCGTGGCCGAATCGGAGCAAGGCAGTGGACGTGAGCGCACCGTCACGAATCCAGGAGCGCTCGTATGAGCGGGAGCCCGGCTGAATTGCCGGGCCGTCACGGTTGATGAGGATGTAGCCGAGCGTGCTTGCGATGGTGTTGCTGATTCGCTCGCCCGTGCCCGGGAGGTCGATACCGGAGCCGTTCAGGGTGGTCGCCCAGCGGTCGATCTCGCGTTGCATTGCCGCGCTGGCCTGTCGCGTGGTTCGCGGTGGTGCCGCGGCGCCGGCCCCTGTCGGCATCGGGATCTCGAGGAACACCGTGTCCACCGCGCCAGGCGCAAGCGTGAAATCCCAGGCGAGGGCGCCCGAGGCGGCACCCTGCGGATCGCGCGCGACGCGCCAGGGGGGCAATATCCCCCGCGCCAGATAGTCGGTGACATCACCGCTGGCCGAGGCGATGGCACCGAACCCGGCAGCGGGCGTGATCGCGCGAACCAAACGATTGCCGTTGACGGAGAGCCGTCGGATGGTGCCTCCGAGCGAATCGATCCGACTCCAGCCGCCCGGTGTGCCGAGGAACTGCCAGGGTGGGTTGACCTGGAACGGCCGCACGGCGAGCAAGAGCCTGCCGCGACGGCTGGTGGTGCCCTCATTGGTCACCAGGTAGCGCACCAGCGCGCTGGAGCCCTTTTCACCGCCGATCGCCGCGGTGGTGATGTCGAGCGTCACACCCTCGTGCTGCCATCGCACCGATGGGATCGGGAGGCGCCCCGCCTCGAGTGAGCTGTTCCGCTGCACATCGCTCCAGCTGAGCAGGCGACCGTCGAGAAAGAGGAATGGTTCGACGCTGAAGGCACCTGTGCCTGCCTCCAGCGCGCCATCTTCGCCGAGCAGGGCCTCATCAGGTGCGCCGTCGACGCCCACCACGGTCCAGTCACCGCGTTCACCCAGCAGATAGCGCGGGTAGCGACCTCGGGGCGCATCGCGCGCCACCATCGCCAAGAAGGCATTGCGCGAGGCGCCGGCCTCGAGCGGGTCGATCCGGAGCTCACGCAGGCCAACCCCCTGCCTGTTCGCCGCCCCCTCAAGATCGAGTCGGAGGTAGCGGGCGTCGTGATCGGGGAGATAGAAGTGATCGTGGAGCGCGCGCGAGGGAACACGATTGCCGATGAGTCGCCAGTGCGTTCCATCGCGGGAGTCCAGCAATCGGTAACGCACGGGAAGGTGCGCCGCCTCCCACGAGAGCGACAGTCCACCAAACTCGCGAGGCTGCCGGAAGTCGATCGTGACACTCGAGCGGAGTCCAGGTGCGCGCCAGCTGGTCGTGGTGTCACCGTCGAGCGCGTTGCTCGCCGGGTGCCCTGCCGCGCTCGCGGTCGCACGCAGCAACGGCGTTGCCGTGTAGGGTCCGTACTCCGGCAGGGGCGTCAGCATCAGGTCGTCGAACCAGACGCTTCCCTTCCCTCCGCCCGCACCGGCGGTCACGACCAGTTCGAGGGAAGCGATGTGGCTCGGGAGTCCCCCGCCTGCCGGCCCCCACGCAAAGGAAATCTGCCGCTTGCGGATGGTGATCTGCTCCCATTCGCCAGTGAAGCGACGATCCCGTTCGGTGTACCACCAGACGTTCTCACCACTGGAGTCGATCAGCTTGAATTCCAGGGTGTTGGGTGCCGACACGCCCCGGATCCAGAAGGTGAAGGCGTAGTTCCCCGACAGATCGATGGAGACCGGTCGCCGGGCGATGGCATAGCCCCCGCCACTGAATCCGAAATCGAGACGCAGCGCGCCGCCGCGATGTCCGCGGTCGGGGTGGAGCGAGAGCGCCACGCCATCGGCCGGGTGCGCCGACCACTCCGCCGTGCGATCGAAGGTGTCGATCACCTGGGGCGTGGTATCGCGAGGGGCGGCAGCCAGCAGGAGCGCGCAAAGCGTGAGCATCAGCCCTTCACGCTCCCCGCCATGATCCCCTGGATGTAGTAGCGCTGCAGGAAGAGGAAGGCGATGAAGACCGGAATCACGGTGACCACGGAGCCCGCCATCATCAGCTCCACGTCCTGAACGTGTTCGCCGGCGAGGTTTGCAAGGGCGACCGGAAGATTGTACCGGGCGTCATCACTCAGGACGATCAGGGGCCACATGAAATCGTTCCACGCGCTCAGGAACGTGAAGACCCCGAGGGTGGCCATCACGGGCCCGAGGGATGGGAGGACGATCGAGCGGAAGACCCGGAATTCGCTCGCGCCGTCGAGGCGGGCCGCGTCGAGCAGGTCGTCCGGAATCGATAGCGCGTACTGGCGGACCAGGAAGATGCCATAGATCGGTGCCAGCACGGGAATCATTGCACCGAACAGCGTGTTGATCAGCCCCATCTCGCGGAGCAGGATGAACATCGGCAGCATCGCAACCTGTCCCGGGATCACCATACCGGCCAGCAGCGCGCGAAAGATCGACTGGCGGCCGCGGAAGCGGAGTTTCGCGAAGGCATATCCGGCCATTCCAGTGATCAGGACGGCGAGGACGGTGCCACCGACTGCGATGATCAGCGAGTTGACGAAATAGCGACCCAGGCTCTGCGTGGTGAACAGGGCGCGATAGTGCTCCAGCGTGGCGTGCTGCGGCAGCAGCGGCGGCGGGGAGCTGTTGGCCTCGCCCGAACGCATCAGCGAGGCCGATACCATCCAGAGCAATGGCGTCGCGGCGAGCAGCGCCCCCACGCCGAGGAGGAGGTGCATTCCGATTGCCTTCCAGCGGCTGGTCACTGCGAGCTCCTCCGCTGGATCCGGAGCTGGATGAGCGTCCCGACCAGTGTCAGCAGGAACAGCACGACGGCAATCGAGGCAGAGAACCCGAGCCGCCACCACCGGAAGCCCTCTTCATACATATACAACACGAGCGTCAGCGTGCTCTTGAGTGGCCCACCCTGGGTCATCACATAGGGCTCGCTGAAGATCTGGAACGAGGCGATCATCGTCACCACGCCGACGAACACGAACGTGGGGCCCAGCATCGGCAGCGTGACGTGGCGGAAGCGTCGCCAGGCACCGGCACCATCCAGGGCCGCCGCTTCATAGAGTTCTTCGGGAATGGCCTGCAGGCCCGCCAGGAAGACCAGCATATTGTAGCCGAAATTCTTCCAGACTGAGAGCAGGATCAGCGACGGCATCGCCCAGTGCGGATCGCCCAGCCAGTCGACCGGACCGATGCCGAGCAGCGCGAGTCCTGCGTTGAGCAACCCGTACTGCGGATGGTAGATATAGCGCCACACCAGGGCCATCGCGACCAGCGTGGTGACCCACGGAGCGAAGAAGGCGCTGCGAAAGAACGGCTTGAAGCGGACCATCTTCGCGTTCACGAGCACGGCGGCCGCGAGCGAGACGGCGGCGGAAAGCGGGCCGCCCACCATCACGAAGTAGAGGGTGTTCCTGAGCGCCGTCCAGAAGAGGGGAGAAGTCGCCAGGTCGTGATAGTTCTTGAGTCCAACCATGCGGGTGTTGCCGAGGTTGGCAATGGAGTACAGATCGAAGTCCGTGAACGACAGGATGAATGCCCCGGCCACCGGGATCGCAAAGAACACCCCGATCAGCACCAGCGCCGGCGTCACGAACGCCCACCCCGCCCGGGCTTCTGCCCTGCTGTCGATGCCGCTCACGGCTTCTGCGCCAGATCGCGCTGCATCAGGAAGCGGCGTCGTTCGAGCAACCGGTCGACATCGCGATCGAGCGCCTTGAGTGCCTCTTCCGCCGACATCTTGCCGCGCACCGCGGCCTCGGTCCGGTCCATCACCTTGGTCGTGACCTGTTCCCACTCGGGAACCATCGGCGTCGGGACAGTCCGTGAGAGTTGGACCCGGAAGGCATCGGCCTCCCGATCAGTGGCGAGCACCGAATCGGCCCACGCCTCGCGTCGCGCGGGCAGGTCACCGGTGAGGCGATAGAAGAGCGCCTGCTGATCCGGGCGCGAGAGATACTCCACCAGTTGCAGGGCCAGCGCCGCGTGCTTCGAGGCCCTGAACACCACCAGCGACGAGCCACCGGCGAGGGAGACACCCGACGCGGGGCCGTCGGGACCGGGCAACGGGGCGGTCGCCCACGCGTCCTGCAACTCGGCCGGGAGGCGGCGGCGGAATTCGCCGAGGTTCCACGGACCCGTGATATACATCGAGAAGGTGCCGCGCCCGAATTCCTGGTAGAGGTTCGCGATCTCCGTACTGCTCACCGGCGGTGCAAGACCCTCCCGATAGAGCTTCAGCAGAAAGTCAAAGGCCCGGCTGTACGCTGGTTCGCGAAACACCCCGAGCCCCTTCGCATTGATCAATTCGGATCCCTGCTGGAGCCCGAGGATCACCATCGGCGGCCATTCGTTCATCGGCAGGTAGATGGCGTACTTCTCCGGACCGACCAGGCGCTTGACGGCACGCATTGCCTCGAGCCAGTCGGTCCAGTTGTCGGGCATCGCGGAATATCCTGCCTGCTTGAGAATATCCTTGCGATAGAACAGCACCCGGGTATCGACATACCACGGAATGCCATAGAGCGTGTCATTCATCCGGTTGGTGGCGAGAATCCCCGGGAAGTAGCCGCTGTCCGGCACGGTACCAGTGAGGGGCTCGAGGGCATTGAGGGTGGCCATCTCGGGCACCCAGGTATTTCCCATCTGTGCCACGTCGGGCGTTGCGCGCCCCACGATGGCGGTCAGCAGCTTCTCGTGTGCAGCGGTCCAGGGAATCTGTTGCACGCGGACGTGGACACCCGGGTGTTCGGCCTCGAAGCCTCGCACCAGTTGCTGCACCACCTCGCCCTCACGGCCGAAGGCCCAGAACCTCAGCGTCGCGCTGTCCTGCTGCCCACCGCAGGCACCCAGCCCGACGAGGGCGAGGAATGCGGGCAGTGTCCGGCGTGTGCTCACGGTGCTTGGTCCAGCCAGCCACCGGTAAAGCCGGCACGACGCAGCCCCGTCACGAGGTAGGGGCTCTTGCGCATGTATTTCCAGACGAGCCCGGAGCGATAGTTCGCGATCATCGCGACGATCGGGCCTTGATCGATGCCGAGGTAGTCTGTGTCGAACCAGCCCTTGCCCGGGACATACCGGCCCTGCTGCACCGACGGGTCGCTCCACCGCCACGCGGGGTTGAACGCGTCGACAAAGCCATACTGGCCGAATACGTCATCGCCGTAGCGCTCGCGCATTGCCACGAGCGCTGGGCCGACGATTTCCGGCGCAAAGGCAATCGAGCCGCCGGCGGCGGTAGGGGCGATGGTGCCGTCGTCACGGATCTCCGTATACGACGCCCCGCGGGCAGCGTAGGTGAAGAAGCGGCGGTCGCTCCCGTTCACGGCGTGGGTCACGTCGGCCGGGCCGTCGGATGCGGAGAGTCCCCAGATGTTGGCGCTGTAATCGGTCCAGCCGTTGGGGTTCGCGATGGCGTACCCGCGCTGGCCATAGGTGGCGCGTCGGGAGTTCTCGAAGTAGTCGATCCCTTTCCCGCGCATATAGCTGTCGGCAATCCCGCGGAAATCGACCCAGACCTGGCTGTAGTGGTGGCCGAAGAGCGGCGCGAAACCGACGTGCTGCTGGCCGTAGAACTCGCCCCAGGTGTAGGTGGAGCTCCAGGTATCCCAGGCTTCGCTGGACACCGGGTGAGTCGGAGAGCCAAGGGCGAGCAGGTAGACCAGCATCGCCTCGTTCATTCCGCGCCAGTCAAGGTGATGGAATCCGCTCTCGGGATACCACCCCATCGTGATGAGTGGCGGTCGCGGCTGCGCCCAGCTCCAGTTGACGCGGCGGTAGAGCGAGTCGGCATAGGCCCGGATGGCGGGTTCGGATCCGCCGGCGCCGTCGAAATACTGCTGGCAGAACAGCACGCCTGCCATCAGCAAGGCGGTATCCACGGTCGACAGCTCGACGGTCTGAAAGCGGACGCCCGAGGCCGGATCGAGGAAGTGGTAGAAGAATCCCTGATAGCCGCCCGTGCCCGTCGCCTCAGGTCCTTGCGGCAACTGATAGAAGAATCGCAACGTCGCCAGGGTGCGTTCGGCGGCTGCCTCGCGCGAGACATACCCCTGCTCTGCCCCGATGCCGTAGGCCGTGAGCGCAAAGCCAACGGCGGCGATGCTCGAGAACGACTGCGTGGGCCAGCGATCGGGAGTCAGCCCGGTCGTGGCTGGAGAGCGTTCCCAGAAGAAGTCGAAGGTGCGACGTGAAAGGGTATCGAGCAGTGCGTCGACGCGGGGCGACGGCGGCGGGGTAATCGGATCGGAATTGATGGTGCTGCAACTCGCCAGGGCGACCAGCAGAAGTGCGGCGCTGCAGCTGAGGCGAGCCGGGAAGAGAGACATTTCGGATCGCCCCAGGAAGCGGAGCGACGATGGGGCACCGGTCCGGTGCCCCACCGCCCACTCGGTCAGAAGGTGTATTCGGCGCCCAGCTGGATGCGGCGTGCATCGGTCACGACGCAGCCCGCCATACCGAAGTTCGGATCCGTCTTGCTGCCGGTGTTGTAGCAGCCGAGGTTCGCGCGGTTGAAGGCGTTGAAGAGATCGAGCGTCAACCCCAGTGTGCTGCCACCGAAGTTGGGCAGGTCCTTTCGGAGTCGCATATCGACATTCCGGTACGGGAAGCTGCCCGGCACCGTGAAGCCACCACGCTCATAGCCAGCACCGCAGAAGCGGCCCGGGCAGCCCACATCGATCTTGTACTTGCCGCCGAAGGTCGCGATGCCGGACCACTGGATGCCGAAGAGGTACGGCAGGTCAAGAATCCAGTTGGCCACCACGCGATGCTGCTCGTCATTGGACGGATGCTTCGGAATGCCGATGGTGTTCGGGAAGGCAAAGACGTCGCCGAGGTTGTCGACGCCCTGCAGCGAGCGCTTGGAGTAGGTGTAGCCCACGCCCACACCCCACCCCGTCGACTGCTTGGTCTCGCGACGATACGGACGGTCGATCTGGATCTGCAGTGCGTCGTACCAGGTCTTCGCGTCGTTGGTGGAGTAGATGAAGTTGCTGAAGCCGTGCGCACCGAGATCAAAGCTCTTGCAGCAGGAGCCGTCGGTGTTGAGGCCGAAATTGGCCCAGTTTAGGGTCATCTGGTCCACACCACGAACGCCGGCGTAGGTGGCCGACACGGCCCAATTGGCGATCAACTGCCGGATACCAATGTTGAACTGCTTCGACTTCGGGCTCTTGGCCTTGTTGTCGATCAGCCAGGCTTCGGGCGTGCCGACGCTGTGCACCAGATTGTCGAGCGTGGCCTTGCTGGCGGTCAGGTAGCTGTCGCTCCAGGCCACCTGGTTGCCCGTGGGGGCCACACCGCGCGGGGCGAACGACACCGTATAGGTCGGGTGCGAGAGCTTCTGGGTCTCGTCCACGGCAAACAGGTCGAACTGCGACCGGTCGTAGTAGATGCCGTAGCCGCCGAAGAGCGTGGTCTTGCCGGCCTTGTCGAATGCGTACGAGAAGCCGAGGCGCGGCTGCACGGCACCGTAGAACGGCTTGCGCTGGGTGCCATCGGTGATGTAACGCGAGAGGTCGAGCGGCGTCACCAGCTGGCTGTTGTAGCGCGTCAGCGTGTCGACCACGTTCTTGGGCGTGACGTAGTCGTAGTTGAGCATATGCGACTCGTAGTCCCAGCGCACGCCGAGGTTGAACGTGAGGCGCTCGGTCGGGCTCCAGTCGTCCTGCAGGTAGAGACCGACCTTATTGTTATTGGTATTCAGGGTCGGATCACCAGTGCCATACCGCAGTTCACCCGGCGACCCGAAGTTGTAGGTCTGGCCGTTCTGGGACTCGTTGTAAATGAACCGTGGCGTCCCGTCGTTGTCCTTGAGCACATCGTACTTCGCCAGATCGAACGATGCACCCATCTTGACCACGTGCTGACCGGCCATCTGGAAGCCGGAATAGGTGATGTCGTCGCGGAAGCCGAGGCTCTTCTGGATGAAGTCCTGGGTAGACGAGTTGCTGCCGATCACCGCCTGACCACCGCTGTAGTTGTACTCGCGAGTGGCGACACCGGCATCATTCGGGCTCGGATTCCGGCGGAAACGTGTGTAGTCGATCTTCGCTTCGTTCAGCCAGGAGCCCGAGACCATGCTGTGCTTCAGCTGCGCGATGGTCACGTTCTGGCGATAGTCCACGGCACGCTGGAAGGCCTGGTTGCCGCCGAAATCCCGAATGTCGGTCTCGTGGCGGTTGCTGAAGCTGAACTCCATCTGCGACTTGGTGGAGGCCGCATAACTCAGCTTGGTGAACAGCAGTGACTCGCGGAACGGTGAGCCGAACGATCCGTTGTACTGCCCGAGATTGACGGAGTCGAGCGCCGGGAACCCGCTCGGCGGCGTATTGATGGCCACTCGGCTGTCGCGATTCTGGACGTTCCCCTCATACGACGCGAAGATGTGCGCCTTGTCCTTGATGATCGGTCCGCCGATGCTCAGGGCCAGCAGTGAACGGTTGTAATCCGGCTTCTTGAAGGTGGTCGGATTCGCGTTGCGATCCTTGATCTGGAAGGAATCGAGCGCCACGAAGCCCTGGTTCTGATAGCCGAACAGCGCGTTGCCGCTCCAGGTGTTGGTACCCGACTTTGTGGTGGCAGTGATGATCGCACTGGACGAATTCTGGTATTCCGCCTTGAAGTTCTGGCTGATGACACGGTATTCCTGGATGGCATTGCGCGGGAACGGATTGCCGCGCGAGGCGTCCTGCCCGCTGACGCCACCGGCCGTGAGATCATTCTTGAGCGACGTCCCGTCGATGAACAGGTTGACCGAGCTCGGCCCCTGCCCGCCTGCGGAGAAGGTGCGGAAGTTCCCGTTGACGCGGTCTTCCGTCACGGTGACGCCCGGCGCGAGTGCCGCCAGGTCGAGGAAGTTCCGGCTCGGCGTCGGCAACTTGGAGATCTGGGCCGAGGAGACGTTCGTGGCCACTTCCGACGTGTGGGTCTCGGTGGCCGGCGCGGCGTTCACCGCGATGTCGGCGAGCTGGACCGGCTGCGCCTGGAGATTGAAATTCTGGATCTGGACCGCGCCGATCTGCACGACCACGAGCCGGGTTTGCGCCCCGCTGCCGATGCGTCGGACGGTGAGTTCGTAGGTGGCCGGTATCATTCCCGCCAGGACATAGAATCCATCGGCGCGAGCCGTGGCGGTCCGGGACACGCCGGTGGCGGGGTTCCTGGCGATCAGTTCCGCGCCGCCCCCCGGCTTGCCATCATCCACGGTAATCGTTCCGCGGATGGTGCCGGTCGAGTTCTGCGCGGACACCGGACCGACGGTCAACACGGCAGTCAGGGCGAGGACCGCGCCCAGATACCGGTTGAATCGGTGCTTCATTCCTCGAGCGTTCATACGACCTCCCTCCAGGGTGAACTACAGGGCAGCGCCATCAGTGAACGGGGAGCCCGTGCCGGGGCACACGGGCGCCGCAGGACTGGCGGACCACGAGGGTCGTCGCCGCCGTCTCGCGGGTGAAGCTGCGGCGTCCGGGGTGCCGGAGCACCTCGAGCAGGGCCGCGGTGGCGCGCTCCCCGAGCGCGCTGATGTCGACGTGTACCGAACTGAGTGCCGGATCGATGTACCGCGCCATCGGGATGTCGTCGAAGCCGCCAATGGCGATCTCGTCGGGAACGCCCACCCCCGCTTCGCGCAACGCAGAGAGTGCACCGATCGCCATCCCGTCGTTGGC
>JAZJZU010000007.1:0-32319 GCA_040389605.1 Gemmatimonadota bacterium
GCGTACGAGCGTAAGCCCGACGCGCCCCGACCCCAGGACGGCAATTGCCGCCTGGGTCACTTCCGCGTGATCTCCGCCATCAGGGCCACCGGCGTGGGTGCCTTCTGGAGCAGCGTGACCGCCTCCCGCACCTGCGGATCGTCGAGGCCCCGCCGGCGCAATTCGGCCGCGCGGCCGAAGACATAGCGCGAGATCTCGTAACTCAACTGATCATCGAGCAGCTCCCGACCCTGTCCCACCTGCTGCGGCGTGAGATCAATCCCCTTCTCCTTCAAACGCTTCACCACGGCCTCACGCATCGCGTCGGAGACGGTGAATCCTTCGGCGCTGACTTCCTTCTTTTCCTTCACTTCGAGCGCCGTGGTGACCAGCGCATCACGATATCCCGCCACGTTGCCACCAATGCCCTTCGCGAATTCGCGCTCGGCATCGGTCAGGGTGTCGACGCGCACGATCCGGTCGGGCACGATCCCGCCACCGCCCTTGACGAGTCGCCCGCTGATGGTCTTGAAGGTGGGCAGTTCCTTGGCAGCAGTGTCCTTTCCGGACGCCTGCAGCGTGGCCTGCCGTACCTGCTCTTCCTGGCTCTTGGCCGTGCGCTGAATGGTCCGGCCACTGGGCGTATACCACCGCCCGGTCGTGAGCTTCAGCGCCTGTCCCGGCCGCAGCGGGAAGAGCGACTGCACGAGCCCCTTCCCGAAGGTCGCGGTGCCGACCACGACCGCGCGATCGTTGTCCTGCAGGGCGCCGGCGATGATCTCGGCCGCGCTGGCCGACCATTCATTCACGAGCACCACGACCGGCAATGTGCCCCACTGCTGGGGTGCCCGGTCGGCGTAACTGGCGTTCATCTCCTGCAGCCGTCCGCGAGTCTCGACGATCTTCTGCCCCGGATCCAGGAAGAGGTCCGACACGGCAACGCCCTGATTCAGCAGCCCGCCGGGATTGCCTCGCAGATCGAGAATCAGGCCCTTCATTCCCTGCTTCAGGAGCCCGCTGATCTCCTCACGCAGCTCCTCGGCGGAGCTCTCACTCACGGTCGTGAGTTGCACAAAACCAATCCCGCCGTCGAACATCACGCCAGGTGAGACCGACCGGTTGTGAATGGTTTCGCGCACCAGCGAGAACGGCATCAATTGCGGGACGCCGGCGCGACGGATCTTGATGTTCACCTTGCTGCCCGCCGTACCGCGCAGGGTCTTGACCGCCTCGTCCTGCTTGAGCCCCTGCGTTGACTTGCCGTCGACCTCGGTGATCAGGTCGCCCGCTTCGATCCCGGCGCGCTCCGCCGGCGTCTGCGGCAGCGGGGCGACCACGGTGATCCAGCCATCGCGAACGTCAATCTGCATCCCGAGACCACCATAGTTGCCGGTGGTCGATTCGGTGAGCTGCCGGTAATCGTCGTTCTCTTCGAGGGTGGTGTACGGATCGTTGAGCTCATCGAGCAGGCCGGTCGCCGCCTTGTGGTAGAGCGAGTCGGTCGAAAGCGAATCGACATAGTAGAGCCGGACGCGCTCGAACACGTCCTGCAACAACTGCGGACCGCTCGGCGCCTTCGCGGCACTCGCGCCCTGAAGCAGCCACCCGCCGCTGAAGAACGAGATGGCGGCGACGACGGCAATTAATCCCCAACGTGGCTTCATCGGACCCTCTGTGAATGATTCTGCAGCATTTTGACGACTTGCTCCCTACAGCATTACCGGCCGAAACGTTTCCGGCTGCGCGGTCACCAGACAGCGCCAGGCTGCCACGAGCACCTGCTCGGGTGACGCATCGGCCTGCAGATGATGCACCCCCTCGCCGCTCGCCGTGAGATACTCGGACGCCACGCGCGCGTGAAACTCCGTGGCCTCGCGTTCCATCCGGTCGGCGCCCTTCCCTGCGGCACGCTGGCGAAGCCGGCCAACCTCGGGGTGGATGTCGAGCACCAGCGTGACGTCGGGACGGAGCCCGCCCGTGGCGGCGTTGTTGACCCAGCGCACCTGGTCGCGCGGCAGGCCCCGTCCCGCACCCTGGTAGGCCATCGTCGAGAGGTCGTACCGATCCGACAGCACGACTCGCCCCGCCTCGAGCGCTGGACGGATCACCCGGGTCACGAGGTCGGCACGGGCGGTGACCATATAGAGCAATTCCAGTTCGGCCGTCCATTCGCGGTCGCTGTCGAGCAGTTCGGCGCGAAGTGCTTCTGCCACCGGTGTGCCGCCGGGCTCACGGACCGTGACGACCTCCAGCCCCTGCTCGCGCATCCGTGCCGCCAACCCGGCCGCGAGCGTCGTCTTGCCCGCGCCTTCCGGCCCCTCGAGGACCACGAACAGCCCGTGCGCCATCAGAGCGTGATGATTCCGCTGGTGGCGCCACGCTCGATACCCGACGCGATCTGCTGATTGACGCGCTGCATCAGCTTGTCGACGTTCGCGCGCGCCACGAGGTAGCCCTGGCCCGGCGCGGAGAGTTCGAATTCGTGGAGCGTCTTCTCGTATTCCTGCGCCTGTGATTCCTCGGGGGCTTTCCCCTCAGCCATCAGGGCGTCGAAGGCCCGGGTGAGTGCCGAGATTGCTTCGAGCTTCCCCTGCGCGTCGGGATCGTCCCGCAGATTCTGCTCGGCCCGACGCAACGCCTGATATTCATTGGACTGGCCGAGGAGTCGTCCCAGCTCCATCGCCTTTTCTTCAATCATTGCTTCGCTCCCTGTCGCGCGAGCAGATAACGCGCGCGACCGTACAGGTCATCCCGCAGCGTAACATCCCGCCAGCCGAACCGCTCGGCCAGCGCGGCCGACGCGTGGGCGCGACGGCAGTCCAGCTCCAGCACCATCCATCCGTCGGGTCTCACCACGGCGCGACCCTCATCGAGAAGGCGGGTGGTGGCTTCCAGTCCGTCGGGGCCGGACGGCAGGGCGAGTCGCGGCTCGAAATCGCGCACCGACCGGTCGAGCTCGTGGTACTCCTGCTCGGTCAGGTAGGGCGGATTCGATACCAGCAAGTCCACGGTCTCTCCAGCCAGCGGGGCCAGCAGGTCGCCCGCCAGCCATTCCACCGCCAGCCCGAGTTGCGCACCGTTGGCTCGAGCGAGTTCGAGCGCCTCCGGAGAGAGGTCGGTGCCAATCACCCGGTCAAAGGCGCCCTCATCGGCCAACGCCAGCGCGAGGGCCCCGGTTCCGGTCCCCACGTCGGCCGCGGTGCCGTGGCGTACCCGGCCCAGCGCCAGTTCAATGATCCCCTCCGTCTCCGGGCGCGGGATCAGGGCGCGACGGTCGGTCGCCAGGATCAGCCGCCGGAATCCCGTCCAGCCGGTGACGTAGGCAAGCGGTTCACCGCTGGCCACTCGACCGCTCGCCGCGAGGAACGCGACCGCCCTGTCGGAAGATACCGGGTCGCCCCGCGAGAGGATGGTCGCCGCGGTGCTGCTCCGCCCGAGGTCGCTCCAGAGGCGGATTGCGGTGCGACGCGGTTCCTGGACACCCGCCGCAGCGAGCAGCTCGGTCGCGCTCTCCAGCAGCCCCTGCAACGTGAGCGTCGACTCAGGCACCGGCGTCCTCTTCGCGCGCTGCGCGGCGGAGTGCGGTCACGAGCTCATCGAGCTTCCCGTCGAGCACATCGGTGAGATTGTGCACCGACAGGTTGATCCGGTGATCGGTGATCCGGCTCTGAGGATAGTTGTAGGTGCGAATCTTTCCCGAGCGATCGCCGGTCCCGACCATCAGCTTTCTTTCGGCCGCTCGTGCACCTTCAATCTCGGCGATCCGGCGATCGAGGATCCGGGCGCGCAACACTTCCATTCCCTTGAGCTTGTTCTGCAGTTGCGACTTCTGGTCTTGCTGGCTCACGACGATGCCGGTCGGGAGGTGCGTGATCCGGACTGCCGAGTCCGTGGTGTTGACGCTCTGCCCGCCTGGGCCGGATGAGCGAAAGACATCGATGCGGAGATCGTTGGGATCGATCTTGACGTCCACCTCTTCGGCCTCGGGGAGGACGGCCACGGTGGCGGCCGACGTGTGAATTCGCCCCTGGGTCTCGGTCGCTGGCACGCGTTGCACACGATGCACCCCGGATTCGCGCCGCAGCAGGCCGAACGCCTCGGGCCCGCGTACCGCGACCACGGCGTCCTTGATCCCGCCGACGTTCCCCTCGTGAATCTCCATCGGCTCGAACTTCAGCCCGTGTCGCTCGGCGAACCGGGTGTACATCCGGAGCAGGTCGGCCGCAAAGAGCGCCGCCTCATCGCCGCCAGTTCCGGCGCGGATTTCGAGAATGGCGTCACGATCGTCGTGTGGGTCGCGAGGCACGAGCAGGTCGGCGAGTTCGCCCTCGAGCTCGGCGATCTGTGACGGGAGTGTCGCGATATCATCAGCGGCCAGCTCGGCGAGATCGGGATCGCCCGACGCTGCGGCTTCACGCGCACCGGCGAGATCGCGCTGAGCCCTGAAAAGCTTGTCGGCCGCGCGCACGATCGGCTGGAACCGGGCGTGCTCGCGACCGAGGGATTGCAGTCGGGCGGGGTCGGCCGAAACCGACGGATCAGAGAGACCCTGAGCGACCTCCTCCGCCCGGGCGAGCGCCTGGCGGAGACGGTCGTCCATCGGTCAGGAAGTGGCGGCGGGTTCCGTCGCGTACTTCCGGCGGAAGCGGTCGATCCGGCCCGCGGTATCCATGATCCGCTGCTTCCCGGTAAAATAGGGGTGGCAGACGGCGCAGACTTCGACGCTGAGCGACTTGGCAGTGCTGCGCGTCTCGAAGGTGTTGCCACACTGGCAATGCGCCGTGATGGTTTCGTAGACAGGGTGCATATTCGGCTTCATCGGGACCTCTCCTTCACTTGAGCCGTAGTTCCCTTGCGGAACCACGATAGCCGGAAAATATAGCCGATACCTGCAGGGCGGTACAAGATCTGCCCCTGGGATCGTCTCCCAGTATGGTAAGGTGTAGTCTCTTTCAGGAGTGAAGATGCGGAATCGTCTCCAAACCATTGCCGCCCTTGCACTTGGGTTGTCTCTCCCCAGCACGCGCCTGGCCGCCCAGGGGGTATCGGTTGCGGGCTTCGAGACCGACGGATCGGTGGGCCTCACCCGTGACGAGTATGACGCCCTCGGGCGCGCCCTGAGCGCCCTGCTCTCAGCCGAGGTGGGCGGTTCGGCCGCGCTCGCGGTCGATCCCGTCTCGACTGTCCGTGCGGGGCGGGTCGATGTCGGGGCGGCCCGGGCGGCCGCGGCCAAGGCCGGCGCCAAGGTTCTCGTGGTCGGGACCCTGCTCGATCAGTACGGCGACATCCACGTCGAGGCACGGGTGCTCAATGCCACCACCGGGGAGCCGATCGCTGTCGTCCGGGGCAACCCGGCCCTGGTCAAGCGGGAACAACTGGCGGAAGCCATCGCCGACCTGGCCGACCGGATTGCCAGGCAGCCCGCCGTCGGGGCCACCAGGACGTCGATTCCGCGCGGGAGCGTGCCAGTGGCAGCGCTGGTGCAGTTTGGCCGGGGGCTCAGGTTCGAGGACGCCGGGAACCGCGCCAAGGCGGCCGAGGCATATCGCGCGGCGGTCAAGGCCGCCCCGGGATTCACCGAGGCGACGGCGGCGCTGGGTCGCGTCGGGGGCTGAGCCGGATCGAAAGCCACGCCGCAGCGAGCGAGGGCAGCGCGGTGAGCTGAGCGATCTGCAGGTTCCATTGGCCGCCGATGGAGGGGAGCGCGGCCAGCAGGCTGCCGATGATGACGGAGCCAATGACAAACCACGCGGCCCGCGGAGCCCACGCTCCCGGGCCGCGTCGCCTTGCGCTCAGCACACCCGGGATCACGAGCAACGCCACCGGTGAGAGCAGCAGCAGGTTGTGGTTGCGCGCGGCGGCCGTGTGGTTGCTGACGATCCAGAGGAAGAGCAGCACCAGTCCGCCGATCCCGACGGTCAGCAACCAGAGTGCACCGGCAATCTGGCCCGGCACCCCGAGCGGTCCGGCGATCAGTCCCGAGAGCAGCAGCAGCGTCACGGCAATCGCCACGAGCGAGAAGAGCGGGCCCCAGTTGGGCGGCTCAGGTTCCACGCGGTAGCGGTCGATGTCGACCAGGCGCGCTTCACGCTTCACCAGCGGAACCGTGCGGCCGTCGGGCCCCACGACGCTGAGCTCCCGAACCCGCTCCTGCAGCTTCCGCGGCAGGAACATTTCGCCCCACTGATCGAGCGGCTGGTCGACTGCGGGCCCGAGCGCGGCCAGGATGCCAACGTAGAGCAGCTTGTCATTCGTCAGCGACCGGTGCGTGTGCCAGCGAAGCGTGCCCTCGGCCGGCTGCCCTTCCGTGGCGCGACGCAGCGCTCCACCCAGGATGCCATCGAGCAGGTCACGCACACGGGTGGAACAGTTGTCGCGGTAATAGTCGTAGCGATAGTTGCGCTGTTCCGGCGTGGCATTCTGCGCAAGGCGCAGCGCGATCTCTGCCCGCTCGCGTGGCGAAAGGTTCAGCTCCTGCACCTCGACGCTGCGTTCGCGCGCCGCGTATTCGCGCAGCGTTCCCTCGAGGTCGCCGACGCCGAGCCAGTAGATCGGCCGACCCATCGCGAAGTGCGGAACGAGGTTGGGATCGCGAAAATCAAAGGTGCCGTAGTTGTAGACGAGATCGCGTCCGGCGGCACTGTCGCGAACCCAGATGGCGTTGTGTCCAAAGCGTTCCCAGACCTCCGCCCCCGGCCCCATCGTCATCAGAAAGATCTGCAGGGAGTTTTCCGGCTGGGGCGCGGCCGTCTGCGCGGCTGCTCGCGATGCGGACGACAGCACGGCAAGGCACACCAGCCACAGTGCGCGAACCCTGCGGATGGCCGCGCGTGCGGGCAGTGGGGTCACAGGGTGACGTCCCGCCCCGATTCGGCCGACTGGTAGATCGCTTCCATCACCTTGAGCAGGGTGACCTGCTCGGCGAGCCCAGGCGCCGGGACATTCCCGCGAATCGCCGCAGCGAAATGGGCCCACTGCGCCCGGACGGCAATCGCGAATGGCGTTTCGCGCGAGTGTGCACCCGACGGCGCCACGTCCTGGGCCACGCCGTGGAATTCCTTCCAGATCGCCAGGGGGTTGATGCGGGCTGACCCTCGAGTCGCGCGCACCGCAATGCCGAAGCGATCACCCGGGCCGACAAAGCGCCAGGAGGTATCGAGGTGAATGGAAGTGCCGCCCTCGAGCGCGACCATCGCGGTGCCGGACTGTTCCAGCGACTTCTCGCGGCCCTTTTCGGGGAAGACCGCCGACACCCGCTGCGGCGCAGCGAATCCGGTCATCCAGAGCGAGAGGTCGAGCAGCCCGAGGCCGAGATCCAGCATCGCCCCGCCGCCGGCCTGGTCGCGCTTCTGACGCCAGCCGAGGGACGCCCGACCAGCGCGCGCGAGAAACCACCAGGCGCGAATCGATTCGAGGTCGCCCAGTTCCCCGCTCTGCACGAACGATCGGATCTGCTGGACATCGGGACGATAGCGGTGATTCGCGCCGACCATCACGACGCGGTCGTGCTTGGCGGCGACCTTCGCGAGTCGCTGTGCTCCGGCCGAGGTCAGCGCCAGTGGCCGCTCCACGAAGACGTGCAGGCCCGACGCGACGGCGGCGTGGATCTGTGATTCGTGCAGGTGGTTGGGTGTGCAGATCAGGACGGCATCGAGCGCGTCGTATTCCACCAGCTCTTCGATGTCACCGTAAGCATCCGGGATGCCGAAGCGGTCCGCCAGCGCACGCGCCTTCGGGAGATCGTTGTCGCAGATGCCGACCACATCGATCTCCTTCACGCGCTTGAGGCCGGGGAGGTGGCCCACCTGCGTGATGGCGCCCGCTCCCACAATGCCCAGCCGCAACCGATCGCTCATCGACACCCGTCCTTGGTCTGCTGGTTCAGTACTGGCGGTGCAGCTCCGTGCCGGGAAAATAGCTCATCAGGATCGCGTCGTAGTGGTAGCCGGCCCGGGCGCGTCCCACCGCGCCCCACTGGCACATTCCGACCCCGTGGCCGTTGCCCCGTCCCTCGATATCGACCGCCTCGATCCGGCTGCCGGCCCGTGACAGCCTGACGGTGAAATCGGTGCTGCGGAGCCACCCGCCCGCTGGCGGCGACAGCACGCGGCGAATCGCCTGACCGCTGACGGTCGTGCGTCCGCCGCGCCCGGCGAGCTCGATCGTGGCGATCCGGCCGCTGGGCGTCCGCGCAAGCACCCGGATTTCACGCAGGTCCGACGCCCGGGCCGACGAGAGTCGCTCGGCCGCCAGCGTTTGCCGGAGCGTGGCCGCAAAGGCGCGCCCATCCCAGTGCTCGCGCCACTGATAGCGCGGCGAGATGGCACACCACGCGACTCCGCGTTCATCGACGTCGGCAAAGCTCCGCAGGTAGGGCCGATCGGCGCCCGAGAACGCCGCGGAGCCATCCTCGGTTCGACCACCGCACGTGGAGGAATAGAATGCGTCGATCGGTTCGCCGTTGAAGGTCAGGATCAGGCCGCGCGTGCCATCTACTGCGGCAGTCGCCATCGGATTCTCGTTGAGGAGCCCGGCGTAGGCCTGGGACGAGACGTCGGCCATCAGGTCGAAACCCTGGGCCTGCCAGCGGCCCAGGTTCCGGAGCGCGTAGGTTCGCGACACGATCGCCTGCGCCTTGAGCGCCTCCTCCTCACCGGGGGCGCGCCGTCCCATTTCGGCGCCCACGACACCCCGGAGGTAATCCTCGAGTCCGATGCGGTTGACGACGGTGAGGCCAGTGGCTCCCGGGAGGAGTTCGAGCGTGCCGCGATACTCGCGGCCGTCGATGCGAAGGGTGGCGCCACTGTCGCGCGGTTCGATCTGGAGAATCCGTCGCGTCACCGAGGCGGAGCCTCCCCGTACGGTGACATCGTTCTTGCGCGCGGAGGCCTGGAGCGAGGCATCGGAACCGAGTTCCTCGACCACCCCCTCGTCGAGGTCGATGATCCGCAGGCCGCCATCGCTGCCGATGGTCACACTGGGCGCATTCACCCGCAGACCAATCCGAATCGGTGGCTCCGGCCCGAACAGCGGCGTCACGTCCTCTGGCGCCTCGTTGACCAGGCAGGAAGCGAGGCCGGCGAGCAGGAGCGCCGAGCGCCAGCCTGCGCGCCGGCGTATCACCCGCGGTAGTTGCCGAACTGGAGTTCCACGTCGTAGTCGCCGCTGCGGAGGAACGCCATCACGGCCTGCAGCTCGTCTCGCGAGGGCGACGTGACCCGCAATTCGTCGCCCTGGATGCTGGCCTGCACCTTCTTGAACCCGCCATCCTTGATGGCGCGCTGAATCTTCTTGGCGGATTCGACCGGGATGCCCTGCGCGAGGGTCAGCACGCGACGCACCGACATTCCGGTGGCCGGAATGTTGTCCCCCACGGTGAGGTTGCGGGTGGGCACGCCGCGCTTGATCAGCCGCCCGCGCACCACATCGAGCAGCGCCTCCATCTTGAACTCATCATCGGCAAAGAGGGCGATGGTAGCCTTCTCGCGGTCGAGTTCGATGGTGCAGTGGGTACCCTTGAAGTCGTAGCGTCCGGCGATCTCTTTGGTCGCCTGGTTGACGGCGTTATCGACCTCTTGCAGGTCGACGCCAGTCGAGATGTCGAATGAGGGGTTGGTTGCCATGGCCGCACGATATCGGCGCGGCGCCCGGCTGGCAACCGGTGCCGGGATGCAACGCTAGACCAGGAACGATTCCAGGGCCTGGGCCTGGCCAGCGTGGCGCAACCGCAGCAGCGCCTTCTCCTTGATCTGTCGCACCCGCTCCCGGGTGATCCCGAGCAACGCGCCGATTTCCTCCAGGGTGAGGGGTTCGGGGCCATCGAGCCCGAAATAGAGCCGGAGGATTTTCGCCTCCCGCTCGCGCAGGTTCTTGAACACGGTCTCGATGCTCTCGGTCAGGGCATTGTCCATCGTGTCGGCGTCTGCCTCCCGGCCGTGGACATCGGCGAGGTAGTCGAGCAGGCGGTTGTCTTCACCCGGCGTCATCGGGGCGTCGAGCGAGAGGTGCGTCTGCGAGATCGCCATTGTCCGCTCGACTTCCTCGACCTCGATATCCAGCCCCTCCGCAATCTCCCCCGCGGTCGGGTCCCGACCGAGCTCCTGCTGCAGTGCCGAGGAGCGCCGGCCGATCCGGTGGAGCGCACCGGCCCGGTTGAGCGGGACCCGGACAATGCGCGACTGCTCTGCGAGCGCCTGCAGGATCCCCTGCCGGATCCACCACACGGCGTAGGAGATGAACTTGATTCCCTTCGTCTCATCGAACTTGTGGGCCGCGCGGATCAGCCCGAGATTGCCCTCGTTGATGAGATCGCTGAGCGATACACCCTGATTCTGATATTTCTTGGCGACCGAGACGACGAAGCGGAGGTTGCTGCGGACCAGCGTGTCGAGCGCTTCCTGATCCCCCTGGTGAATCCGTTGCGCGAGGGCAACTTCGATGGCCTGGGAGATCAGGGGATACCGGGAAATTTCGCGGAGATACACATCGAGCGAGCCCTCGTCGGACCCGCCGCCGCGACTACCTGTACCGACCCGCAATGGTCGCATGGCACGAACCTCGTGCGTGTGGTGCCGACCTGCTGAACATCAACTGTATGGGAGACGGGTGAAGCGTACCCCCGCCAACTCGGATCGCGCAACTCCCCCGCCCCCCATCATCCATCATCGATCATCGATCATCGATCAAATGTCGTAGGTATCCATCTGCGCCCGCTGCAGGGTGCCCGAGAAATCGACGTAGCACACCTTCGTCTCCGAATAGAAGTCGAAGACCTCCCATCCACCCTCGCGGTGACCGTTGCCGGTCTGCTTCACTCCGCCAAACGGGAGGTGGGCCTCGGCGCCGATCGTGGGCGCGTTCACGTAGGTAATGCCGTTCTGCAGATCCTCGAGCGCCCGGAAGGACCGATTGACATCGCGCGTGTAGATCGAGCTGGAGAGGCCGTACTTGACCTCATTGTTCACGCGGACGGCGTCCTCGTAGGAGTTCACGCGGATGACGCTCAGCACCGGCCCGAAGATCTCTTCCATCGCGAGCCGCGAGCCGGCCCGGACATTCGTGAAGATCGTGGGCTTGTAGAACCAGCCGTTGGCGAGCTTCGGCGAGCGGGGCCGGGTTCCCCCGGTCACCAGCTCGGCCTTCTGGGCGCTGCCAATTTCCACGTAGTGCTCCACCTTGTCGCGCGCGGCCTCGTGAATCAGCGGTCCTACATCGGTCCTGGGCTGCCGCCCGTCGCCGAGCACCAGCCGCTCGGCGGCCTCGGCCACCATTGCCACAAACTTGTCGTGGACCTTCCGGTGCACGATGAGCCGGGACGTGGCAGTGCACCGCTGACCGGTGGTGCCGAACGCGCCCCACAGCACACCCTCGAGCGCGAGGTCGAGGTCGGCATCCTCCATCACGAGCATCGCGTTCTTGCCGCCCATCTCGAGCGAGAGCCGCTTGTGCATCCGCCCGCAGGTCTCGCCGATCCTGGAACCAGTATCGGTCGAGCCGGTAAACGAGATCACCGTGACCTCGGGATGATCTACGAGTGCCTTCCCCGCCACGCCCGCGCCGTGCACGAGCTGGATCACTTCCGGGGGCAGCCCGGCCTCGAGCAGGATCTCGACCAGGATATGGCAGGTGTGCGGCACGTCTTCCGACGGCTTGAGGATCACGCTGTTGCCGCAGAGCAGTGCCGGGAACCCCTTCCAGGTCGGAATTGCCAGCGGGAAGTTGAACGGTGTGATCAATCCGGCCACACCAATGGGCCGGCGAACGCTCATCGCCCATTTCGAACGCAGTTCGGAGGGCACCGTGTGCCCGAAGAGCCTGCGCCCCTCGGTGGCGGCGTAATAGGCCGTGTCGATTCCCTCCTGCACATCGCCGCGCGTCTCGGCCAGCACCTTGCCCATCTCGCGCGTCATCGCGTCGGCAATTTCCTCCTTCCGGGCCACCAGCAGGTCACCCACGCGGCGCAGTACATCGCCGCGCAGGGGCGCGGGCGTGCGCGACCACTGCTCGAAACCACGCTTGGCGGAGACAACGGCCGCCGCGACATCTTCGGCGCCCGAATCAGGGAAGCGGCCGATCAGGTCGGTGGTGTCGGCCGGATTGCGGTTCTGGAAGTAGCGGCCCGTGGTCGGTGCAACCCACTTGCCGGCGATGAAGTTCTTGTATGTCTTGGCCATTGCTCGCTTCAGGAACAGGTCCAGGTTTGCGCGACGGTGGTATAGCCCATCCGTGGCAGGAACTCGGCAGCGGCAAGCGCAAGGCCGAGGAGGAACACCAGCAACCCGATGATATGGGCCAGCCCGCGACGATGCGTCCACGAACCGCGCATCGCCCAGATACCCGCGGCCACAACCGCGAGCACCCCGGCAAGATAGACATAGAGCGCCGGTCCGCAGGCCTTGCCGTACGGCCAGTAGAGCAAGGCGGTCCCGCCGAGCGCGCCGAGCAGCACCTTCAGCCAGACGCCGAGGGCATCGCGCTTGCGCGTCACGACGGTCGATTCGCGGACAACCGGCGCGGCGGCAGGTGCGCCCGCTGCGCGAGCCACCGCGCCGCCCGTGGCGGGCACCGCTGGAGGAGGCGCCTTGTCGGATGCGATGAGCCGATCGATGTCGGCCATCTCCTTGTCCCAATCGCGTGGTCCTGTCACGTGTGCTCCCTCTGGATCGCGTACTTCTCGATCTTGTTGTAGAGGTTCGACCGCGGCATCCCGAGCGCTCGGGCCGTCTCGGCCACATTCCAGTAGTGTTCCCGCAACCGGGCCACGATGAACGCCCGCTCGGCGTCGCCGCGGAATTCCTGGAAGGTCCGGTCACCGGCACCCGCTGCGAGGGCATCGGGTTCGATCGGCGGACCCGTTTCGGCCGGGAGCACCGCGTCGACATCCTCCTCTGTCACCTCTTCGCCCGGCGCCAGGATCAGCAGTCGCTCCACGGCGTTCCGGAGCTCGCGCACATTGCCCGACCAGCGTCGCCGCTGCAGTCGGCGCAGCGCCGCACCACTGAACGGCTTGGGGAGCATCCCGGGCCCGTTCCCCAGGACCGCGACGAAATGCGAGACCAGGGCGGGAATGTCTTCCAGTCGCTCCCGCAGCGCGGGCACGTGAATCGGCATCACATTGAGGCGGAAATAGAGATCTTCGCGGAACCGCCCCTCGCTGATTTCGTCGGCGAGGTCGCGATTGGTAGCGGCGATCACCCGGACATCCACCGGAATCGTCCTGGAGTCGCCGACCCGCACGATGACGCCCTCCTGCAACGCGCGCAGGATCTTGGCCTGCGCAGTGAGCGCGAGGTCGCCGATCTCGTCGAGAAAGAGCGTTCCGCCGTCGGCCACTTCGAACTTGCCCACCTGGTCGCCCGTAGCACCGGTGAACGACCCCTTCACGTGCCCGAACAACTCGCTCTCGACCAGCTCGCTGGGAATCGCGGCGCAGTTGACTTCCACGAACGGACCCTTCTTCCGCAACGAGGCCTCGTGCACCGCGCGCGCCACGAGCTCCTTGCCACTCCCGTTCTCGCCCGTGATCAGGATGCGCGCGTTGGTGGGGGCCACCCGCGTCACCAGCTCGCGGATCCGTTCCAGCACCTCGCTGTCGCCCACCATCGCGAAGCGGGAGTCGGTGGCGCGCGCCAGCCCCTCGCGGAGACGGGCGTTTTCACCCACCAGCCTGCGGTGCTCCAGCGCGCGCTGCACGGTGACGAGCAGGCGGTCACTGTCGAGCGGCTTCTCGAGAAAATCGAAGGCGCCCTGCTTCACGGCCTGCACGGCGTTGGCGATCGAGGCGTGCCCCGAGATCATCACGACGCGGGCGTCGGGGTCCTGCAGACGAAGCTGTTCCAGGGTGTCGAGGCCGTCGATACCCTGCATCTTGACGTCGAGCAGGATCAGGTCGAACGGCGCGCTCCGGTGCATCGAGAGCGCCTCACCGCCCGAGGCAGCGGCGCTCACCTCGTAGCCTTCGTACCCGAGCACCTGCACGAGGATGTCGCGGATCGAGCGTTCGTCGTCGACCACCAGGATGCGGCCCTTCATTGGCCCGATCCCGAGCGATAGATGGCCACGCCCTCGGGCCGCACCCGGAAGCCGGTGATGCCTCGCGGCATTGCGATTTCGAGTCGGCCGTCACTCTCCCGCCCGGTCGCCTTGCCGATGATGCGCGCGACCAGGTCGCTCGGGACCGGCAGCCCGCGGACCCGGACGCGTTCGAGGCGCCACTCGGCGACACCTGTGCGCGCCGGGGTCAGCGCCCCCTCGGCGATGACTTCCTGGTAGCCGTGGGGCGTCACTGGCAACATCTGAATGACTCGTGCGGGGAGCCGGTCACTATTCACCATCGTCCGCATCCGGATCGACCGGTCACCGAGTTCCACGCTGATGGAATCGAGCGGTGCCTCGGGAATGAAACCGGCGCCGCGCGCCACCAGCGAGGCCATCTCATCGGCGGTCAGGAGAATGGAGTCGGCGCCGGAACGCATCAGCGAATCGACCTTCCAGGTGGCCGATGCCGTCGCCACGGGCGAGGGATGCCCCGTCCGGCGCACGACCGAGAGCGGATCGAGGATGCCGCGCCCCCAGCGCACCAGCTCGGTGCGATAGAGCCAGCCCGCCGCGAGCAGCAGCAGCGCCAGGAAGAGGAGGACAATCCGACCGAGGCAACGCATCCCGGAAACGTAATCCGGGCGCCCCTCTATCGCCCCGCTGGGGCGGTGATTACCGTGCTCCAATGGCCGACAGCGACCCGATCCATCTCAGTGCGCATCTGCAGATCCCCCGCGACGAGTTGCTGCTCAAGGCGACCCGGAGCGGCGGGCCGGGCGGCCAGCACGTCAACACCTCCAGCACCCGGATCGAGCTCGTCTGGGACGTTGCCGCATCACCATCGCTCGACGAAGCCACCCGGGCGCACCTGCTGACCCGGCTCGCCTCGCGGCTCGACAGCCAGGGTCGACTTCGCCTCGTCGCGCAGGCCGAGCGGAGTCAGTTCCGGAACCGGGAAGAAGTCGTGGAGCGCTTTGCCGATCTGGTGAGCCGGGCGTTGCAGGTCCCGAAGCAACGAAAGGCCACTCGACCAACCAAGGCATCGAAGCTCAGGCGGCTCGAAGGGAAGAAGCGGCGGGGAGCCATCAAGCGCGACCGCAAGCGTCCCATCGACGACTGAGCGTTAAGGTGCTGGCAGTGACCGTCGCAATGCCGCGAGCCGACCAGGCAGCAAGGCCTCAGCATACCGGACCAGCCTCGTGATCGAATCCTTTGCACAGCTCGAGACCCCTGCCCTCCTCGTCGATCTCGACCTGATGCACGCCAACATTCGGCGGACGGCCGAATACGCCGCCACCCACGGCCTGCACTACCGACCCCACGTCAAGACGCACAAGTCCTCCTGGGTCGCTGCGCAGCAAGTCGAGGCGGGTGCGTCCGGACTGACCTGTGCCACGCCACGTGAGGCAGAAGTAATGTCTGCGGTGACGCCGGACCTTCTGCTCGCCTACCCTGTCATCGGCGAGACACGGATCAGGCGGATCGCCGAGCTCGCGTCGCGTACCTCGTTGCGGGTGATGCTCGACTCAACGGAAGCACTCGCCGCACTCGCCCGGACCAGCGCGCTCGCTGGCCGGGACATCGGAGTACTGGTGGAACTCGATGTCGGGATGCACCGCACCGGCGTCAGCAGTGTGGAGGATGCGGTTGCGCTGGCACGCCGGGCGGCCGATACCGCGGGATTGCGCTGGCTCGGGATCGGCTGCTATCCAGGGCATATCCGGACTGTCGTAGACGGCGTCTCTCCGGAGCTCAGCGCCTTGAGTTCCCGGATCGATGCCACGATCGCGGCGCTCACCGCTGCGGGCCTCCCGCCTTCCGTCGTCAGCGCGGGATCGACACCAACGCTATGGCAGTCGCATCACGTCGCCGGACTCACCGAAATCCGCCCCGGCACCTCCGTCTACAATGACCGCACCACCGCCGCAATCGGGGGCTGTACCATCGACGAGTGCGCGCTGACGGTGCTGGCCACCGTGATCAGCGTGGCCGTGTCAGGACAGGCGGTTGTCGATGCGGGCACCAAGGCCCTTGGTCGCGAGCCGATCCGTGGAGTCGAGGCGCCGGGATTTGGCGTGCTTCATTCGCACCCGGATGTGATCGTGTCGGCGATGTCCGAAGAACACGGGATGCTCGACCTCAGCGGGACCCCGTGGCGCCCCCGGATTGGCGATCGCGTGCGGATCATCCCCAACCACGTCTGCATCGTGGTCCACCTTGCCGATCGCGTGCACGGCATTCGTGGCGGCGAGATCATCACGAGCTGGGAGGTGGAGGCGCGAGGACGCGAGGCAACGGCGCCGGAGCACGGCGCGTAGTATCAGGATGACCCTGATTCGCCTTGCGGTATGCCTCACCGTCACGATTTGCGCCCTGACTTCCCCGGCAGCGGCCCAGCGCGACACCCTGGTGCCTGGCCGGTGGCGCGGCGAGATCACCCCGGCCAACGACACACCCTACGGCGTGACGTGGATCGTGAGCGGCAGTGCGCAGAGGCCGAAGATCGAACTGCGCATCCCGAACGGACCCTCGACCATTATGGGCGGCGTGAAGCTCAAGGGTGCGCGGTTGACCTTTCTCTGGGCAGCCGGAGGGCCGCGTCCGTTCTTCTGCACGCTCTATCGCGACGGCGATGGTTCATTCGGTGGCAAGTGCGATGATCCGGTGATCGGCCCCACCGGGGAATACGTCAGCGCCAACGTCACGATGTGGCCCCCGGGAATGCGACGACCGCAGCCCGTTACCCCTCCCCCCGATCCAGCACCCGGTACTGAATCGCTTCGGCCACCTGCGCAGGCGTGATCTCGTCCACGCCCTGCAGGTCGGCGAGCGTGCGCGCCAGCTTGAGCACGCGGTGATACGCGCGCGCCGAGAGCCCGAGTCGCTCGATGGCGCTCTTGAGCACTGCTTCGGTTGCGGCATCGATGCGCACTAGCCGCGCGAGTTCGCGCGGCCCCATATGCGCGTTGGCGTAAATGCCGGGAATCCGGCGGAACCGCGCCAGCTGCCGGGCCCGCGCGGCCTCGACCCGCGCGCGCACCGTCGCGCTGCTCTCGGCCGGCACCCGGGTCACCAGATCGTTGTAAGCCCCCGGAGGGACGCTCAGGTGAATGTCGACCCGGTCGAGGAGCGGTCCCGAGATCCGCGCGAGGTATTTCTGCACCGCGAGCGGCGGGCAGAGGCACGAACGCGTGGGATCGCCCGCGTGCCCGCACGGGCAGGGGTTCATCGCGGCCACGAAGAGGAAGCGCGCCGGATACCCGAGGGTCATTGCTGCGCGTGAGATGGTGACGTGTCCATCCTCAAGCGGCTGCCGCAGGACTTCGAGCACATTCGGAGGCAACTCTGCGACTTCATCGAGGAAGAGCACACCGTGGTGCGCGAGTGAGACCTCGCCCGGACGCGGAATGGCGCCGCCCCCAATCAGCCCGGCATAGCTCACTGTGTGGTGCGGGGC
This sequence comes from Gemmatimonadota bacterium, assembly GCA_040389605.1. GTDB lineage: Bacteria > Gemmatimonadota > Gemmatimonadetes > Gemmatimonadales > GWC2-71-9 > Palsa-1233. Next base: position 17,474 of record JAZJZU010000007.1, read on the forward strand.
ACGGAAGGGCCGTCGCGTGACCAGTGCCTGACCGGGGGCGAGCAATCCGGCGACCGAATGGATCCGGGTGACATCGAGCGCTTCCGCGAGTGTCAGCGACGGCAGGATACTGGGCAGCCTCCGGGCGAGCATTGTCTTCCCTGCACCGGGCGGACCGATGAGCAGCACGTTGTGCCCGCCGGCCGCGGCGACCTCGAGTGCGCGCTTGGCACCGGCCTGTGCCTTCACATCGGCAAAGTCTGCAGTGCCCAGCGGTGCATTGCGCATCAGCTCGTCGGTGTCCGTGGTGACGGCCGGGAGTCGCGCTTCGCCACGGAGATGACGCGTGACGTCGAGCAGCGTCGCCGCACCGCGCACCGCGATGCCTGCCACCACCGCCGCTTCCGCGACGTTGCCGGTGGGCAGCAGCATTTCGGTGTGGCCGAGCGCGCGCGCCGCGAGTGCCATCGGCAGTGCGCCGCGCACCGGGCGCAGGTCGCCCTCGAGGCCGAGTTCGCCCAGCAGCAGCGTGGTGTCGAGCGCACCCGCCTCAAGTTGCCCGCTGGCGACCAGGATGCCGATGGCGATCGGAAGGTCGAATGCGCTCCCGCGCTTCTGCATATCGGCGGGCGCGAGATTGACGGTAATCCGTCGGAGCGGCAGCTGATAACCGCTGTTGACCAGTGCCGCCGCAACGCGTTCACGGCCTTCCTTGACCGCGCCGAGCGGCAGGCCGACCGTGGTGAACGACGGAAGCCCATTGGCGATGTCGACCTCGACATCGACCGGCAAGGCCTCGACGCCGAGGACGGTGGCCGAGCGGATGCGTGCAAGCAGGGCGGGCTCCCGGAAAGGAAGCTCGAATGCTGGGGGGATGCTGGGGCGGCGATGCGACGAACGAACGCGGCAGTGCTTGGCGTGACGCGGAACGCCCAGGAGCACTCGCCTGCTACGGCAATCGCACGCCGAAGATGCCCAGCCAGTGGCGGGCCTGCTCCACCACGTCGTGTTCACGCTGCATTCGCAATTCCGGCGTGATGTCGACGATCGGGACCAGGCTGGGATCGGTCCAGACGATGATCCGGTCGGCGTCGAAGGCATAGGAGTCCTCCGGTTGCTGCGCCACGCGGAGTTCTCCCTGCACGAACCAGAAGTTTGACTCGGCCAGCATCTTCCCGGACTCGTTGGGTTCGCTCACCGTCAGTTTTCGGGGGATGTCCTGCTCCAGCCAGACGGACACGGTGCGGGGGCCCTGACCTGGCATTGCGTCGAGCACGGTGTCGCGCCGCACGTAGCCTGCAAGCGCTCCATCGATCTCCTGCATCGTGCGCCGCAGGATCGTGATCACGGCCGCGGTATCGCCGGGCACGAGCTCGGCAAAGCTCCCGGCTCCATCGACCGATGGCCGCGCCGAGTCGGCAGGGCCGGATGCCAGGCCGGGCGCCGGAGCTGGATCGCTCCGACACCCGGCCAGGATTACCGCAACAACAACCAGCCGTCGAATCACATTCCGCCGGCGGGACGCATCCGGGCGGCACGTGCCGCCGCGACCGAGTCGAACTTGGCGGCCTGGGTCGGCGTCAGGATCTTCTTGAACTCGGCGTTGTAGGCCTCGCGCGCCGTGGTCATCTTCTTCATCGAGTCGGCGGCACCCGGGGCGTCGCGCATTGCCGCCATATCGCCGCTCTCGCGCAGCTTGGTCATCCACGCCTGAACGCCGGCGGTGGATGCGTCGTACGCCTTCTTGAGCTCGGTGGCCTTGGCCACCTGGTCCGGGGTCAGGGAGTAGAGCGTCGTCATCTGCTCGACGTTGATCCCACCACCCATACCGCGGCCCATTCCCCCGCCACCGCCACCACCCTGCGCAGCCAGCGGTGAAGCAGCCACGACCAGCACGGCCAGCAGCGCAAAACGGGACTTCATAGTGAAACTCCGATGTGAACGTGTGAACCCACCGAGGAACCGGGAATCGGCCCCTGACAGCACGACTGAGTTACGCCCGGCGGCCCGCAGGGGTTGAACCGAAGTCGATGGTAAACGTTGCCCCCTCCCCCTCCGCACTCGCCACCGCGATGGTGGCTCCCCACCCCTCCACCAGCCGGCGAACGATCGCCAGCCCCAGCCCGGTGCCGCTGGTGGTCGTCGAGAAGGTCGGTTCGAAGATCCGGGCCAGCTGGTCGGGGGGAATCCCCTGTCCGTTGTCTCGAATGGTGAGCCGCGCATCGGCCGCCTGGAAGCGGACGACCGTCGCCCCGGCCTCCCTCGCGTTATCGACGAGGTTCAGGAGGACCTGCGCGAGTTCCTCCCGGGGAGCCAGCACGACCAGCCCGCGGTCGCCCTCGAACATCACCTCGATCCCGCCGTCACCCAGGTCGTACAGCGACGCGAGCGCGGCCACGGCCTCGTGGACAACGATCTTCTCCGGCTCGGCGTGCGGACGCTCGGGGGGAGCACCGTAGCGCGCGAACGAGCGCGCGATCCGGTCGAGCCGTTCGATTTCGCCCAGCAGCCGTTCGGCTGTTTCGTCCACGAGCCGCGGGAAATCGGGATGCTCGTCGGCACGGATCCGCCGGAGATGTTGCAGACCGAGGCGCATTGGTGTCAGCGGGTTCTTGATTTCGTGTGCCACCTGACGCGCCATCTCGCCCCAGGCCACGATCCTGGCCGCCCGCGACGCCTCGGTGATGTCGGTGATCGCGAGCACGAGCCCGCCGTCTCCCAGCGGCGCCAGGGTGACGGCGAGGCGCTGATCGTTGATGTCGATCTCGCGACTCTCGGCGTCGCGGGTATCCGGACCCAGGAGCCGCAGCACCCCCTCGGCCACCACGCCCCAGCCCGCCGGAAGCTGCGGGGCGATCGGTCGCCCCACCTCCATCAGGCGACCCAGCAATTCGGCCGATCGCGGGTTGGCCTGGATCACGTTCCCCTCGGCATCAACACCGATCACCCCGGTCGCGACGGTCGCGAGGATTGCCGCCGTTCGGGTCCGCCCGGCTTCCAGCTGGGCCTCGCTGGTGTGCAGGTCGAGTTCCATCTGGCGAATCGCACCAAAGACTGGCGCGAACTCCGCCGGGACCGACCCAACAGGTGGCGGGGACTCACGCCGTCCAATCGCGAGTGCCGTGCGCTGCAGCACACCGATCGGTTCGCCGAGTGCGCGTGCGACAAAGCCAGCCACGGTGACTGCCGCCAGCGTCCCCGCCAGCGACGTGAGCAAAAGCAGCAAGGCGAGATCGAGTTGTTCGCGGGCGAGATTATTGTCGCGGCCAGGGAGGACAGCGGCGAGCAATGTTCCCGATGCAGGAGAGCCGACGGTTGTGACACCGATGCGCAACCGGTCGGCCGGCAGTCCGGTCGCCAGCGCCGAGGTTTCGCCGCCTGCACTCGTACGGACCGTCGGGTCGACCACGGGCGGGAGCAGCCCCAGCTCCGCAAGCAGCGAGGCGCTCGCGGCCACGAGTCTGCCGCGGCGGTAGATCGCGAGCTCGGCATCGACACTGTCGGCCACGCGCGCGAGCGAGTCTCTCACTGGCACGGGTTCCGTTGCGAAATCGAATCCGCCTGCCACCTCCACATCCTTCAGCGTGGTGGAGACCTCCGCGGTGCGCTCACGGGCCGCCTCGCTGCGCAGGCGCAACACGGAGTAGAGCGTGAAGAGCGCAGCGGGCACCACAAAGAATGCCGTGAGGGTGACGGCAAGCGTGCGACGATACGACTGTCGCCACAGCTGCGTCGCGATCGAGGCATCGGCCCCGAGCACCCATTGCAGCCCGAGCCAGAACGCCAGGAAGAGCAATGCGTCGAGCAGGACCACCAGCGCAGCGCGCACGGCGAACGGTCGCTGACTCGCCATTTCGATGGACACGGCGATCAGGCTGGGCGCACCGCCTTGATCGACCACCCGCTCGGCGCGCAGAAAGCGACCCACGCGCCGGAAACCGGTCGCGACGCTGCGGCCGTTGGCGGGCTGCGATCGGAGGGTATAGCTCGGCTGCGTTGGACTCCGCCACCCCACGACGCGTCCGAATCGCGAGGGCGCAACCACACGCGAGCGCGGTCCGATCGTGACCGTTGCGATGGTATCAGGCGAGAGTGGCACCACCAGTACCTCGTGATGCCCGACGTCGCGTGCGAGGCCGAAGTGATGCGGGAGGGTATCGCCGTTCTCCACCAGCGGACGCAGGTCACCCCAGGACAGGTTCAGGGAGTCGAGCGCCACGCTCTCGCGCGCAACACCGCTCCGACTCCAGAGCGCGAGATGGACCGGCACACCGTCGCGCGCCAGCTCCGAACTGCGCCACGCAGCGTACAGGCCATCGATGCGCGTCGCGTGGGCGCGTTTCGCGTCGACCGCAAACTGTTCCAGTGCGGCCACGGCCACCGAGTCGTGTCCCGCGGCGAGTCGATCGAGATCGGCGGTCGCGAGTTCGATGCGGCGGTTCAGGGTCACCGACCAGACGGCGAGCGCGGCCAGGGCGCCGCCCAGTGTGGCGATGGCAATGAGCCGTGCTCGCGGCGTGGTGCGCGGAAGCAGGGCTGCGAGCGGAAGGAGCCAGAGGGGCCGGTACCACGAAGCCCAGATCCCGGGCGGATAGGGCGGCGACCAGCTCGTCCACGTGGGAGATGGTGTCCAGGCAATGATCCCCAGCGCGCCGACGAGCACCGTCGCGAGCACCGAAATGATCCCCCAGTGCACCGTACTATGGCGATCGTCGGGAGTGCGAAGCGGAGCAGTGGCAACGGTGAGGAAGGCGGCCGCAGCAAGGGCGAGCACCGCCTGCCACCCGAACGAGGGAAGCTGCGAATCCACTTCGCCCACCGGCACAATCACATTGGCGGCGCGCAACACCAGGAGCGGGCAGGTCGCCAGCAGCAGCAGCGAGGCCAGCACGCCGATCGGGCTGCGGCGAAGCGGCTTCCGCCAAAGCAGGATGCCCACGAGCAGCAGTGCCGACGCCGCCACCAGGGCCCAGAGCGAAGCCAGCCCCAGCGCGGCCGGTGCGATGCCCAGCCGCACCGCGCTCCAGAACATCAGGAGCATCGCCACGGCGCGGCCAGCTGTTGCCGGTGCCGCAAGCAGCATCGTGACGCCGAGGAGCAGAAGGGCGCCACCGATGAGCCAGCGGACCTGTTCGCGCTCGGCGGCCTGGACGACCGCCGGTTGCGACGCTACGGGCTGCATCACCTCGCGCACGCCGGCCACGGCGTCTCCGATGGAGCCAAATCGCACAACGGTGTCGGCCAGCGTCCACGCCCACTCGACCCCCTGCCAGCCCGCCGAGGCACCCGCGAGGGCCGGACCCGCGGTCACGACTCCAGTGGATGCGTCGAGCAGCAAACCCACTTGTGCGACGCGGCTGCCACGCACCTCGCGAACCACCAGCTGCCGGATGAAGGGTGTGACCACCAATGCCAGCGGAGCGTCCCCACTCAATGGAGCAAACCGGTGCGGTCCCGCCACGGCGAGGATCGTATCGCCAGCCGAAAGGACCAGCGATTGCTCAAGCGCCTGTCCGCTCAACAAGTCGGCGAGTGCGGGAATCGCGGGAGCGGGGAGCGAGGCGGCGCGCGACAGCGCGACCACCGCGCTCCGCCGAGCGGCGGCGATCGCACTGGAGAGCAGCCGATCCCGCTGCTGCGTGGCCTCGACTGCGGCAGCCGCAGAAACCTGACCGGGAGCGAGCGAATGAGTTCGGACCCGCCAGGCCGACGCCAGCAGCAATGCGCCTATGATTCCCAACATCAGGGCCTGAAGGTGCCGATGGCGGCGATCACGCTGCCAGAGCAGCACCGCGGCGGCAACCACGCCGACGCCAGCGAGCGCCAGGCCGGGCCACTCGCCCTGCAGCGCTACCTCAGTGCTGAGAAGAACGGCGCCGCCCAGGGCCAGTACGGAGAGTCCCGGAGGGGATGTAGCACCTTGAAACTTCACCCCGGACCCCCCGTATGGCTCACAGAATTACTCCATCTTTCCGAGGAAGACTGCACATGACGAGTCGTCGCGTTGGACGTGTGTTGGCCCTGCTGCTGGCCTTTTCGCCGGCGATGGTGGTCGCACAGGCCGTTCCCACGACCCCACGCCAGCTTTCGCTTCCCCAGGCGCTTGAGCTTGCCCGGCGGAACTCGCCAACCTATCGCCAGACCCTCAACGATGCCGACCCCGCAGCGGCAGCCGTGCGTTCGGCCGAGTGGGCCCGCTACCCGACCCTGAATGCCAGCAGCGGGGTCAGCTACACCGGCAGCGGTCAGTCGACCTTCAACGGCACTGTCTTCGCCCAGTCGTCGCCGACGGTCTCCTCCAATTACCGGCTGAGTGCGAGCTGGGACCTCAGCGCCCGGAATTTCATCGGGGCGTCCCAGAGCAAGGCACAGCAGCGGGCCACCGAAGAGAATATCACCGGCGCGGGCGTTTCCCTCACCCAGGCCGTGACCTCCCAATACGTTACTGCCCTTCGCGCGGCGGCGACCGTGGCCGTCGCACGGCAGCAGGTGCTCCGGAACCAGGACTTCCTCGAGCTGGCCCGGGCCCGCAACCAGGTCGGCCAGGCCACGATCCTGGACGTCCGGCAGGCCGAGGTCACGAAGGCCCGCGCTGACGTGCAGCTGCTCCGGGCGCTCCAGGCCGAGAACGACGCGAAGATTGAACTCTTCCGCCTGATGGGCGTTCAGACGGGTGATGGGCTCGACTCGCTGGTCCTCTCGGAGGCGTTCCCGCTGACGGAGCTGCGATTCGACATCAGCGAGCTGCGCCGCCTGGCCACGGAGCACAATCCGTCATTGCGTGCCCTCGACGCGCAGGCCGATGCCGCTCACCTCGGTGTCCGCTCGGCGAAATCGGAATACTTCCCGTCGCTCTCGATCTCGACGGGGCTCAGCGGCTACACACAGCAGTACACCGACGTCAACGCCCTGCTGAGCAACCGTCTCTCGGGTGCCCAGGGCAGTGCCGCGAACTGCCAGTTCCAGAACGGCATCCTGTCGCGGCTGACGTCTCCGCACCCGGCCCCGAATGGCGGCATCATCTCTGACTGCAACGCCTACGCCGGCCTCGATGCCACTGGCGCCGCGCTCCAGCCCGAGGTCGCGCAATCGATCCGGAGCAACAACAGCGTCTTTCCGTTCTCCTTCACGCGGCAGCCGGTCTCGGTCTCGGCCAGTATTTCGCTGCCGATCTGGGACGGGTTCTCGCGCTCGACGCGGGTTTCGCAGGCGCGAGCCGCGGAGGATGACGCGCGCGAGGCGCTGCGGGCCCAGGCCCTCTCGGTCGACGGGCAGCTCCAGTCGCGGCTCAATGCGGTTCGCACGTCGTGGCTTGCCGCGGCCATTCAGGACACGAACCGCACTGCCGCACGTGAACAGCTGCGGCTCGCCCAGGAGAAGTACCGCATCGGCAACGGCTCGGCCCTCGAGGTCTCCGATGCGCAGAACGCCGTCACGCAGGCCGAAGCCGACTACGTGACCGCCGTGTATGACTACCATCTCGCCGTCGTCGGGCTCGAAGCCGTCGTCGGTCGCCCACTTCGCTGACGCACAGAGGACATCCAGATGTCTCGTAGAACCAAAATCGTACTCGGGATCGGCGCGGTGGTCCTCATTGTGGCGTGGAGCGCAATCCGCGCATCCCGTGCCAAGAACCAGGCCGTCGAGGTCCGGATCGAACCCGTGGGCACGCGCGACCTGATCGCAGCCGTCACGGCGAGCGGAAAGATCGAGGCGAAGAGCCAGGTCGACATCTCCTCGGAAGTCACCGCGCGGATCCTGCACATCACCGTGAAGGAAGGCGACCTCGTCAAGAAGGGTCAGCTGCTCGTGGATCTCGATCAGGTGCAGTTCAAGGGCGCCGTCGATCGCGCCACCGCGTCGCTGACGTCCGTCCAGGCGCAGCTGATGCAGTCCAAGGCGAATCGCGACCAGGCCAAGCGCGCGCTCGACCGCTCGAAGGAATTGAAGCGGACGGCGCCCACCCTGGTGACGGATGAATCGATCGAGCAGGCGCAACAGGCCTTCGACGTGGCCGATGCCGTCCTGAAGGCGAGTGAAGCGAATGTCCTGCAGTCACGAGCCTCGCTCAAGGAAGCGCAGGACAACCTGGCCCGGACGCGGCTCTTCTCGCCCATCAGCGGGCGGGTCGTGCGCCTCGCGGTCGAGGAAGGCGAAGTCGCCGTGCCTGGCACGTTCTCGCGCGAGACGGGCCTGCTGATGCGCATCGCCGACCTGTCGGTGATCCAGGCGAAGGTGAAGGTCGATGAAACCGATGTGGTGCGCCTCGCGCTCAACGATTCGGTGGCCGTCTCCATCGATGCCTTCCCCGACACCACGTTCGTGGGCCGCGTCACGAAGATCGCCAACAGCGCTGCCACGGTGGCGACCGGCACCACGACGGATCGTGCGGTGGACTTCGAGGTCGAGGTCACGCTCACCAATCCGCCGGCCGATGTCCGCCCCGACCTCAGTATGACGGCCCGGATCATTACCGACACCCGGAAGAACGTGCTGAGCATCCCGATCATTGCGCTGACGGCTCGTGCGCACTCAGCGGTCGGATCGGAGGTCAAGCCGGCCGCACCCGTGACCGTCGCCGACACAGCCAACGGCAAGAAGCCCAAGGATGTCGAGGGCGTGTTCGTGGTGAACAACGGCGTCGCAATGTTCCGGCCGGTCAAGGTCGGCATCGCTGGCGATGAGTATTTCGAGGTCCTCGACGGCCTGAAGGCGGGCGAGTCAATCGTGGCCGGCAGCTACCAGGCCATTCGCGATATGAAGGATTCAACCCGGGTGAAGGCCGCAGAGAAGCCTGCGGAGGTCAAGAAGCCGTGAACTCCGAAATCATTCGCCTTGAGGGCATCACCCGCGAGTACCAGATGGGCAGCGAGCGCGTGCAGGCACTGCGCGGCGTCGACCTGACCATTGCCCGCAACGAGTACGTCGCCATCATGGGACCGTCGGGCTCGGGCAAGTCCACGATGATGAATATGCTGGGCTGCCTCGATACCCCCTCCGGGGGAGCGTACTGGCTCAACGGGCACGAGGTGTCCCGGATGGCCGACGACGACCTCGCCCGGGTCCGCAATCGCGAGATCGGCTTCGTGTTCCAGACGTTCAACCTGCTCCCGCGCGCGTCGGCCCTTGCCAACGTGGAGCTGCCGCTAGTCTATGCCGGCGTCTCCGGGAAGGAACGGAAGCGCCGCGCGGAGACCGCGCTCGAGCGCGTCGGCCTCGGCTCGCGAATGCACCACAAGCCCAACGAACTCTCCGGCGGGCAGCGCCAGCGGGTGGCGATCGCGCGGGCACTCGTCAACGAACCGTCGATTCTCCTGGCCGACGAACCCACCGGGAACCTCGACTCGGTCACGAGTGAGGAGATCATGCGGGTCTTCGGACAACTGCACGCGCAGGGACAGACGGTCCTGCTCGTCACCCACGAGCCGGACATCGCCGCCCACGCGCGTCGGGTCGTGGTGCTCCGCGACGGGCGAGTCGACAGCGACCGGATGAACCCTCCTCCGGCCACCAGCGCGGCCGCCTGAGATGCCCTTCTTCGAGGCAGTCCGGCTGGCCTTCTCCTCGATCCGCGCGCAGAAGCTCAAGAGCTTCTTCTCGCTGGTCGGGGTGCTGATCGGTGTGACGTTCCTGATCGCGGTGGTTTCCATCGTGCAGGGGATGAACGTCTATATGACCGAGAAGTTTGCCGGTGCCCTGATCGGGATCAACACCTTTCAGGTCCGGTCACGTCCGAACATCCAGACGGGCCCGTCGAGCGACGAGCAGTGGCGGCAGTGGCAGCGCAATCCGCGCATCACCACTGAGGACGCGGCGTACCTCGAAGCCAATATGAAGACACCGGCACGCTTTGCGCGCGCCGGGTTCGATCAGATCACGCTCGAGTGGGGAGGGCTGGAGGCCAAGCAGATCCAGCTGACGACCACCGATGCCTCCTATTTCCAGATCAAGCACTACGACATCGCCGAGGGACGCCCCTTCACGCAGCAGGAGGTTCGCATCGGCGCATCGGTGGTCGTGCTGGGCTATGAGCTGGGCGAGAAGCTCTTCAAGGGCCGCGACCCCATCGGACAGACCATCTCGGTCGGTGGGCTCCCCCATCGCGTGATCGGCGTGGTCGCGAAGCAGGGAACCCTGTTCGGCATCTCGCTCGACAAGTTTGTCATCACGCCACTGACCTCTCCCGCGCGCCGGCTCGTCAACCGTCCGCACGTGATCGACGACTTCCATATCCAGGCCGAGGATCCGGCCCAGATGCGCGCCGCAATGGCCGAGGTCACAGCCCTGATGCGGGTGCGCAGGGGCCTCAAGCCGTCGCAACCCGACGATTTCTACCTCGAGAGTGCTGAAGCCGCGCTGTCGGAATGGGACAAGATCGCCAAGGTGCTCTTCCTGGCCCTGCCGGGACTCGTTGCGATCTCGCTGGTCGTTGGCGGCATTGTGATCATGAACATCATGCTGATGGCCGTGGCCGAACGCACCCGCGAAATCGGGGTGCGCAAGGCGCTCGGTGCCAAGCGGCGTGACATCATGGCCCAGTTCATCGTGGAATCGGCAACCCTCTCGGTCACGGGTGCCGTGCTCGGCATCGGGGCCGGCATCCTGCTGGCCTTCGCCATCCGGGCCCTGTCGCCGCTTCCGGCGGCCGTCGCCCCCTGGTCGGTCGGGCTCGGCGTGGGCCTCGGCATCTTTGTCGGGATGGTCGCTGGCGTCTATCCCGCCCGTCAGGCCTCTCGTCTCGATCCCATCACCGCACTGAGGCAGGAATGAGCGCGCAACTTGGTCGCGGCAATCTCTTCGCGCGCGGGTTCGAGGGCGTGGCACTCGCGCTGGATTCGGTGCGCGCCAACAAGATGCGCGCGGCCCTCACCATTCTCGGCATCGCGATCGGCGTGATGGTGGTCATCGCGATGGCGTCGATGATCACCGGAATCCAGGCCTCGGTGACCGAGGTGGTCGAGCGCGCGGGGCCCAATCAGTTCCGGGTGATGCGCTACTTCCGCGACGGCCCGACCATCTCCGACGGCTCCGACGAGATGTCGCCCTGGCGCCGCCGGCCGCAGATCTCGCGGGAGGAGGCGGAGATGATCCGCCGGCTCCCCGGGGTCAAGGCCGTGAACGTTCGCGAAGGGGCGTCCTCCCGCGTCTCGATCGGTGACAAGGCGATCGAGAACACGCAGATCGATGGCGTGGACGAGACCTGGATGATGGTCGAGGGTGGCAGGCTGATGGATGGCCGGAACTTCACCGGCATCGAGAACGCTGCGGGCGCCTACGTGGTCGTGATCAACGACAAGGCCGCCGAGACCCTCACGCCCGGCGTCGATCCGCTCGGCAAGGTGATCAAGATCTTCGGCGTCCCCTTCACCGTCGTCGGGCTCTACGAAGACCCGTCAGGGCTGTTCGGCAATGGCGGGAGCGAGAAGTTCGTGATTCCGCACTCCACCTTCGTGAAGACTGCGAGCTTCACCTGGGGCTGGATGCAGGTCGCGGTGTTCCCCGAGCCGACCATTTCGCAGAGCGAGGCGATCGACCAGGTCACCGCGGCGATGCGCGTGAAGCGCGGCCTCAAGCCAGGCGAAGAGAACAATTTCGACGTCATCTCCGGCGAGCAGTTCCTGGAATCGTTCAAGAGTATGACGGCCGGCTTCTTCCTGGTGATGCTCGCGCTCTCGAGCGTCGGGCTGATGGTCGGCGGCGTCGGGGTCATCGCCATCATGATGATCTCGGTCACCGAACGAACCCGAGAGATCGGTGTCCGGAAGGCGCTCGGCGCCACCCGCGGCGAGATTCTCTTTCAGTTCCTGGTCGAGGCCGCCACCCTGACCTTGCTGGGCGGGCTCTGCGGTATGGCAGCGGGTGCCGCCATCGCCTATGGAATCAGCCATCTCACCCCGATCCCCGCGACGGTCCCGCTCTGGTCGGTGGCCGCAGCCATCATCGCCTCGGTGATTACCGGCATCTGCTTCGGGCTCTATCCCGCCAACAAGGCCGCGCGACTCGATCCGGTCGAGGCGCTCCGCTACGAGTAAGGGCGCAGTCTGCTGCGCCCTTACGTGGTCCTCCCCTGACAGGCAACAGGATGCGCGCCCGGGTTCTGTCCGGGTGCCGCTACCTTTCGATCCATGTCTTACTCCGAGGCCATCCGCCTCGCCCTGCAAACGATCTGGGGCGCAAAGCTTCGGTCCTTCTTCACGCTGCTGGGCATCATCGTCTCGGTCGGGTTCCTGGTCACGGTTGTCGCCGTGATCCAGGGAATGAATTTCTACGTTCGCGAGAATCTCACCGGCGCCATCATCGGCACGAACGCCTTCCAGGTCCGCCGGACACCCATTTCTGTCGGCCTTCTCGATGACGAAGAAGTCCGCCGACTCAATATGCGGCCGCTCATCTCTCGCGAAGACGCGGCGGTGGTCGAGCGCGCCCTGCCCGACGCCGAGGCCGTCGCCCTCCAGTCTGGCTGGCCCACGCCCTCCTCGGATGTCGTCCACCGGAACCAGAGCGTAGGCAACGCCCTCGTCTTCGGCATCACCCCGCCCTACCAGTTGGTCCAGGACTACCGCTTCGCCGCTGGCCAGGAACTGTCCGAGCAGGATGTCGAGCGACGGCGCAATGTGGTCGTGCTGGGCTGGGATGTGGCCGACAAGCTCTTCCCGGATCCCGAAATGGCGATCGGCCGGCGCGTGCGCGTCGCGGGGCGGGAATTCTCGGTGCGCGGCGTGGTCGCCAGGAAGGGCACCACACTCGGACAGTCGTTCGACGGCTTCGTCCTGATGCCGCTCACCACGTTCGAGGCGATCTACGGACGGCGATCCACCACGGTAATCTCCGTCAAGATGCGAGATGCCCAGGAGATCCCCGCGGCGATGAATCGCGCTGAGGAGGCAATGCGGCTGGCCCACAAGCTGCGCCCTCGTGAGGAGAATGACTTCACGGTGGACAAGGCCGATGCCCTGATCGCCTTCTGGCAGACCTTGACCGCGCTGCTGTTTGCGGTGGTCCCTGCCGTCGTCTGCATCGGCATCGTGGTGGGCGGGATCGTGGTAATGAACATCATGCTGATGTCGGTGAGCGAACGCACACGCGAGATCGGTGTGCGCAAGGCACTGGGCGCGAACCGGCGTGATATCCGGCGACAGTTCCTGGTCGAGACCGTGATTCTCAGCAGCCTCGGCGGGCTGATCGGTGTGGCGGCCGGGTGGTCCCTTGCCGAACTGGTGGCCAGCTTCACTCCGCTGCCCGCCCGGGTGACGGCGTGGTCCGTGGCGCTCGCCCTCGTGCTGGGCGCCGGCACCGGCGTGCTGTTCGGGGTGTATCCGTCGTCCCGCGCGTCGCGGCTCGATCCGATTGCGGCGCTGAGGCAGGAATAGTGCGATTCGTCCAGCTCGCGAACGCGGCTGAAGGAGTGGTGCTCGCGTTCGAGGCGATGCGCGGCAACAAGTTGCGATCGGCACTCACCATTCTCGGCGTCGTGATTGGCGTGATGACCGTGATGATCATGGCCTCGCTCGTCGACGGGATCCGCAGCCAGATCTTCGCTTCGATCGCCAACGCGTCACCGCGCTCGTTCTATGTCATCCGGTTCTATTCTTCGACCCCGCTCAACCCCGACAGGCTTCCGGCCGAAGTGCGCATTCGCCCCGTCCTGTCGGAGGCCGACGCCACGGCGTTGCAGCGAGCCCCCGGCATTGCACACGCGGGGCTCTGGGTGCAAGTCCGGCAGCGGCTGGATTTTGGCGGCGATCGCAGTCAGGCACTGATCATCAACGGCGCCGACAACAGCTACCTCGACGTCCTCGGCGGGACCCTGTTGCGCGGGCGCTGGTTCTCCCGGGCCGAGCTCGCCGCCGGAAGTCAGGTGATGGTGATCGAGCACAAAATTGCCGAACGACTGATGGGAACTCTCGATCCGCGCGGTCGCGTCGTCCGCGTCGGCGGGCGGCCCTTCACCGTGATCGGCGAATTTGCCGAGCCGGAGAACATCTTTGCCCCGCCAGGCGCCAACAACGGCGGCGTCATTCCATTTCGTGCCGCATCGCAGAACTTCCAGTACGACAAGACCAATGCCCTCTTTCTCGCCGTGCTTGCCGAACGCGGCATCTCGGTTCCTGAAGCGCAGGATGCCGCAATCTCCGCCTTGCGCCGCTCGCGCGGCATCCGGCCCGGACTCCCGAACAACTTCGATCTCCTGAGCCAGGACAAGATTCTCGAGACCATCGACAACCTGACCTCGGCCTTCTTTCTGGTGATGATCGCGCTGTCCTCAGTTGCCCTCCTGGTCGGGGGCATCGGCGTGATGGCCATCATGATGGTCTCCGTCACCGACCGCACCCGCGAGATCGGGATCCGCAAGGCGCTCGGCGCGACACGGAACGAAATTCTCTGGCAGTTCCTCGTGGAGGCCGCGACCCTGACGACCTTCGGAGGGGTGCTGGGCATCGCGATGGGAATGCTCGGCGGCGAAGTGCTCAAGGCCGTGCTGCACCTGCAGAGTGGCCCGCCGCTCTGGAGCGCCGTGGTCGCCACGGGCGCGTCGGTCGCCATCGGGCTCGTGTTCGGCGTGATCCCTGCCAATCGCGCGGCCCGGATGGATCCGGTCGAGGCGCTGCGGTACGAGTAGGGGCGCAGCAGAGTGCTGCGCCCTTACGCGAGCTCCGCTTGAGAGGGCGCAGCATGCTGCGCCCTTACACGGCACTCCTCCTATATTTGAGATATGACTGTCGACCTGCTGGTTATCGCCCCGCACCCTGACGATGCCGAGCTGATGGCCGGCGGCACGCTGGCACTGGCAGCCGACCAGGGCCACCGGACCGGCATTCTCGATCTCACCCGCGATGACGGCGTCGGTGGCAGCCACGGCAGCGCCG
>JAZJZU010000007.1:32329-34815 GCA_040389605.1 Gemmatimonadota bacterium
GCACGCGTGGTTCGCCCGAACTCCGCGCCCAGGAAGCGGCCGCGGCTTCTGCCGTGCTCGGTGTGGCTGAACGCGTCAACGCCGGGCTGCCCGATGGGCATCTCGCAAACACCGATGCGATGCGTCGCGTGGTGATCGAGCAGCTCCGCCGGTTCCGCCCTCGCACCGTGATCCTGCCCTACCTCACCGGGCGGCACGCTGACCACCGCGTCGCCTCGGAGCTCGTGCGCGATGCCTGCTTCCTTTCTGGCCTCCGGAACTATCCGGCCGAGGGTGAGGCCTTCAAGCCGTTCAAGCTCTGCTACTCGCTTGCCTATCGGGAAGACCCGATAGCGCCGACGTTCGTGGTCGACATCTCCACCACCTTCGAGCGCAAGCTCGCCGCCGTCGCCTGCTACGCCTCGCAGTTCGAGGGGGCTACCCAGGCCGGAGAGCTCTATCCCACGGGTCAGTCCCTTGTCGACCTGCTCCGGACGCAGCACGCCCATTACGGCTCGCGAATCCGTGCGGCCTGGGGTGAGCCATTCTGGACGCCCGAGACGGTCCGGGTCGAGGACATCGTGACCCTGGGAGTCGCATCGCTCTAGCGGCCGGCCCGCTGCCCGCTAACATCTTGCGTTCCAATCAGTTAGCGATCCCGCCTCCGGGCGGGTGCCACGCCTGCCGTTACAGCCCCCGAGATTCCGCAACGCCGTGCCTCGACTAGATTTGAGGCTATGGATCCCGTCTACCTCGATCACGCCGCCACGACCCCGGTCCGCCCCGAAGTTCTCGAGGCGATGCTGCCGTTCTTCAACGCCTCCTGGGGCAACCCCTCCTCTTCGCATCGCTTTGGTCGCGCGGCCAAGGCAGGGCTCGAGCAGGCCAAGCGCGAGGTTGCCGAAGCGCTGGGCGTGGAACCCAACCAGGTGGTCTTCACCTCGGGTGGGACCGAGGCCGACAATCTGGCCGTGATCGGTGCGGCGCTCGCCGCCCGGGCCCACGGCAAGCCAATGCACGTGGTGACGAGTGCGATTGAGCACAAGGCCGTACTCGCCGCGGCGCACGCCGTCGTCGACCTGGGTGGCCGGGAGACGATCCTTCCCGTGGATGAAACCGGGATGATCGACCTCGACGCCCTCGACGCTGCCCTCGCGACTGCACCGTCGCTCGTTTCGGTGATGTGGGTGAACAACGAAGTCGGCGTGGTACAGCCGATGGCCGCGATCGGCGATCGATGTCGCGCGGCCGCTGTGCCGCTCCACAGCGACGCCGTGCAGGCCTTCGGCAAGCTGCCCATCGACCTCGCCGCCGTCGGCTGCTCTCTCCTCTCCATCAGCGGCCACAAGCTCGGTGCCCCCAAGGGCATCGGTGCACTGATCGTGCGAGACCGCAACATCATCGAGGCACTTATTCACGGCGGCGGGCAGCAGTTCGGCATCCGGCCCGGAACCGAAAACGTTGCCGGCGCGGTCGCGATGGGTCGGGCAGCCCTGCTCGCGCAGCGGGAACTCGATGGTCACGTCAGCAGGATGGTTGCCCTGCGGAACGAGCTCACCGACCGGCTCCGGGCCGCTGTCCCCGACCTGGTGGTTCAGGCCGAATCGGCGGTGCGCGCCCCGCATGTGCTGTCGGTGTCGGTGCCCGGCGCAGAAGCCGAGGCGATGCTGATGCACTTCGATATGGCCGGTGTGGCGTGCAGCGGGGGATCGGCGTGTTCCACCGGGTCCGTGGAACCGTCCTATGTCCTGATGGCGATGGGAGTCGACCGTTCGCTTGCGCTGGGAACGGTGCGGTTCTCGCTCGGACACGAGACCACGTCGGCCGATATCGCCCGCGTCGCCGAAGTCTTCCCGGGAATCGTGGACCGGGTTCGCAAACTGGGGGTTTCGCTCGGTCGTGCCTAGTCCCGGGAAGGTCCTCGTCGCAATGAGCGGCGGGGTGGATTCGTCACTCGCCGCCGCACTGCTCGTGGAGCAGGGTTACGACGTGGTCGGCGCCACGATGAAGCTCTTCTGTTACGGCGACGACGTCCCCGACCGTCCCTGCTGCTCGCTCGACTCCATCTTCGATGCCCAGGCCGTGGCCCACAAGCTCGGTATCCCGCACTACGTCCTGAACCTCGAAGATCGCTTCAGCGAACGCGTCATCGACAACTTCGTGTCCGAGTATTCCCAGGGTCGCACCCCGATTCCCTGTGTGCGCTGCAACTCGTTCACCAAGTTTCGCGATTTGCTGGCCCACGCCGACGCCCTGGGCTGCGACCACATCGCCACTGGCCACTATGCCGTTGCCCGCGACGGTGCGCTCTATCGCGGTGACGACCGCTCCAAGGACCAGAGCTATTTCCTCTGGGGCATTGATCGCGCCGTGGTGGAACGGATGCTCACACCGGTCGGCGCACTCACGAAGGTCGAGACGCGCGATCGCGCGCGCGCGATGGCACTCCTCACGGCCGACAAGCCGGAAAGCGTGGAGATCTGCTTCGTCCCCGACGACAACTACGT
>JAZJZU010000008.1:0-15565 GCA_040389605.1 Gemmatimonadota bacterium
CCGTCCGGCACGGCGACGACGAGCCCTGGCGCCTCTCGCGACTGCGCTGGCTCGACTCGCAACTGGCCGCAGAAGGCGCTCCCACGCCGCCCTACACTGCGGTGAGCGGATCACCGACGAGCGGATTCCGAATTCTTGGTCGGCGAGTCACGCTGGCACCCGGCGGGCTGCCGCGACAGATCACCTCGTATTTCGACGGCGCGATGACTGGTACATCGCGCACCGGTCGAGATCTGCTGCAGCAGCCGATTGCACTGGAAGTGCTGGATGCCTCGGGGAGCACGCTCCCGTGGGTCGGGGGCGAGGTGAGCGTGAGTTCACGCAATGCGTCGCGCGTGAATTTTGTCGCGCGGCGCCGGGCGGGCGCGCTCGCTCTCGATGTGCGCGGGGTGCTGGAGTTCGACGGCAACATCGAATACACCGTGGCGCTCTCGGCGGGGCGGGCCACCACGCTCGGTGACGTGCGGCTCGTACTGCCGCTGCGCGCCGATGCGGCACGTTACCTGATGGGGATGAACCGGCCGGGTGGCACGGCACCCGACACCTACGACTGGAACTGGGACGTCAAGAAGAACCAGGATGCCGTCTGGGTGGGTGATGTGAACGCGGGGGTGCAGCTGACGCTCAAGGACCAGCACTATGTCCGTCCACTGAACACGAACTTCTATCAACTGCAACCACTCGTGATGCCGCAGTCGTGGTCCAATGGAGGCAAGGGCGGTTGTCACTTTGTGCGCAGCGCGGCGGACTACCGCGTGAGCTGCAACGGCGGCGCCCGAACGATGGCCGCTGGCGACACGCTGTTCTTCAATTTCCGCCTGCTGGTGACGCCATTCCATACCATCGATCCGGTTACGCACTTCGCGACGCGCTATTACCACGCATTCAAGCCGGTCGATACCATTGCCGCCGCCGGTGCCAACCTCGTGAACGTGCACCACGCGACGCGCATCAATCCGTGGATCAACTATCCCTTCCTGCGCTCCGATGCGATGAAGGCCTACGCCGATTCCCTGCATCAGGCCGGAATGCGGTTCAAGGTCTACTACACGGTGCGGGAGCTCACCTACCACGCCCCGGAACTGTGGGCCCTGCGCACCCTCGGCACCGAGGTGCTCGCAACCGGCCCGGGCGGCGGCCACTCGTGGCTGCAGGAGCATATCCAGAAGGACTACATCACCGGGTGGGTGGTGCCGGAGTTGCGCGACGTGGCGCTCGTGACGAGCGGGGTGTCGCGCTGGCACAATTTCTATGTCGAAGGAATGCAGTGGCTGGTTGAGCACGCCGGCGTCGACGGGATCTATCTCGACGACGTAGCATTCGATCGCACCACGATGCAGCGCATTCGGCGCGTGTTGACGAGTCACGGGACACCGGGCGAGCGGATCGATCTGCACTCGGCCAATCAGTTCAACCCCAACGACGGCTTTGCGAGCAGCGCCAATCTCTATCTCGAGCACTTCCCCTACATCGACCGACTCTGGTTCGGCGAGTATTTCAATTATGACTCGCCGCCCGATTACTGGCTCGTGGAACTCTCCGGCATTCCGTTCGGCCTGATGGGCGAGATGCTGCAGGGTGGTGGCAATCCCTGGCGCGGAATGCTCTTCGGGATGACTGCACGACTCCCCTGGGCAGGGGATCCGCGCCCGCTCTGGAAGGCGTGGGACGAGTTCGGGCTCGGAAAGAGCCGGATGCGCGGGTGGTGGGCCCCCGACGCCCCGGTGCACACCGACAATCGTGATGTACTCGCCACCACCTACCAGCGTGCCGGGCAGTCACTGATTGCCGTGGCCAGCTGGGCCAAGGATACCGCGCGGGTCCATCTCACGATCGACTGGCGCAGTCTCGGGCTCGACTCCGCCCGCGTCCGGCTGGAGGCAACTGCCATCGATTCCTTCCAGCCCCACGCATCGTTTGCCCCGGGAGAAGCGATCCCGGTGGCGCCCGGTCGTGGCTGGTTGTTGCGACTCGCGCCCTTTGACCCACGCCAGCCGCCCCGGTAGACTCACGAATGCCTCTGAACCGCCTGAAGCCGCGAATTCTCTCCTGCCTGCTGCTCGCCACGGCCGGGGTTGGGTTCGTCACGCCGCTCACGGCGCAAGCCTCGAAGCGTACCATTGCCAGCGACACCGACTTCCTCAAGGATCCCTCCGGCACCCAGCTCGCGCGACTCTCTCGGGGTGCCAGTGTGACCGTGGGGTCCGCAAAGTCGGGATGGCAGGAGGTGACCATCGATGGCTGGGTCATCGGAAACGCGATGCGTGACGACAAGCGCGACGGTTTCGACGTCGCGGTGAATCTTGGAGCTGGCACGCCGATCCGGGCCGGTGCGGCCAGCGGTGCCACCCTCGGAACGGCCCGGGCCGGAGCACTCTTCAATCGGCGCGAGACCAGGTCGGGGTGGATTCACGTGAGCCGTACTGGCTGGGTCCAGCAGACCGCGATCGCACCTGAAGCCAAGATGGCCGCGGCAACACCCCCTCCCGCTACCCCGAAGGAGGCGGCAGCCGCACAGAGCGATGCCGTGACCATCGCGGCCGGGACAGCCCTGAGCGCCCAGCCCGACGGATCACCAATCGGTGCCCTGGAGACGGCGGTCCGCGGCGAGGTGGTGGAGCATCGGGCAGGGTGGAGCCGGGTGAAGCTCGAGGCCTGGGTTCGCGATGCCGCAATCGGTGTGGCCGCGACCGGTGGAATCACGGCCGCCGACCTGCGGGACAACCCCGACAAATATGTGGGGCAGACCGTCGACTGGACCCTGCAGGTGATTGCCGTCCAGAAGGCAGACGAACTTCGGCCGGAACTGCCGCTCGGCCAGCCCTATGTACTCGCTCGAGGGCCGCTCCCCGAAACCGGATTCGTCTATCTGCTCGTACAGCCGGATGAGGCGGAGCGCTTCCAGGCGCTCGCGCCGCTGGCACAGGTGCAGGTCCGCGCGACCATTCGCGCGGGCCGGACCAGATTTCTCCCGACACCGGTGCTCAACTTCGTGCGCCGGCTCGACTGAGACCGAGGAGGCCTCGTGGATGCGCAACTGAAGGAACGCCTGATGCGGCGACTCGAGGCCCTGAATGACGAGCGCGGCTATCAGGTGCTCGATT
This sequence comes from Gemmatimonadota bacterium, assembly GCA_040389605.1. Classification (GTDB taxonomy): domain Bacteria; phylum Gemmatimonadota; class Gemmatimonadetes; order Gemmatimonadales; family GWC2-71-9; genus Palsa-1233. The sequence goes on from JAZJZU010000008.1 coordinate 3,105, forward strand.
TCGTGGAGTTTCTCGAGAGCAAGTACGCGGAGCGCGCCGCGCCGAGCAATTTCTTCTCGAAGATCACCGACACGGTGCAGGATACGATGCGCGCGGGCAAGTTGCCGCTCGACGCGATCTCTGGCACGGTCGGGCTGTTCGATGGCGCGTCGAAGGTGATGAAGGGCGTCGCATCGGCCGCCCAGGCCGTGGTGGCCGAGGCCTCGAAGACGGCGCAGAGCATCGGCACCAGCAAGAGCGAGTCGGCGGCTCCCGCGGAGCCTGCAGCCCCCACCGAGCCGCCAAAAGGCCCCGCGTGAGCCTGATGACGGTTGATTTCGGGCGGTGGCGATCGCTATTCTTCCCGATGTCTCCTGCCCAGCCGTGCCCGACCCCCAGCCCCAGCCGCTCGTGAAACGACTCCGCGATGGCTATGCCCTGACGTTCGACGACGTCTTGCTGCTGCCACGCCACTCGAGTGTGCACCCTCGAAATGTCGTGACGGCCACCCGGTTCTCTCGCGCCATCTCCCTCAACATTCCGCTCGTCGCTGCCGCGATGGATACCGTGACCGAAGCGGAGATGGCCATTGCGATGGCTCGCTCGGGCGGGATCGGCGTGATTCACAAGAATATGTCGATCGATCGCCAGGCCGCCGAGGTCGATCGGGTGAAGCGCAGCGAAAGCGGGATGATCCTCAATCCGATCACGCTCGGGCCGGAGCGGCCGATCCGCGAGGCGCACGCGCTGATGCGGCGGTTCCGGATTTCCGGCGTGCCGATCGTCGATGGCGGGGGCCGGCTGATCGGCATCATCACCAATCGCGACCTGCAGTTCGAGTCGTCAATGGATCGGCCCATTGCCGAGGCGATGACGCGCGACAACCTCGTCACCGCTCCGGTAGGCACGTCGCTCGCCGATGCCGAGGCCATCCTCGCGCGCCATCGCATCGAGAAGCTCCCGGTGGTCGACGCCGATGGCGTGCTCAAGGGGCTGATCACGGTCAAGGACATCTTCAAGCGGCGCGACCACCCCGATGCCAACAAGGACCAGCACGGCCGCCTGCGGGTTGCCGCCGCAGTGGGCGCGGGGGCAGAGGCCAAGGCGCGCGCGGCGGCGCTGATCGGCGCCGGCGTCGACGTGATCGTGGTCGATTCGGCCCACGGCCACTCGGAAGGTGTGCTCGCGACCGTTGCCGCACTGCGGGAGAGCTTTCCCGAGATCCAGCTCATCGGGGGCAACATTGCGACCGAATCGGGCGCGCGCGCGCTGGTCGAGCGTGGAGTCGACGCGGTCAAGGTGGGGATCGGGCCGGGATCAATCTGCACCACCCGCGTCGTGACCGGTGTCGGCGTGCCCCAGATCACGGCGATCGTCGATGCCGTGCGCGGCGCGGGCGACGTGCCCGTGATCGCCGATGGCGGCATCAAGTATTCCGGCGACGTCGTGAAGGCGCTCGCCGCCGGGGCCTCCAGCGTGATGATGGGCTCAATGCTCGCGGGCACGGAGGAGAGCCCGGGCGAGAGCATCCTCGCGGAGGGGCGACGTTTCAAGCTGATTCGGGGAATGGGGTCGATGAGCGCGATGCAGGACGGGTCGGCCGACCGCTACTTCCAGGACGGCGAGGTCTCGCCCACGAAGCTGGTGCCGGAAGGGATCGAGGGCCGCGTTCCCTACAAGGGGCCGGTGTCTGACGTGCTCTTCCAGATGGTCGGCGGGCTCCGTAGCGGGATGGGATACTGCGGAGTGGCCGACATTCTCGCCTTGCAGAGTGAGACGGAATTCATTCAGGTGACCAGTGCGGGGCTGCGGGAGTCTCATCCGCACGACGTCACGATCACCAGGGAAGCACCGAACTACAGCGTCTGATGCACCTAGGGGCGGCCGGGCCAATCTGGCCCGATCGCCTTTTATGACATATGCTTATGTCCTGTTCGATCCCCGCAGCGCATCCAGTCCGACTCAGTCCCTCGTAGTTCCGCACCCTCAACGGGAGGAGCCTCTCCTCCGGGGTCAATGCCGTGAGCCTGTTCCGCACCAAGTCCATGAGCGAGGTCATCCCAGACGACGAGGGAGGACCGACTCTCAAGCGCTCCTTGTCGGCCACCAACCTCGTTCTGCTCGGCATCGGTGCAATCATCGGCGCCGGAATCTTCGTCCTCACGGGCACGGCCGCGGCGAACTTCGCCGGCCCGGCCATCGTGATCTCGTTCATCATCGCCGGATTCGGATGTCTCTTCGCCGGGCTCTGCTACGCCGAGTTCGCGTCGATGATCCCCGTGGCGGGCAGCGCGTATACCTACGGGTACGCCACCCTCGGCGAGCTGGTCGCGTGGATCATCGGCTGGGACCTGATTCTTGAATATCTCTTCGCGGCCTCCACGGTCGCAGTGGGCTGGTCGGGCTACTTCACCGCCTTTCTTTCGTCGATCGGGCTGCACCTGCCGGCCGCGTTTGCCGGCGCGCCGTTCACGGTGGAGGGCACCCACACGCTGGTGCGTTCGCAGCTGTGCGTCGACCCGGCGACGGGTGGCATCGCGGTCGATGCCGTGACGCGTACCGCGATCACCATTGAGAACTGCGTGACGGCAGGCTTCACGGTCGGGCAGGGAATCCTCAACGTCCCCGCGATGCTCCTGGTCCTCGCGCTGACGGCCCTGCTGGTGCTCGGCATCAAGGAATCGGCCCGGTTCAACAACATCATCGTCTTCGTCAAGGTCGCCATCGTCCTGCTGGTGATCGCGTTCGGGATCAAGTTCATCAACACCGCCAACTGGCACCCGTTCATTCCGATCAACACCGGGGAGTCGGGTCACTTCGGCTGGAGCGGCATCCTGCGCGGTGCGGGCGTGATCTTCTTCGCCTACATCGGTTTCGATGCCGTCTCGACGGCGGCCCAGGAAGCCAAGAACCCGCAGCGCGACCTCCCGATCGGCATCCTCGGATCGCTCGCGGTCTGCACGGTGCTGTACATCGCGATGGCGCTGGTGATGACAGGAATGGCGCACTACACCGAACTGAACGTGCCGCATCCGGTCTACGTCGCGATCGAAAAGGCGGGTCCCGCGCTGGCGTGGCTCGGCTTCCTGGTGAACATCGGCGCCATTGCAGGCCTCGCCTCGGTCGTGCTGGTGATGCTGATGGCCCAGCCGCGCATCTTCTACGCAATGTCGCGTGACGGGCTGCTCCCCAAGGTGCTCGGCACCGTGCACGCGAAGTACGGCACCCCGTGGATCGCGACCATTATGACTGGCCTCGTCGCGGCTGCCGTGGCGGGACTCTTCCCGATCGCCCTGCTCGGCGAGCTGGTTTCGATCGGCACCCTGCTCGCGTTCGTGATCGTCTGTGGCGGCATCTGGGTGCTGCGCGTGAAGCGCCCTGAACTCGCCCGGCCGTTCCGCACGCCGATGGTCCCGCTGGTGCCGATCCTCGGCATCGCCATCTGCGGCTATATGATGTACGGGCTGCCCGCCGACACCTGGATCCGTCTCGCGGTCTGGATGGCGATCGGCCTGGTGATCTACTTCACCTATGGCATCCGCCATTCGCGGCTCGGGCAGCGCGAGAACCCGCCCGCCTGATGCGGTCCTGACCGACGCTCCCTCCCGGGGCCAGCCGCGACCGAGCACCCTTCGGTTGTTGCTGGCTCCTGCGGTGTCCACCCTGATCCCGAGATGACCTTGGACGACACAGTCGCCGCGCCCCGCGAACAATGGGGCTCACGTATCGGGTTGATCCTCGCGATGGCAGGCAATGCCGTCGGCCTGGGCAACTTCCTCCGCTTCCCGCGTCAGGCAGTCGACAACGGCGGCGGCACCTTCATGATCCCGTACTTCATCGCGTTCCTCCTCGTCGGGATTCCGCTGATGTGGATCGAGTGGGGTGTGGGGCGGTACGGCGGCGTGCGCGGACAGGGCAGTACCCCGGGAATGTTCGATGCGCTCTGGAAGAATCCGGTGGCCAAGTACCTCGGCGTGCTCGGGCTCTTTATGCCGGTCGTCGTGCTGATCTACTACTGCTACATCGAGTCGTGGACACTGGCCTGGACCTTCTTCTCGGCCACTGGCCAGACCCAGGGTCTCGACCAGCAGGGGATGGCGGCCTTCTTCCGCTCCTACGTCGATCTCAACAACGGGAGCGTGCACGGCTTCTGGCTGCCGTTCGGCTTCTTCTTCGCGACCATCGCCGTGAACTTCTGGGTCGTGAGTCGCGGGCTCACGGCAGGCATCGAGAAGCTCGCGAAGATCGGGATGCCGATCCTGTTCTTCTTTGCGGTGGTCCTGGTGATCCGGGTGCTGACGCTCGACCCGGTGACGATCACGCACGAGGGGATCACGACTACGCAGGGCCCGCTCGACGGTCTGCGCTTCATGTACACCCCCGACTGGAACGCGCTCGCCAACCCGAAGGTGTGGCTGGCCGCGACCGGACAGATCTTCTTCACGCTCTCCGTGGGAATGGGCTCCCTGCAGGCCTATGCGAGCTACCTGACCAAGAAGGATGACCTCACGCTCTCCGGCATTGCGACGGCAGCCACGAACGAAACGGCGGAAGTCGTGCTCGGTGGTTCGCTTGCGATCCCGGCCGTCGTGACCTTCTTCGGTGTTGCTGGTGCCGTTGCCGTGGCGAAGGGAGGATCGTTTGACCTCGGCTTCATCTCGATGCCGCTGGTGTTCAACAACCTCCCCGGTGGGCCCCTGGTGGCGGCCGGGGCGGGTGTGATGTGGTTCGGCCTGCTCTTCTTCGCGGGCATCACGTCGTCGGTCTCGATGGCCACGCCGGCCCTGGCGTTCGTCGAGGAGAACTTCGGCTGGACCCGCAAGCGCACGGCGTGGTCTCTCGCGGCTGTGGCCTTGCTGCTCGGCATTCTTCACATCGTCTACAACACCCGCGGCTTCCTCGACGAGTGGGACTACTGGGCCGGCACCTTCGGTCTCGTGATTCTCGCGCTCGTCGAGACCGTGATCTTTGTCTGGATCTTCGGTCCCGACAACGCCTGGAACGAGCTGCACGAGGGCGCCGCGTGGCGGATCCCGCGGTTCTACAAGGTGATCATCACCTATGTGACGCCTGCGTTCCTCGTGGTGATGATGGTCTGGTGGACGATCCAGGAAGCAATCCCGACGCTGCAGATGGTCGGAGTCCCGGCCGAGAATGTGCCGGTGAAATGGGCGTCACGCGGGGTGATGGTTGCCATCTTGCTCTTCCAGCTCTGGCTCATCAAGAAGGCCTGGGCCCGGAAGACCGCCGGGAGGATCGCCTGATGGATACGACTGCCGTGGCCTCGCTGCCACCCAATACGCTGGGTCTCAATGCCTTCCTGTTCATGGCGGTGGCCTGGGTGTGCGTGCTCGGCCTGATGTTCTGGTCGTACAACAAGCTGCTTCGCAGCGAACCCGAGCACGAGAAGCTGCCGCCCCCGGGCTCGATCCCGTGAACCGCAGGAACGATTAGATTTCGCAGATGACGCATACGCAACAGCTCACGAGGAGCGCTGCCGCCGATGAGGTGGCGGCGCTCGTTCGTTCCGGTCGGCTCTGCCTCACCACGCACGTGAACCCGGACGGCGATGGCCTTGGCTCCGAGGTCGGGCTGGTGCATATCCTCAAGGCCCAGGGAATCGACGCGGTGATCACGAACCCCACCGCGACTCCCGATCGCTTCGCGTTTCTCTTTGAGGATCTCCCCGGTGTCGACCGGTCCAGCCAAGGTGTGAAGGAGTTGCGACGAGCCGATGCCATCCTCGTGCTCGATATCGCCGACACCGGGCGTCTCGGAATGCTGGCCGAGACCGTGAAGGAACGTGGCGTGCCAGTGGGGTGCATCGACCACCACGCGAGCGCAGGCGTCCTGCCAACAGGCCCGCGCTATGTGGACGTGACCGCCGCCGCCACCGGTGAGCTGATCTTCCGGCTCGCGCGCGAACTCGGCTGGGAGATCCCCCTGCCTGCGGCGCGTGCGCTCTACGTGGCGCTGGTCACCGATACTGGCGGCTTCCGCTTCTCCAACACCACACCCGCCACGCTGCGGATCGCCTCGGAACTGCTGGCGATCGGCGTCGATACCGAGCAGGTCTATCTCGATGTCTACGCCTCGGCACCCATCGGCCGTCCGCGATTGCTGGCCGAAGTGCTTGGAACGCTCGTCGTGGAGGAGCCGGTGGGGCTGGCCTGGCTCACGGTGCCACCGGGCGCACTCGAACGCCACGAGGTCGACCCCGATGACCTCGATGGGATTGTGGAGCACGCGCGCTCCATCAAGGGCGTCCGGATGGCACTGCTCTTCCGCGAGATGTCGGGCGGCCGGGTGAAGGTCTCGTTCCGGAGCGTCGGCCAGGTCGACGTGGCAGCGCTCGCCAAGCAGTTCGGCGGCGGCGGCCACACCAAGGCCGCCGGAGCGGCCATCGCCGGCTCCCTCCCGGAGGTGCAGGCCCGGGTCCTCGAAGCATCGCGGAACTACCTCGGCTAGTGCCGTGTTGCCCTTGTATGGCTCCGGGGCCGGGCTACCTTCCCGGCACGAAAGGAACCGCCAGCAATGTCAACGGAAGCCGCAGTGGATGTGTTCGAACGAATCGAGCGGAGCCTGGAAGGGATTCGCCCGTATATCGCCTCCCACAAGGGAACCCTCGAGGTGATCGACTTCGATCCCGATGAGGGAAAACTCTTCGTGCGCCTCGGTGGTACCTGCAAAGGATGCGCGGCGTCCACCATCACGCTCAAGCAGGGCATCGAGAGCCGCCTCAAACAGTCCGTGCCGGAAGTCAGACTGGTCGAAGCGGTCTAGAGGAATAGCAGACGATGAGCAGTTCAGACGAAACTGCGGTGCGTGCGGCGCTCGACAGCGTCATCAATCCGCGCACCGGCAGCGGCCTCGTGGCCGCCGGGATGATCACCGATCTGGTGGTGAATGAAGCTGGCGAGGCCAGCTTCACGTTTCTGCTGCGCCGCGAAGATCCCGCCACATTAGTGCGTCAGGCCCGTCAGGCGCTCACCGCGGCCGGGCTGCCGAGCCCCAGGATTCAGGTCACAGATCCCGCCGGCCCACCGGCCACGACGCACGCCGCGCCACAGAGTGCCGCGGCAGGTGTTCCTGCACCCACACCAATGGAAATCGCCGGCCTGGGCCGAGTGATCGCGGTGTCGTCGGGGAAGGGTGGCGTGGGGAAGTCCACGGTGTCGGTGAACATCGCCGTGGCACTGGCCGAGCGCGGCTTCAAGGTCGGCATAATGGATGCTGATCTCTACGGCCCGAACATCCCGCGGATGATGGGGATGTACGAGCGGCCCGCGGTGCAGGGTGGGCGGATCGTGCCGCTCGAGGCATTCGGGCTCAAGCTGATGTCAATCGGATTTCTTGTGGATCGCGACGCGCCCGCGATCTGGCGTGGCCCGATCATCACCAAGGTGATTCATCAGTTTTTGCACGACGTCGAGTGGGGCGAGCTCGACTACCTCTTTGTTGATATGCCGCCGGGCACCGGGGATGCGCAGCTCTCGCTGGTGCAGCAGGTGATGGTCAATGGTGCGATCATCGTGACCACCCCGCAAGAAGTCGCCGTAGGCGACGCACTTCGCGGGGCCAAGATGTTCGAGCGCGTGAACGTGCCGGTGCTGGGGATCGTCGAGAATATGAGCGGCTTCCTCGATCCGATGACCGGAATGCGGCACGACCTGTTCGGTGCCGGGGGTGGCGAGCGGCTTGCCGATGAGATCGGCGCACCGCTGCTCGGTATGGTGCCGTTGCAGCAGGGGCTCGCGCAGGCCGCAGATTTGGGGCGTCCGATCGTGGTCGAGGCCCCCACGAGCGCCGCGGCGGTGATGCTGCGCGAGATCGCCGACAAGGTGGTGGAGCGGATTCGCGCGGTGGGGATGGTCCTGCCGGTGTTGGAGTAGGGCGATGACCGACCGCCGGTACACGGACGACGAAGTCGCCGCGATTTTCGAGCGCGCCGCCAAGGCCGACAGCTCGAAGGCGCTGGTGCGCCCCGATGCCAGCGGACTGACCCTCGCCGCGCTGCACGAGATCGGCCGCGAGGCAGGCATCTCGCCCGAGGCAATTTCCGAGGCCGCCCGGTCGTTGGGTGCAGCGAGCAGGCCGACCGCGGAGCGCTTTCTGGGGCTTCCGCTGGGCGTCGCCGATCGCGCCGAGTTCGATTATCAGCTCACCGATCTGGAATGGCAGGAGCTGGTGGGTGAACTGCGCGACACCTTCCTGGCCAAGGGACGCGTGCGCGAAGATGGCGCATTCCGGGAGTGGAGCAACGGCAACCTGCACGCACTGGTGGAGCCCACGGCGAATGGCTTTCGGCTCAAGCTCCGGACCCGCAAGGGCAACTCGCAGGCGCTGATGATTGGTGGTGGTGCGATGCTCGGTGTGTCGCTCGTAACGGCACTGACGTCCGGCCTCGCTGGCACGGCGGATGTTCGCGGTGTCACCTTCATGGCGGTCATTGGGGTCGGGGCGTTCGCCTTTGGTGCGCTTCGGCTCGTGGGGTGGGCACGGCAGCGGCGCGAGCAGTTCCAGCGGATTCTTGCTTCGGTCGCGCGACGGGAGCCAGACGCGGGCTAGTTCTCGAGCCACTCCACTTTCACGCCGGCCATCGACGTCTTCAACTCCACCGTAATCTTCTGCGGTGCCGTCGAGAATTCCGGGGTACTCCAGACATCGCCAGTGCGCACCAGGCCGTCCACGTTCAACGTGGTGAGGAAGCGCGCCGCCGTGATCCGCACGCCCACCCCGCGCGGGACGCGCAGCGTCAGGGTGCCCATCGACATTTCGGCGACCACGGTCACATCCCGCCGCCAGGTGCCCTCGAAGCCGAGCGAGGCGCGACCAACGCCGCCGTCCACTCGGATCTCCGAGCAACCGGCCGCAGCGAGCCGGCTCACCTCCAGGTCCGATGCCCCGAGCGTGAACGTGGCTCGCTGGCAGTGACCCGTCGTGGGCCGCGAGAATGTCAGCGTGCCGCTGGTGGCTCCGCTCCGGATCATCAGGGTGTTGAGCGCCGTGCCACCAAGGTCGATGGTGGCCTCTGCCGCACCGAGGTTGGCCACCAGACTCAGTGGAACTTCGGTGGAGAGCTCGAACCGTGCCGACTGATCGAGCCGCGCGCGCGAGGTGACCCGTATGCCGCCGCCGCCAACGGTCTCCAGCCCTAGTCGGAGGATCCCGGTGCGGCTGTCGTATTCCTGAATCGGTGCTGAGCGCTCGGCATCGTAGCGCAAGTTGGTGCGATAGAGCTCACCCGGCACGCCCGGCTGAATCACGACTTGTCCGGCGCCGAATTCCAGCGTGGCCCGCAGCATCCGCTCGCCCGCCGCTGCGCGGCTCGCCGAGAAGGCCCGCATCGTCTGGCCGCTGGCCGATGGTGCGAGGCTGCCGAGCAGTGCGAAGAGCGCAAGGGCGCGCCTCACGCCTCCGGATCCTTGTTCGGGCGCTTGATGGCCGGCACACCGAACTGCGGGGTGGCCCAGAGGTATTCGTCGGTGAGCATCTCGGGCGGAACAATGCGCCCGGCGAAGTGCTCGCGAATCCCGCCGCGCGAGAGCAGGGCTGCGCCAAAGCCCACGGTGCCCACGAACCAGGTGCCGATGGCGGCGACCGACAGCATCAACCCTCCGGCAAGCGGCACCCAGCCAAAGAGGATCCACGCGAGCCAGACCACCGCCAGTGCCATCAAGCCGGTCAGCAGGTAGCGATACGAATTGGGAGAAACTCGCAGGCCCTGCGCCATTCGCCGGCGCGTGATGGTCTCGCCCATCGCGTGCGCCACGGCGAGCACGCCGCCGAGCACTGCGACAATCACCAGCAGCGAATAGACCACGATGCCGAAGGGCACCAACAGCGCACCCGCCACCGTGAGCACCAGTCCCACGATCAACATTCCGAACGTGGGCAGCACGAGCACCTCACCCAGCAGCCCGACCAGGAATGCCCTGCCGAAGGAATGCATCACCGTGTCGGAGACAATCTCGAGATTGGGCCTGCCGAACGTCACGAGCCCGAAGCCGAGCACCAGCAGGGTGGCAAAGACGCCGAGGAATCCCGCTGCGCGGCGGAGGATGGTGGCGGGGAGTGACGCGGCCGGTGCCGCTGGCGTGATGGGGATGGCCTGAATGGATTGCACGCTGCCGCTGATGTTGCCGCCGGCCTCGCGCACGTGCCCGCCGATGGCCAACACATCGCCGGTGACCGAGGCGCCGGGATGGACAATGACATCGCCATCGAGTGCCACGATGTTGCCCTCAACGCGCCCGTGCACATCGACATCGCCCTCGAGCACGACCACGTGCCCGTGAATGGTCTCGGCCGACCCGACGGAGTAATGCCCCAGGCGGGCGGTCCCGCCGACCACGGTCAGCTGCGTCTCGTCGATGGGATCGCGAAGCGCCGTGCGAAGCTGGCGTTCGAGGGCGGCCGGCTGGTCGAGATGGCCAGGGTTGACGGTCGGCCCCTGCGGGTCGGCCTGCGCGACCGCTTGCGGCGCGACTTCGGGCCCGCCCACGATCAGGGCTGGCAGAACGCTCTTGATCCGCTCGGACAGCTCGCCCCTCACACCACGTCGATCGGCCGCGTCGAGGCGGCCTGCGGAGATCAACGTGACGACAACCAGAAGGGCGGCTGACGCCTTACAGCCCCGCATCGGTCGCCGGCTCGGTCAGGAGGCGACGGAGGCCGGTGAGGGCCAGGGCATAGGCGCCGAGGACCCCGACCAGCATCGGGAAAGCCCGTGCCGGGGTCGCCAGGGCGTCGCGGAGGCCGTCAAACCACGGCTGCTCAGTGGCGTTCGCTGCGACGGTCTGAAGCGTGATCCAGAGCGAGTGTCCGGCATCTGCCACCGTGGGCGCCGACCATCCGATGGCGGCAGCAGGGTGCGCCGCAGCCCAGGCGAGCCCGCCTGCGAACGCGCCGCCCACGGCCACCGTGGCCACGGCGACCCGTCGACGTGCCCTGCGCTCCCGGTCGGAGAGAATCCAGGGGAGATCGGCGACGGCCGGGCCGAGCCGGACCTGGGCCATCACGCGGTCGGAGAAATCCTGCCTGGGTTCCCAGCTGGGCAGGTGCCCGAGCATCGCAATCAGCCGGGCATCCTGCTCCCACAGTTCGGCGCACGTGGTGCACGTCGCAACGTGCGACACCGCCCGGGGCGAGGCCGATCCATCGGCCAGGCCATCGAGTTCATCTGCGGTCAGGTGGTCCAGAAGTTCATCGCTCATAACAGGGCCCTCGTACGTCGATTTGGAGGAGCGGGTTTCACGACTCACGGGTGTCGGCAAGCAGGATGCGAAGCTCGTTCCGGGCCCGATGGATGTAGGTCTTCACGGTGCCCAGCGGGAGGTCGAGCATTTCGGCAATTTCTTCATACGGGCGGCCATCGATGTGCCGCAGGATGATGCAGCTGCGGTATTCGGGGCGAAGCTGATTGATGGCGTCCTCGATCTGGCTGCCGAGTTCGCGCGATGCGACCTCATCGAGCTGGTTCTCGGCGCCATCACTGATCTGGAGCGTGGTCGCCTCGATTGCGTCGGCGCTCTCGGCGTGCGGCGAGCCGTCGAGCGAGAGCGTGTTCAGCCCCCGCCGGCGAAGGTGATCGATCGCAGCGTTGTTGGCGATCTTGAAGATCCAGCTCGAGAACTTGTATTCGGGCCGGTAGCTGTCGATCGCATTGAGGACCTTGATGAAGGTCTCCTGCGCGAGATCCTCGGCGAGTTCACGATCCCGCACCATCCGGTAGACCAGCGAGAACACCGGGCGCTGGTAGCGGCGAATGAGCTCACGGTAGGCCGATTCGCGACCCTGCACGGCGTGGCGGACCACTTCCTGGTCCGAAAGCACGCGGTAGGCTGCCGGGGAAAGGCCGCTCACGAGGGGCCTCGCGTTGCCACGGCCTTCGCGGGAACGGTAACTTTGAGCGACATGCCTCTCATCGAGCAGCCACTACCCGTCACCGGGGGCGACGCCAAGCGGGAATATGTCCGGGCGGTGTTTCGCGATATCGCCCCCCGCTATGACCAGCTGAACCACCTCTTGTCGCTCAACGCCGACCGGCGCTGGCGGCGCATTGCCGTCGATCGGCTCGACTGGCAGGACGCGCCGGCCGATCGCTACCTCGATCTCTGCGCCGGGACGCTCGATCTCGCATCGGAGCTGGGCAACCGTGCCGGGTTCCAGGGCCAGGTGATCGGGGCCGACTTCGTGCCCGCGATGCTGGTGCGGGGCGCGGGCAAGTCGGCCCGGGTGCAGCCAGCCGCCGCCGACGCGCTCCGCCTCCCGTTCGACGATTCCGTCTTCGCGGGGGCGACAGTGGGATTCGGGGTACGCAACCTGATGGATCTTGATGCCGGGCTCCGGGAAGCGGCGCGCGTCCTCAGACCTGGTGCGCGGTTTGTCGTGCTCGAATTCACGGTGCCGCAGTGGCAGCCGTTGCGGGCGCTCTACCTGGCCTACTTCCGCCACCTGCTCCCGCGTGTTGGTCGACTGAT
>JAZJZU010000008.1:15575-23119 GCA_040389605.1 Gemmatimonadota bacterium
ACGACTGGCTACCAGCGTCGGTGCTCGCCTTTCCCGACCCGCCGGCGCTCGCGGGGCGCCTGGAGGCTGCGGGATTCGAGTCGGTACGATGGGAGCGCCTTATGGGCGGGATCGTCGCCCTCCACGTCGGGGTACGCAGGGGACTATGACACTCGAATCACTGCCGGAATTCATCGCGGCCATCGACCGGATGGGGGAGCTGGTCCGGATCGACCGCCCGGTGCGCACGCACCTGGAGATCGCCGAGATCGCCGATCGCACGATGAAACTGCCCGGCGGCGGACCCGCATTGCTGTTCGAACGCCCCGTGATGCCCGACGGCCGCGAGAGCACCATTCCCGTGGCCATCAATCTCTTCGGGTCCCATCGGCGGATGCAGCTCGCGATGGGTGTCGAGTCGCTCAACGAGATTGGCGACCGGATCAGCGAGATGGTCAACCTCAAGGTGCCCGAGGGGTTGATGGGAAAGCTCTCGATGCTGCCCCGGCTCGCCGAGATGGCCAAGTTTCCGCCGCGCACGCGGTCGGGCAAGCCGCCCTGCCAGGAGATCGTGCTGCGGGGCGATGACATCGACCTCGACACCATCCCCTTCCTGCAGACCTGGCCCGACGATGGCGGGCGCTATATCACCCTGCCGATGGTGATCACTCGAGATCCCGGCCGGGGCACGCGCAACGTCGGGATGTACCGGGTGCAGGTGCAGGGAAAGCGGGAACTCGCGATGCACTGGCAGCGCCACAAGAGCGGCGCGGCGCACTGGCGCGAGATGGCGGAGCGCGGCGAGACGATGCCGGTGGTCATCGCGCTCGGTGGTGATCCGGTCAGTATGTACTCCGGCTCCGCGCCACTTCCTCCCGGGATCGACGAATTTCTCTTCGCGGGATTCATCCGGCGGCACCCGGTGGAACTCGCGCGTGCGGTGACCTGCGACCTCGAGGTGCCGGCCGAGTCCGAGATCGTGATCGAGGGCTACATCGACCCGAGCGAGCCGCTGGTGATGGAAGGACCATTCGGCGATCACACCGGCTTCTACTCGCTGGCCGATCTCTATCCGAAGATGCACGTCACGGCCGTGACGATGAAGCGGAAGCCGGTGTACGCGGCCACGCTCGTGGGCAGGCCGCCAATGGAAGATTTCTATCTCGGCCACGCAACCGAACGCATCTTCCTCCCGTTGCTCAAGCTCACCGTGCCGGAGATCGTGGACTACCATATGCCACCCGAGGGCATCTTTCACAATCTGGTGTTCGTGAGCATCCGGAAGGAGTATCCCGGTCAGGCCTACAAGGTGATGCACGCCCTCTGGGGCCAGGGACTGATGGCGCTCTCCAAGGTGCTGGTGATCGTCGATCACGATGTGGACGTGCAGAACCCGAGTGAGGTCTGGTGGGTGGCACTCAACAACATCGACCCCAAGCGTGATACCGAGTTTGCTCGCGGCCCGGTGGATGTGCTCGACCACGCCTCGCAGGCCTTCACCTTCGGCAGCAAGATGGGGATCGATGCCACGCGCAAATGGCCCGAGGAGGGATTCACGCGGGAATGGCCCGAGAAGATCGTGATGGATGAGGCGACGAAGGAGAGCGTTGATGCGATGTGGGGTTCACTCGGAATCAATCGATCCTCGATGATCGATGCGCGATGATTGATACCCGTGAAGGTCAGACCTTCGCCGGTGGGTCGGCGTTTGCCCGGTGGGCTTCATTCGTAAAGCTGCCGCATACGGTGTTCGCCCTGCCCTTCGCGCTGCTCGGCGTGCTCGGGGCCGCGCAGGTGGCGCCGATCACAGTGGCGAAGGTCGCGTGGGTCGTGGTCGCCTTCTCGGCGGCGCGCTTCGCGGCGATGGGTTTCAATCGGATCGTCGACCGACGGTTCGATGCCCTCAATCCGCGCACCCGCGCGCGCGAACTTCCCGCGGGCACGCTCACGGTGGGAGCCGCGTCGGTAGCGGTACTCCTTGCCGCGGTGCTCTTTATTGTGGCTGCGGGCCAGTTGAATCCGCTCTGCTTCCGCCTGTCGCCAGTGGCCCTCATCTGGATCCTGGGTTACTCCTACGCCAAGCGGTTCACCCACTGGCCCCATCTCTGGCTCGGGCTGTCGCTTGCGATCGCACCGGTCGGCGGATGGCTGGCCGTCACGGGCGAATGGAGCCAGCCGTGGTGGCTGCTGCTGGTGATCGCGCTCGCCGTGCTCACCTGGGTGGCGGGCTTCGACATCTTCTACGCGCTGCCCGATGAGGGCTTCGATCGCGAACAGGGGCTGCGCAGTGCCGTCGTCCGGCTGGGTGTGCCGCGGGCGATCCTGCTCGCGAAGTTGCTGCACGGCATTACCATTCCCGCCCTCGTCGTGTTCGGCTGGTATGCCAACTTCGGCGTTTGGTACTTCAATGGTCTCGTCGTCGGTGCGGGGATCCTCGCCTGGGAACACCAGCTCGTGAAGCCCGACGACCTCTCCCGCCTCGACGCAGCGTTCTTCACGATGAACGGGGTGATGAGTGTGACGGTACTCGCCTTTGCGTTGCTCGACGTGGTGGCACGATGAGCGAATGCCGATGGGCGAGATGTCATCCTGAGCGAAGCGAAGGATCTTCGGGCTCCCCTGCCACACTGATCCAGATCGCTCGCGTGGTTGAGTCCGAGGATCCTTCGACTCCGTCCGCTTCGCGGACTTCGCTCAGGATGACATCTCATTTCACGTTCGCGCTGATTGATGTGGTGGCACGATGAGCGATGGCCGATGGGCGGGAAGTCATCCTGAGCGAAGCGAAGGAGCTTCGGGCTCCCCTGCCACACTGATCCGGATCGCTCGCGTGGTTGAGTCCGAGGATTTTTCGTCTCCGTCCGCTTCGCGGACTTCACTCAGGATGACATCTCGCCCATCCCCATCGCTCCTCGCCCATCGCCCCTCGCCCATCGCCCATCGCCCATCGATCCAGAGATCCAAATGCCGCAGCTACCACTCGTCTTCGCCCTGACCGGCGCCTCCGGCGCCCCCTACGCGGTTCGCCTGCTCGACGTGCTGGCCCGCAACGGGGTGCCGACCGACCTGATCGTGTCGCGTCACGGCTGGCGGTTGCTCGAGACGGAGTCGGGCATCGCCGATGAGGCGGCGCTGCGCGCCGCCACGGGCGGCGACTGGAGCACCATCACCGTGTATCCCGACGATGATCGCGGTGCGCGGCCGGCCTCGGGCTCCTACCGCACGCGGGGAATGGTGATCTGTCCCTGCTCGATGGGGACGGTGGCCGCGATTGCGGGCGGGACATCGCGTTCGCTGGTGGAGCGCGCCGCCGACGTGATGCTGAAGGAGCGGCGGCCGCTCTTGCTGGTCCCGCGCGAAACGCCGCTCTCACTGATTCATCTGCGCAACCTGACCACGGTGACCGAGGCCGGAGCGGTCGTGCTGCCAGCGGCGCCGGGCTTCTATCACCGCCCGGCCGCGATATCCGACCTGGTCGATTTCCTCGTGCAACGGATTCTCGATCAGCTCGGCCTCGACATCCCGCTTAGTCCGCGCTGGGGTGGTTGAGGTGCGGCTCGGCGTCATCTCCGATACCCACGGGCTGCTCCGGCCCGAAGTGTTCGAGGTGTTTGCAGACGTGGACCACATCCTCCACGCCGGGGATATCGGCCCGCTCGAGCTGCTCACCGAGCTGGAGGCGATTGCGCCGGTGACGGCGGTGTTCGGAAATACCGATGGGTTTGATGTGCGCGCCAGGTTGCCGCGCGTGGCGCGCGTTCAGCTTGATGGCTTCGATATCGTGGTGACGCACGGCGACCAGTTCGGCCGCGGCGTGCCGAGCGAGGAGTTGCAGGCCGCGTTTCCGGAGGCGGAGATTCTCATTCACGGCCACACTCACATTCCCAAGCTGGAACTTGTGGATGTGGTCGTGACCGTGATGAATCCTGGCGCGGCAGGTCCGCGCCGCTTCGACATCCCCGCCTCCGTGGGCATCCTCGAACTCGAGGCGGGAATCCCGCCGCGTGGGCGGCTGGTACCGCTGACCGCGGCCGACGAGGATTAGCTCGGGTCGGGCTCCGGACTGCGCGACTTCGGGCCGAAGCCGATCCCGCGTACCTTGCCATCCAGCTCCATCACCCAGCGCAACACCAGCTCGTCGTCGGTGAAGTCGCGGAACTTGGCCGCGTGCCAGAACTGCGGATAGCCGTTGCGCCGAGTGAGCTTTTCCTCGGTCATTTCGGTCTCGACCCCGGCTCGCTCCGCCACCTGACCCATCATATCGCGGATGCCCTCGATGCCATTGATCTGAGTGGCCGTTTCGGCGCTCAGTACACCCATCAAGGAATCTGCGCGGCCGGCGAGGAACCAGCGCGTGTAACGCTGCCCCGCGTCGAAGAGGCGCTTCTCGTCAGCTGGGGTCAGCTTCAGCGGGGCCGAGGCGGAGACGGTGGGCGCTGCGGCGGTCTGGGCGCTGAGCGGGGCAGCGGCGGCGAGCAGCAGGGCGGTCGGGAGCAGATGCCAGCGGTTCATCGGGCGGGTCCGGGTGGAAGATTCCGAACCAGACGCCTTGGAGGCGGCTGAAGTTTCGTTCTGGAACTCATCCCCTCGATCCAGACGCCTGGCCCAATGGTGCAGAACGTTACCAACTCCCTGCGGGGCCGTGATTTAGCGCTGTGTGCACTCTCCGGGATGGCTCGTCCCCCCAGAGTCGGAAACTCCGACCATCGACCGGGTCGCACTTCCGACCCCTGCACCCATACTCCCCCCCGGAGCCGCATATGCGCCTTTCACCACTTCTCGGAGCCGTGACGCTGTTGTTCGCTACAGCAGTACCGCTCGTCTCCCAAACCACTTCACCGGTTGTCCCCGAGACCGATTTCGGCCCGCGGCCATTCCTGACCTTCGGCGGCACCGGGATTCCGACGGACGCCGTCGAATCGAATTCGCTCAACAACCAGATCGCGCTCGGCGGAGTGCACCTCTTCCTGTCGGCAACGCCGCGGTACGACAACCCCACGCTCGGCAACGATGGAGCGGGGACGTTCTATGCGATGGCCGGCACCGATGACAATCCGCCCAGCCCGGCGAACCCGTACGCCCTGTGGAATTTCGACTGGGCAATCGTCGGCGATAACACCGACAGCTACACCTACCGGTTGTACTACGACTTCAACCCCGCAACCGGAAACTTCGGCGACTACGGCTACGTGGCCGTGACGCCGTCGCAGGATTCCTGGAATCTCGGAATGGACTTCCTCGCTGCGGCGTTCGCTGGCGTGGTCGCACCGCCGTCGTTCCCGTCGTTCGATCCGAACGCCGCGGGTGAGTACGGCTTTGCGCTGGCCGCATTCACCGGCGAAACCGAGGTCGGTCGTTCGGCAATCCTGGTCAACACGCAGGCGGCCGATGTGGTCCCCGAGCCGGCGACGATGTCGTTGCTCGCACTCGGCCTTGCCGGAATGGCCGCTGCGCAGCGTCGCAAGCGGTCAGGAAAGGGTTCTCCCAGGAACTGAGTGCCGGACCAGACTCAGTACCAGCAGTTGCTGTGAAGCAATCGCCTCGCGTCGCCCTGTTTCTGGGGTGGCGCGGGGCGCTCTTCGTTGTGGCAAGGACGATCGACTTCCGGATGGAGCGAGCCGCAGCGGCTGCGGCGCGGCTTGCAGCGCCCGGAGGTGCGCGAACGATTCGAATCGAACTGTTCACTGTGCGACACTGAAACAGCCTCCTGCGCGATACCTGTGGTGCGACCACAACACCCTGGCGGGTGAAGGAGACACTTTCCAGATGCGCCGCAATGCGGTCCAATTCGTGAGCCTGGCGCTAAGTCACTCCAAGAGAACCACTTGACTCAAGCGTCCCGCGCCGAGGGTGCGGGTCGCCAGAATTCGCCCGGAACTTGCGTTAGCTGACGGAGCAAACGGGACCGTCAGGTTTTCCCGGCCGTCCCTCCCCCCCCAGCCTCGAGGCCTCCATAATGATTCGCCGCGTTCTCTTTACGTCCTTCGCGTGCGCAGCTTTCGCAATGCCGCTCGTGTCGCAGACGACTTCCGCCGTGGTTCCCGAAGCCGACTTCGGTCCGCGACCGTTCCTGACCTTCGGCGGCACCGGGATTCCTACGGATGCAGTCGAAGCCAACTCGGCCGAAAATCAGGCGGCACTCGGCGGGGTCCATCTCTTCCTGTCGGCCACCCAGCGCTACGACAATCCCGCGCTTGGGAACGACGGTGCGGGGACGTTCTTTGCAATGGCAGGCACGGATCTCAATCCGCCGAGCCCGACGGATCCCTATGCCCTGTGGAACTTTGACTGGGCGATTGTCGGGGACAATGTGGCCGCCTGGACATACCGTCTGTACTACGACTTCAATCCGGCCGTCGGAAACTTCGGCGACTATGGCTACTTTGCGGTGCCAGTGGTCCCGTATCAAGATTCGTGGAACCTGGGAATGGACTTCTTGGCCTTCTTCCCCGGCTTCATCTCGCCGCCGTCCTTCCCGTCGTTCGATCCGAATGCAGGGGGTGAGTACGGCTTCGTCCTGGCCGCGTTCGACGGTGAGACCGAAGTCGGCCGAACCGCCATTCTCGTCGACGTGCAGGCCGGCGACGTAGTGCCTGAGCCCGCGACCCTGACGCTGCTGGCGAGTGGCCTGGTCGGGATGGCCGCTGCGCAGCGTCGCAAGCGGTCGGGAAAGGTTACTCCCAGGAGCTGAGTGGCTGCGTCCGGCGCCAGGCTTCCGGCCTGGTCCGGAACCAGCTCATCACCAGCAGTCGCTGGTGCAATCGCTCCGCGTCGACCCGTTCCAGGGGCGGCGCGGGGCGATTCTGTTCCTGCTGTACCACGGCGCGGAACGCCTCACGCTCGATCGGCGAGGTTGGGTCGGGATACGTCGCGCGCACTTCGCCGCCGATGATCACGTAGGCGCGCGCATCGCCGAGCGCGCCGGGGTCGCGATAGACAAAGGTGAGGAGCTCCAGCGCGGTGCGGGCCCGCGTGGTCGCGGCAAGGAGCCACTCAAGCGCCTCGAACTTCGTGCGCCAGCGCAGGGCACCTTCGTAATCACCCGCCTCTGATCGACTGACCATTTCAGCGATGATCCGGTCCATCGGCCGCACCGACCGCCCATCACAGAAGGCGGCCGCGTCCTCCGCGCGCGTGCGGTAGTCAGCCTGCTTCACGAGGCCGGCGCAGGGCGCGAGGCAGGTGCCGAAGTCAAATCGTGGGCAGGCCGCACGCCGGGGTTCCGAGAAGAGTTCACCCTGTTCCGCATAGTGCATCGGCATATCGGCCCGACAGTCCCGCAGCCCGAGCATATCGGTGAGCACGCGTGCGCCCTCACTCGCGCGGGCGCGCGACGGGATCGGGCCGTAACTGCGACCCGCGTGACGCTCGGGTGAAATGGTCGCGAGCAGGCGAGGCGCCGGTTCGTCGGTCAACACGAGGAAGCCGTACTGGCGGGAGCGATTCATCGCGACGTTGAAGGTGGGGCGGTGCTTGCGGATCAGTCGAAGTTCGGTGAGTGCAGCGGCAAATTCGCTGGGGGCATAGTCGAAGGCGATGTCGCTGGCCGCATGGAGGATGCGGGC
>JAZJZU010000009.1:0-3742 GCA_040389605.1 Gemmatimonadota bacterium
TCGGCAAACTCCTTCCACCACCAGGCCGCCGACCGACCGGGGAATGGGCTGATCGTCACGGCCACCGCGCCTGACGGCCTGATCGAGGGAATGGAGAGCGCGGACCCGGCAAGCTTGATCGTGCTGGTGCAGTGGCATCCCGAGGAACTGGCGCACCGGCCCGAGGGCCCGGACCTCAAACTCTTCACCGCGCTGATTCAGGCCGCACGGCGCGCGTGACGCATACCCCGCAGATCGTCCACGTCGCGAGTGGGCGTGAGTGGCGCGGCGGCCAGAAACAGGCGTGGCTGCTCGCGCGCGAACTGCAGCAGCTCGATGTGCCTCAGGTGGTGGTGACGGGCGCGGGCACGGAGCTGGATCAGCGGTTGCGAGCGGTGGGAGTCACGACGCGTGCGGTCGGCTGGCAGGCCGGGCTCTCGCCGGCGGCGGCTCACGGCGCCTGGGTCGCGAGTCGTCGCGGTGATGCGATCCTGCACGCGCACGATGGTCACTCCACGACCATCGCGGGGATGGCGGCCACGCTCTCGCGCGTGCCCTTCATCGCAACGAGACGCGTCGATTTTGCGCTGCGCCGGCTCGGATTCTGGGGACGCGCCGATCGCGTCGTCGCGATCTCCGAAGCGGTGCGCGCGCTGCTGATCACCAGCGGCGTCGACCCCGCCCGGGTTCCCGTCATTCATTCCGGCATCGATATCGATGCGGTGGCCGCGACGTCGCCCGTCGGAGCGCGAGCGGCCGTCGGGATTCCGCTGGATTGCCCGCTCGTAGTCGCCACCGGTGCACTGGTCGACCACAAGGATCACCGCACACTCGTGGCAGCGGCGCATCACGCTCGCGAGCGACTTCCGCAACTGATCTGGGCCATCGCCGGAGAGGGACCACTGCGAGGCGCGCTCGAGGCGCAGGTTGCAGAACTCCAGCTTGAGGGCACCGTCCGCCTGCTCGGTCACCTCGCCGACCCGCTGCCGCTGGTCGCGGCCGCGGACTGCTTCGTGACCTCCTCCAAGGAAGAGGGACTGGGCACTGCGATGCTCGACGCGATGGCGCTCACGCGTCCGGTGGCGGCGACGTCCGGCGGCGGAATTCCCGAGATTCTCGCCGGGGAAGCCGGGCTGCTGGTGCCGATTCAGGACCCTGCCGCACTTGCCGATGCCGTGTTGCGTGTGCTCCAGGATCCCGCACTGGCGAGTGCCCTGGGCCAGCGCGCCGCTGCACGCGTGGTTCGCTTTTCTGCGCGCCGGATGGCGGAGGAGTATCTGGCCCTCTATCGTTCGCTGATGCCAACGACGGAACCACGATGATCTATTTCTGCATTCCGAGCCACAACGAGGCCAGCACCATCGGTCTCCTGCTCTGGAAGATCCGGCGCGTGCTCGAAGACTCGGGTCGCGAGTACCAGCTGCTGGTCGGCGACGACGGCTCCACTGACGCCACCACGGAAGTGCTGGTGCCCTACGCCAAGTCGCTGCCGCTCACCGTGCTTCGCTCGGAGACGCGCCTCGGCTACGCCGCAACGATCGAGCGCCTGCTCCAGGAAGCGCTCCGGCGCAGCGACCGGCACAAGCGCGACGCCGCGATCATCCTGCCGGCAGACTTCGCAGCCGATCCGGCCGACCTCCCGGAATTCCTGAAGCGTCTCGACAGCGGTGCCGATGTCGTGGTGGGTGAAGCAACCTTGCAGGGTGAACCGGATCGCTGGCGCCGGATGGTGCGCGCGTGGGCTCCGCGGTTGCTCGGGCGCCGTGTTCGTGTGCCGGGCGTGCGCGACGTCGTCTCCGGTTTTGCGGCCTTTCGACTGGTCGCGCTGCGCAACGCCTTCCGTGAAAAGCCGGGGGCGTGGCTTGCCACCGATGGATGGGCTGCACGTGCCGAACTGCTGGCGTGGGCAGCGGCGGGGGCGCGACGCGTCGAAACCGTTTCCGTCGTGGAACGTATGGATCGTCATCAGCGCGAGAGTCGATATCAGGCTTGGTCGCTCGCGCGCGAACTCTGGGCCGCGCGACAGCACCTCGTCGCACCACCGGTGACGGCGAAACCCTCGCGAGATGATCGGTCGACCCGGACGGCCCAGAACAAGGAAGCTGCCTGATGATGCTGGTCCTGTCCCTCCTGATGCTGCAAACGATTGCCGGCCCCCCGGCAAAGATGACTGCCGTGCCGTTCGCCGCTGGCGAAGTGCTCGAATACCGCGGGAAGTTCGGCTTCCTCTCCGCCGGGTCGGCCACGTTGAGCGTGCTCCCCAGCGAGACCATTCGTGGCGTGCCGAGCTGGAAGTTCGCGCTGACATCCGGCATTCGCGTGAACGCCGGCATTTTCAAGTTCGAGAACTCCACCACCATCACGTCGTGGACTGGCATCGAAGACTTTGTCTCGCGCCGATTCACCAAGCGGCTCGAAGAGAACGGCAAGGTCCGCAACGAAGATTTCCTGATCTATCCCGACTCGGGCTTCTTCCGCCGAAACGCCGATGCGCCCAAGCCCACCTCGCGCGCACCACTCGATGACGTGGCCTTCATCTATTTCATGCGGACCACGCCATTAGTGGTCAAGCGCACGTACAAGTACGACCGTTACTTCCGGAGCGAGAAGAACCCGGTCACGGTTGAGGTACTCAAGCGCGAGGAGATGGAACTGCCCGATGGCACGAAGGTGAAGTGTCTCGTGCTGCATCCGGTGGTCGATGAGCCGAACGGGATGTTCTCGAAGACCTCCGACGCGAAGCTCTGGCTCACCGACGACGCGCGGCGCATTCCCGTGCGGATCGAGACCACGTACAACTTCGGGACTGTTTCGCTGATCCTCAAGAACGTCACCCTGCCCCACGGCGCCGGATGAACTGGCGCGAGGCCGACCTCTCGCGTCTCCGCACAGTGCCGTTCGCCGGACGGCAGAACAAGGTCGACCCCACCCTGCTCGCGAAGCCCCCGGGCGCGGACCAGTCGTTCCGCGCCTTTCTTGCGTCGCTCCCCGACGTCCTCGCGGCGCGTGACCTTCGCACCGTCATCGACCACGTCGCCAGCGCGGCCTCTGCCCACAAGGGTGTTGTCCTCTTGCTCGGCGGCCACGTCATCAAGACCGGACTCGGCCCGCTGCTCGGGCGGCTGCTCGAGCGCGGGGTCGTCACGCACGTCGCAATGAACGGTGCGGCCGCGATTCAAGACTTCGAACTCGCCGCCTTCGGGGGCACCAGCGAGGATGTCGAGGCCGGGCTCGCCGACGGCACCTTCGGGATGTCGGAAGAAACCGGCCGGGAGATGAACCGCGCCATTGTCGACGCGGCCGCCGCGGGGCGTGGGCTCGGCGAGGGCTTCGGTGTTGCCCTGGCCGCACGGGGCGAGCTCGCGGGCGCCGAGGCCTCCCTGCTGTTGACCTGCCAGCGCCTGGAAGTACCCTATACCGTGCATCCAACCATCGGCGCCGACATCATCCACCAGCATCCGGCCATCGACGGCGCGGCACTCGGTGCAACGGCACTGCGTGACTTCCGGAGACTCGCCGGCGCGCTCCCCGACCTGCACGATGGTGGCGCCGTCCTCAACCTCGGCAGCGCCGTGGTAATGCCGGAAGTCTTTCTCAAGGCCCTCACGATTGCGCGCAATCTTGGCAGCGGGAACCCCACCGGATTCCTCGCCGCCGATTTCGATATGATCCGGCACTACCGCCCGAGGATGAACGTGGTGCAGCGACCGACGCGCGGGCACGGGACCGGCATCAGCATCACCGGTCACCACGAACTGATGAT
>JAZJZU010000010.1:0-19834 GCA_040389605.1 Gemmatimonadota bacterium
CCGCGCGCAGCGGCGCGTCGAGGTTCGCCGGATCACGGGCCGCGGCCGCATCGAATGCCGCGAGGGCCTGCCGGACTGCCTCGGGGTGCGCCTGTCCCTGCAGCACCCACGCACGGCCGAGGGCGACAAGATCTTCCGCGCTCCAGGTGGCGTCACCCCGTCCCGCGTATTCATCGCTCAACGCTTCGGCGAGCTGCACTGCTTCGGTATGCCGGCCCGTGGCCTCCGCGATTTCGGCCATCGCGACTCGCGCAGTTCGCCCCTCGCGCGGTGACGTCGACAGGGCACGATAGGCAGATTCGGCAGGGGTCAGCTCACCCCGTGCGCGGAGCGAGTCCGCCTGCCGCAGTGAAAGCTGGGCCGATGCTGCGGGCGCGTGCGCCAACAGGGCCAGCAGTGCGATCGCGTGCACGACACGGCTCACGGCGCGCCTCCCTGCTCCAGGAGCCGGATGGCGCGGGTCTTCTCCGCGAGCTGGACCAGCAGCTGCTCGAGCTCGCGCGCGTAGGCCAGCGAATCGGTCGTGGTCTTGCGGCCACGCAATTCGGCCACCGCGGCCTCGAGCCGAACCCGTTCGGCAAGCAGTGCGGCAATGCGCGGGTCGGAGCTGCCTCGCGGGGGCCCGAAGCCGACTTGTCGCGCAAGCTGCTCGTCGCCCGTCAGCTGCGCGTGTTCCGTGAGGAGTCGCTTGGTCGCGTCGTAGGCGGCGCGCACACTGGTGCGCGCAAAATCAAACGCCTCGAACGCGGTGATCCGGCCATCCTTGTCGGCATCGGCCTCTCCACTTCCGATCCCCCGGGCAAACTGCTGGGCGAACAGCGACTCATTGCGTTCCGTGGCCGCCTTGGTCGCCGTGATCACCACCCGCCGCGGTGCGGCGAGCACGGTCGCGAAGTCGCCGCTCGCGCTGGCCGCCACGACCACGACAACCGCCTGCTGCGTGAACGGGGCGAGCCAAAGTGCATAGTCGCGGGCCGTCGCATCCGGCCCCGGGAGATCGACGCGACTGTCCGGCCCCTCGCCACTGCCGTGCCCGATCAGCACGAGCAGCACCACGTCCCCCGGCTTGACCCGGCGGGAGAGCTCCGCGATCGCGGTGGCGATACCGTCGCGTGTGGACCGCCCACGGGCGCGGGTGGAATCGTGGCCAGGATTCTCCGACAGCAGCCAGAGCGAAGAGTCGGCCACTCGCCATTGCGTATGAGCCACATCGAAAAGCTGATCGGCAGCTGCCTGGAACGTGGTGGCGTAGGCCGGCTCACCCGAGAGCCCCGTGACCAGCACGACGTGAGTGGCTCCGCCCTGCGCCGAGAGCGGCGCCGCGAGGCAGCACCAGGCCAGAAGGGCCACCGCGCGGCGCATCACGACAGCCCTCGAAAGCGACGGAAGGCCCACTCGACCCCAAGCAGCAGCACCAGGAACAGCAAGACCACTGGAATGTTCCAGAGATCGTGCGCATCTCGCGTGACGATTCCCGCGGCGGTGTATTGCGCGTCGTCGACGACACGGTCCACGCTTGCGAGCGAGTAATATCGTCCGCCGGTCGCGTCGGCAATCCGCTGGAGAAGACTGGTTCGCAACTCCGCCCGGCCGATGTCGGCGCCGAGAGTGTCGGCTACGAAAGAGGTGGCCGCCGAGCGGGACGTGTCGGCGCCGCGTCGCGATTCCACCACCACGCGATAGCTCCCGACCTCGTCGGCGCCATAGCTCGCACGATACGACCCGTCGTCGCGGAGGGTCCATTCCATCGGGAGCTCGCGTTCCACACCCGAAGGGGTGGTCACGTGCGCCACCACGTGCGCATCGTTGAGATCGTTGTATTCCGCGTCGGCCACACGCGCGACGATTTCGACCGCCTGGCCGGGGTCGGCGTGATCCGGCAGGACGCCTGCGTCCACGCGGCTCGGCACCTGATCGAGCGACCAGCGCAGCAATTGTCGCCAGAGTGTCGAATGGGTCACGTCATCGACGGGGAGCAGCGGCGACATCTGCCAGCGCCAGCTGTCCTGAACACCGAAGACCGCCGCCATTCCACGCCCGAAGCGCTCCACCGACAGCACCGGAATATCGTTCCCGCCGGCGGCCTTCCCGGCGAGGAGCACCGTGGCACCGGGCCTGATCTGACCGAATCGGTTGACGGCAGTCAGTGCTGGCAACGAGTCCCAGCGGCGCAGGGATGCCGAGCCAGGACCGAGCCAGAGGGCTGGATGCACCGCACCCGCGCTGGTCGGGTGCACGGCAAGTTCCACTGCATCCGGAGCGGAACCGGTCGCCCGGCTCTCGAATGTGATCGGCAGCAGGTCGGCGAGCGGAGTACCACTCCAGCCACCTTCCGCAAATGCTCCGCGCCCGCCCAGGGCGATGAGGGTGCCGCCGCGGCGCGAAACGAAGTCGGCCAGCATCCGCAGCTGGTCGCCGGTGAAGAACGAGGCCTCGACGCTGCCCAGCACGAGCACGCGATAGCGGAACAGCGCCTCACGGGTGACGGGAAAGCCGTCGCGCAGTTCGAGGGAATCGTCGACACCGAGTCGCAGATATTTTCCCTTGGCACTCTGCAGCAACCCCACGAGCTGGATCGCGCTATCGGCCATCAGCGCGCGCCGCAGGAAGGCGAACTCCGGTCGAGGCTCTCCTTCGACGTAGAGGACCTTTTCGCCGGCGGGTCGCACCTGCAGCAATCCATCGACCAGGTTGTTTTCGGTGACCGACTCGCCACGCAACGGGAGGGCTCGCACCGTGATCCGGTGCATCCCGTCTTCGAGCGGCGGAATCCGCAGCGACACCGAGAGCAATTCCCGATCGCGCGGCATCACCGTGTTCTCCGTCCCCACCAGACGACCGTCGGCCTCGATCGCCAGCTGGATACTGTCGCCACCTGCGCCTCTCGCCCGAAGCAGGACGCTCGCGGCGACGCCACCCCCGGCCAGCGTCGTGGGCGGGAGGGTCAGGCGTTCGAGGCCGAGGTCGTGATCAAACTGTTTGCGCCCCACTCCCACGGTGAATACCGGCACCCGGCGAGCACGCAGCGCGAGCAGGGAAGGTTCGAGATCGCTGGTCCCGTTATCGGCACCGTCGGACACCAAAATGACGCCCGCGAGCGGAAGGTCGGCGAGATCCTGACGGATACCGGCAAGGGCACCGGCGAGGTCGGTGCGGGTACCGTGCCCCGTGAGGTCGTCGACTCGCGGAAGCGGTGACGCCGTGCCGGCGAAGCGGTAGAACCGCAGCACGAATCGGTCGCCCAGTCGACGCACCAGCGCGCTGGAATCGGCAAACCGCTGCTGCACGGCAGACAGGCGACTTCCCGCCGGCAGGTCGGTGAGCCGCATACTCCGGGAGTCGTCGATGGCAATCGCGAGGACGTTACGCTGGGGCACCGCCCGCGAGAGCAGGAGCGACGGACGGAGCAGCGCTCCCGCGACGATCAGCAGCACTCCCGATCGCAGCAGGGCCAGGAAGATCCGGTCTCGGCGGCTGAGCGCCTGCAGCCGGGAAGCGGAGTAGGCCACCAGGGCGAGCGCAGCGAGCAGGAGCAGTGCCACCAGCACCACGGGAAACACGGGTGCGAGGACGAGCTCGCCCTGCGCGAACTGGCGCGGTGAATACCTGAAGAGCGCCGTGATGGTGGCTGCGAAGAAAGCTTCCAGAAACGACCCCGCTGGCTGGCCCGGAGGGAGGTTCAGGCCCAATAGGAGTGGTACGCCTCGCGAGGCCGTTTTGTTGGAGCCTGTTCAGCTCGGCTTTTTGGACCACGGCGGCACGACATCGTTCATCCGGGCGTAGGCAATCAGCTGTCCCAGGTGCTCGTGCTGGTCGGCGATGTATTCGTTGAAGAGCTCCGCCACTGTGAGCTCCTGCCCGAACGCGGTGATCTTTCCCGCGGCGAGCTTGGCATCTGCGCCGGCGAGCACACTTCGCTGATATTCGAATGACGCCTTGAGGTGGCGAATGACATCGGCCTTCGTGGTGACTTTCTCGAGCGCGGCAAGCGCCTCACGTCCGGTGCCCATATTGAGGTCGGCGGGTGGCTTCACGCCGAACGTCATCGGCATATAGACGTAATGCTCGGAGGCGATGTGCATCAGCACTTCCGACACCGAGCGGACGCCAGCCATTGGACGCCAGCTGTACTTGGCTTCGGGAAATGCCTCCGCGAGCCCGACCACCTTGGTCTCCACCGCAGCCATATTCTTGAGATACTCGTCGCGGAGCATCGCGGGAGTGGCATTGGCAGTGCCGGCCTGCGCCGGGAGAAGTTGCGGCGTGACGCACGCAAGGAGGGCGACAAGAACGATGAAGGAAGAACGCAGGTGTCGAGCGACTCGCATGGCAGGGTGACCTCGCTGGAGGGAGCGTATGATCCGGACGGGACGCCCCGGATCATATCGACGCGAGGGCGCGGATGCACCCTCGCTCGCCCCTTCCTGACGGCTCTCGAACCGCCCGGTTTCACCCTCCCGCGCCCGCAGGCGCGGGCGCCGGGTGGTGCGCCCTACTCGTACCGCAGCGCCTGGACCGGGTCGAGCCGTGCCGCCCGGTGCGCGGGCAGCAGCCCTGCCCCGAGCGATACGAGCGCCAGGATCACCACGGCCCCGGTCATCACCGGTACATCGAATCCCTTCATCTGGTAGAGCAGTGATTGCGCGACCCGGCCGATCCCGACGGCCGCAAGGAATCCCACGGAACCACCGAGCAGGGTCATCACCCCTACCTGCCGAAGGACCATACGCCGCACCTGGTTCGGGCCGGCACCCAGTGCCATCCGGACACCGAATTCGCGCGTCCGCTGGGACACGGTGTACGAGAGCACCCCGTAGAGGCCGACCGACGCGAGGATCGTCGCGAGTACCGCGAACAGCAGCGCGAAGATGGTCACGAAGCGGTCGAGAAAGATGTTCTCCTTGATCTGCTGTGGCATCGTGCGCAGCTCCTCGACCGGCAGGTCGGCATCGAGTTGCTTGACCACCTTGCTGATCACGGGGATCATCGCAAGTGGATCGCTGCTGGTCTTCACGTAGAACGAGAGCGAGCCCAGGCGAGTGTCCTGGGGATAGGCAACGAAGAACACCGGCGGGACGTCGTCCTTCACGCGGCTGTATTTGGCGTCCTTCACCAACCCGATGATCTCGATATCCAGCGAATCATTGCCGCGGTCCATCCGGCGACCGACCGGATTGGCGCCGAGCTTGAACTTCTTCGCGAAGGCCTCGTTCACGATCGCGACCAGTGGTGCGCCCTTGGTGTCGCTGCGGGTGAAGTCGCGTCCGGCGAGCAACGGAATACCCACGGTCGTGAAGTACCCGGGGCCTACTTCATTGAAGCGCGAGTTGTTGTCGACGTCTGGGCCCTTGGGGAAGCCCTCCACATTCACGGAGTTGCCCCAGTTGCTTCCCGCGAGCAGCGGGACGACCGATCCAGCCACACCCGTGACCGACGGCGTCTGGGTCAGTGCCTCCTCGACGCGGAGGAAGAGCTGCTGGGAGCGTTCCGGGGTGTAGCCGTTGAGTTCCGGCGAAATGCTGAAGGTCACGACCTGGTCGACCTTCACGCCGAGATCGAGCTTGGTCACATTCGCCAGGCTCTTCGCGAACAGCCCCGCCGAGCCAAGCAGCGCCATCGCGAGTGCGACCTGGGCCGTCGCGAGCCAGGTACGCCACCGCATTGCGGCGCGACCCCCGGAGGACTGACCGCCCTGGGCCCGGATGCTGGTGATGAGATCGGGTCGCGTGGCGTAGAGGGCCGGAAAGAGCCCGAACAACACCGACGTGACGATGGCCATTGCTGCGGTGAAGCCGATCACGGTGGGATCGAGATGCGCCACAAACGTCGATGAGGCCTGCTGCGGCAGGAAGCTGCTCATTCCTCGCAACGTGATGAGTGCCACACCCAGGCCAACCAGTCCGCCGAGCAGCCCGAGCATCACGGACTCGGTGAGCAACTGCACCACGAGCTGACGGCGGGTTCCGCCCAGCGCGAGCCGGACGGCCATCTCGCTCGAACGTGCGGCTCCGCGGGCCAGCAGCAGGTTGGCGATGTTGGCGCAGGCGATCAGCAACACCAGCGCCGTGATCCCGAACAGCATCATCAGCGGCGTGTTCGCCTGGCGCCGCACCGAACTCTGCCCGACGGCCCCCGGCGCAAGCACCACCTCCTTGCTCTTGAACTTCAGCATCGTGGGGTCGCTCATTCCGACCTGCAGCGGCGCCTCGACATTGGCGAGGATGGTCCGGAACTGCGTCGTGATGGTGGCCGCAGCCTGCTCGCGCGAAACGCCGGGCTTCAGGCGTGCAAAGAGGTAGACCCAGTAGCTCCGCCGATTGTCGTACCCCTTCCAGCCGGCATTGAGCACTTCGCGATAGGTGATCGGCACGAACACCTTGGGCTGCACGCCAAGCGAGGTGCTGGCGAAGCCCCGCGGGGCGACGCCGATGATCTCCATCGACTGCCCGTTGACGATCATATTCTTGCCCACGACCCCTGGATCGCCTCCGAACGCTCCGCGCCAGTAGTCGTAGCTCAGCACCGCCACCCGGCTGTCGCCCGGCTCCCTGGCGTCATCGGGTCCGATCAGGCGGCCGACCGCCGGCACGAGTCCGAGCACGGGAAAGTACGAGCCGGAGACCATCAGGCCGTCGCCGCTCACCGTCTGCCCGTTGGCCGAGAAATTGGCGCCGAAATTCACGTGCGCCGCGATGTCGGTGAACACCCGCTGCTCGCGCTGCAGGTCCCGGAACATCTCCCAGGAATAGACCTCGTCACATTCCCCGATCTGGCTGCACGACTGCGAGCCGGGATTCGGGCCCGGGGACGAAAAATTGACCAGCTGCGAGGGCTCCACCACCGGCAGCGGGCGGAGCAGCATCTGGTCAATCATCGAGAAGATCGCGGCGTTGGCACCGATGCCGAGCGCCAGGGAGACCACCGCGACCATCGTCACGAACGGAGTCTTGAGGAGCAGCCGGAGCGCGAGCTTGATATTTCCCATTAGCCAGATCCGTTGAAGGGCTCCAGCCTAGGACGCACCGGCCACCGAAAAGGTTGCAACGCGAAACGGCACTAGCGCTCGACGAGCCCCTTCAGGGCCGCGGCGACCCTGGGGTCGTCGGACCGGCCGAGTAGTGAGACCGCCCGCCTCCGCCGCTGGGCCGGTTCGGTGGCGGAGGTTGCCACGGTGAGCAGCCACTCCGTGTTCGCGCTGCCGCCTGCGTTCGCGACGACCGAGAGGACGGCGTCACGCTCGCGATCACTGTTCAGCGAGGGGTAGAGCTCCCGGAGCATCGCGATGTCCGCTCCGGTGGCCTGGTCGCCCCCGATCCCCTGGATCGCGGCGACCCGGCTCTCGTCGGAGAGGTCCGTGCGCCGGAGGGCAGCGCGCGTGAACTGCCGCGCCCGCGGATCGCCACTCCGGCTGAGTGAGGCGAACGATTGCCGCGCAAGCCAGCCGTCGGTGCCGTTCGCATACGCAATCAGCGTGGGCACTCCTTCGCCTCGATCCCGCGAGGAGATGGTGCTCAGCGCGGCCGAGCGGATCGACTCGCTCTCACTGCGATCCCGCACCAACTGGTCGAGGGCGCGATCGACGGCACCCGTGCCCACGCCGCCGGGTTCGTCGCGGCGGCGCGAGAGCCAGGTGAGTGCGCTCCGGCGCAGCTCGCGCGGTCGCGTCTGGTCGCGCATCAGCGCCAGCAGCGTGGTGGTGACCTGCGCACTGTCGGCGAGCATCGCGGGGAGGATCGCGTCGCGAGCGGGCCGGCCATCGAGTATTCCCGCGAGCGACAGCAGGTACGCTGCCGCCTCACGACCCGACACGACCCCCAGATCGGCGCCATCGTCCGGCCCGCTCGTCAGGGGTCCCGCGAAGGTCTCCAGTTTCACGATCTCCTTTCCGACACGCACCGCCACAACGCGCACCGGGCCAGCGGCGCAGAGGTCACGCCCGCTGCCATCACTGAATGACGTGTAGTAGCCTGACTCATCGGCACGCAGGAACCCCTTGCCGTTCCCGCACACGCCCTCGCGGGCCGCGAAGTGGAACTGGACGGGACCATCTGGCGCAGCGGCGATGCGCCGGTCGAGCGATTGGGCACCGAGACACTGGGCTGTTGCGAGGCCGAGGATCACTGCGCCAAAACCACGTGAGAGATTGGTCACTTGTCGACGAGCTCCAGGAGGAGTTTGTTGGCGCGGGGATCCTTGCTGCGGGCGAGCGCGGAGATCGCGAACCGCCGCATCGAGGCATCGGTGCCGTTGCGGGCGATGTCGATCAGCTTGTCGACGGCGGCGGGCTCCGAGCGGCCGGCGAGCGCCATGACCACGACCTGGCGCACGGGACCCTGGGCCGAACCATCGTAGAGCTTCACCAGCGAGGCCACGTCCATCTTCTCGGCCAGGACGGAAATCACCTGCCGACGGGTGTCGATGGGCTCATCCTCATTCCGGCTCAGCGCGGTCAGCCACTGGATATTGGCCTCGCCGCCAACGCGCGCGAGCACCGAGACAATCCGTTCCTTCACCCGGCGACTGCTGCTTCGGGCGTAGACGCCGCGCAGGAACGCGGCATCGTCAGCGGTCAGGGCATCACCTCGCATTCCGTCGATCGCGGCGACCCGCAACTCTTCCGCGGCATCATTGCGATCGATCAGTGTCCGCATCGCTGCCCGCGCACGCGGACTGCTGCTGGACGACAGCACGCTCGCGGCCACCCGCTGGATCCGTCCGGTGTCGCTCCGCACCATCTCCTCGAGGGCCGCGACCGCGGCGTCTCCTGGGAGGCGACCGAGCCACGTCACGGCCTCCGTCCGCACCTCCATCGAGGGGTCGGTCCGCGCGACATTCACGATTGTCGCGGTAGCCGCAGCGTCCTTCTGGTCACCGACGAGAAAAAGGGCCGAGCGACGCAGCGGGATCGAACATTCATCGCGCCGCGCGAGGATCTTCGTGGCGAGCTGCCGGGCCATCGCCGGATCGTTCTGCATCAGCGCGCTGAGTGCCTGGGCGCGCACCGACTGTTCCTCGCCGTCGCACGCGTCGCCCCGGGCGCTGAGCGCCCGCTTGACCGCCGCGTTGTCGGCCATCCCGCGCGCAGACAGCACGCTGGCAATCCGTGCCGCCAGGGCATCGGCATCGCCTCGACTCGTCCCACCCCGCCGGGAGTTCACCGTGACGGCCACCCTCGATCCGCCGAACGAGCCGCTGCTTTTCGGGGTCGTCGGACTCGCGGGCTGGTACTTCTCCAGCAGTGCAAGGGCCTCCTGCAGCTCCGTGTTGCCTCCAATCCGATACAGCGCGAAGGCCTGGTAGTAGGGTGCATCGGCCGCGTAGACGGAGCTGGGATACTTCCGGCTGATCTCCGCAAACGACGCGGCGGCCTTGCGGTAGTCACCGTGGTTCAGCTGATCGCGGGCCGCACGGTAGAGTGAGTCGGCCGGATCGTCCGGTGCCCACGCGCTGCGCGGTGACTGCCGGTAACTGTCCACTTCGTAACTCATCGCGAACGACGGCATCGCGGCGAACGCGTCTCGTGATGCGGCATACGCGGACGAAATCGAATACTGGAGATCGTTCGAATAGCTGCTCGCGAGCGAGAAGTCATCCAGATACCGCAGCTCATCGAACCCGGCTGGCAGCCGCGCGGAACGGGCGTCGAGCTCGTAGCGCAGGGGCAGCAGCGACGGGATGTTCGTTGTGATCCTCGGCTCGACGGGTGCCACGGGCGCAATGGGCCGTGGGTCCTGCGCGGGCAGGACGGCAACGGCAGAGACCAGCAGGGCAAGAGCAGATCGGAGCATTGGGAGATCCTCTAGTTGTAACGCAGGGCGTTGCGCGCCACGGCCGAACGAATGCGCGGCACGATATCGTGCTGGTCGAGGGCGTCGTGAATCAGCAGCAGGTCATCCGGTGGATCGTTGTCGCGGAGCCGGGTGACCTGCGCGAGGACGAGCTCGAGATCTTCGAGCAGGGCCCGCATCCTGGGCTCTGTTCCCACCGGCGAATCGAGCAGCAGCCGCGTGGTGTTGAGCAGCTGAACGCCCTGGTCCGCGACGAGCGCACCGACTCCAGGGCCGACGTGCTTCGCGTCGGGAGAGAGCGAGGCGAGCAGCACCGCCGACCGTCCGAGCAATTCGTCCGTCGCGCGCTGATACGGATCGGTACTCGGCACCGCGGGAGCCGCTGGAGCGAGGGCCGCGACCGTCACCGCGGGAGCGGTCGGGGCAGACCGCCGGCCAATGAACACTCCGAGGATGAGGGCTGCGGCAATGGCGCCCCCCGTCGCGAGCCAGTGCACGGCCGACCAGCGCCGCGCCGCCACGATGGGCCGGACCGCGAGTTCGGCATCGATGCGATCCCAGATGGCGTCCAGCGGTGGCGCCTCGGGCACGCGGTACTCCGCCGCAGCGGCATCGAGCAGCCGATCGAGCCGTGGATCATCAATGTTCACGGTGCCTCCTGATGTTCTGCCAGCGCGACCCGCAGCCGGGCGCGCGCGTCAAAGACTCTTCGCTTGCTGGTCCCCTCGGCGATACCGAGCGCTTCCCCGATCTCACCGTGCGAAAACCCCTCCAGGTGGTACATCACGAGCGGCACGCGGAGCGGATCGGGCAAGCCGTCGATTGCCTGGGTGAGCGCCTGCCGGAGGTCACCACCATCACTCTCGGCCGGCACCGCGAAGCCGTGGTGTGATTCATCGAGTTCCCGCTCCCGGCTTGCGTGCCGGTTCACCTTGCGCAGCGTGTTGAGGCAGGTGGTCACCGTGACGCGATGCAGCCAGGTGCTGAAACTCGAATCCCCGCGGAAGGTCTCCAGCTTCCGGAACACCTGCACGAAGACATCCTGCGTCAGGTCATCCGCGAGGCCCGGATCGCGACAGATCCGATAGGCCAGTCGATGGACGCGCGCCGCGTGCGCATCGTACAGGACGCGTGCTGCGGTGCGATCCCCGGCCACGACGCGGGCGATCAGCGACCGTTCGTCGTCGCCCAGGCTCGCAACGGGCGCCTTCACGGGGATAAGCATTCTCTGGAGGGGTTTGACACCGGGTTCGCTCCGGAGGTTCGGAGCGGGAGAAACTCAGCCGCCGAATGACTCGACGGAAAGCGTGAAGGTGCGGGATTCGCGGGGCTGGAGTGCCCCGACCCCCACCACCTGCCGGGCGATCTCCTCGCCCCGATCATTCCGGATGGTGACCACCACGGAGTACTCCACCGGGTTGCTGCCCGGTGGCTGCGTGATGGTCCCTTCCACCCGCAGCGGGCTGGACGTGGCTTCGGCCGCACGCCGCGTGGCAGCATCCGGATCGAACCGCAGGTGATGGCGACACGACGGGCAGACACTCGCACTCTCCAGGATGGTGGTCCGGCAGTGCGGGCAGGTGCGAGTGGCTCCCGGTGTTCCGGCGCGCGCGCTGCTCACCGCGGTGCGCCCTTCTCCTCCCACCCGAATTCCACCTGGCCCCGCATCCGCGATCCGGCGGCCACGATGAGCGAGCCGGCCTTGACGTCCCCATTGAGGATGCCGGTCTCGACCAATTCGACGCGCGTGGCACCATCGATGTTGCCTTCGAGCTCACCTGCGATCATCACGGTGTTGGCACGGATGCCCCCGGTGATCTTGGCGCCGGCCTCAATGGTGACGTTGCCCTGCACGTTCACATCACCCTTGAATTTGCCCGCGATCCGCACGTGACCGCTCCCTTCGATCTTCCCCTCGACCGTGATGTCGGAGGCGATCAGCGACTCCTTCCCATCGCGTGGCGCCGGGCGCCGAGCGGGCTCGGTGGCCGCCGCGGCCCCGGTCGTTGGAATCGGCGGGCTGGCGGGAGGTGCCTCAGGCGTGAAGGGCACCGGCTCCTTGCGGACGGGGGTCTGTTCCTTCCAGATCGGCATAGCAGACTGCTCCTGTCGAATGGTGCGGTGGGTCGATGAGGTGAGAATCCCGTGAGACGCACGAGGTCGGGATCCTTACACGTATCGGCGGATTGCGGGGTCGATCAAGCGTCCGCGATGGGGTACCGACGCAGGATCCAGCGGCCCTTGAATAACCCGAAGAGCGAAAGATAGAGCCCCAGGAAGACCTTCTCGGCC
The DNA here is from genome assembly GCA_040389605.1 of Gemmatimonadota bacterium. Taxonomy (GTDB): domain Bacteria; phylum Gemmatimonadota; class Gemmatimonadetes; order Gemmatimonadales; family GWC2-71-9; genus Palsa-1233. Next base: position 12,081 of record JAZJZU010000010.1, read on the forward strand.
CCCAGTTTCTGCTTGAACCGCCAGGACGCCTTGTTCGAGGCCTGGGTCAGGCTGTAAAAGCGGGTCCGCCCGGCCTCGCGAAGCACCTCATAGCTGTGATGGCGCAGCTTCACCGCCAGGTTCTGGCCACGAATGGACGGCTTGACGTAAATATTGAACAGGTATGCCTCGTTCGGTCCTAGTGGGGAGGCATAGAGCTCCGACTTCGAGCCAATCAAAGAAAACCAGGAGAATGCCACGATTTCGTCGCCCCGGCGAATGCCGAGGCAGCGGTCGCCGCGGCGAAGATTCTCCAGAGGCGCAGGCCCGGTGACCTCATCCCCGTACTCGCGGAAGGCGGCAATTTCATCAATCTCCCGCTCACCAAACTCTGCAAAGGTGAACCCTGCCGGTAACTGCCTCAACCCGGGTGACAGCGACGCCGGGAGCAGTTCCCGGACGTAATAGAACGGAATCACCCGGATTCCGAGCCGCCGGAGAATGTGCCGCAAGGCGACCCGTGCGCCCCTGGTTTTTGTCACGTCCCAGAGGCCGGTCAGCCGCTGCCCGATTCCTCGGCTGGCCGCCAACTCAGGCCATCCCGAGCAGCGTCCTGGCTTCGCGCTGCGAATACGGCTCTCGACCCACGGCCTTCGCGATCCCCACCAGCCGCGCCACCAGCTCGGTGTTGGTCGCGAGCCGGGTCCGGTCGGTGTCGTAATAGATGTTGTCTTCGAGGCCGATGCGCACTCCCCCGCCCTCGACGACCCCGATGGCGTTCATCCGGAGCTGGGTGTCACCGATGCCGCCCACCGACCAGAACGAATCGGCCGGCAGCTCCTTGATCATCAATCCGAGACTCAGAAGGTTGGCCTGCGCGCACGCGATGTTGCCGAGGATCAGGTTGAAGTAGTACGGCGGAGTGATCAATCCCTTCTTGATCAGGTAGTGCGCGTAATTGATCATTCCGAGGTCGAACACCTCAAGCTCCGGCCGGATGCCATTGTCCTGCATCTTCTTCGCGAGCGCCTGGATCATCTCCGGGGCGTTCAGGCTCGCCTGCGCATTGAAGTTGAGCGATGAGAGCGTCAGCGATCCCATATCGGGCTTGAGGTCACCACTGAGATCGAGACATTCCGATCGTTGGTCGAAGCCCGGGAAGTCACGACCGCTCGTGGAAAGACAGATGACCAGGTCAGGGTGGTTCGCGCGGACCCCGGCAACGATCTCGGCGTAGACGGCCTTCTGGTAGGTGGGCTTCCCGGTTACGGCATCGCGGGCGTGCAGGTGCACCATATTCGCACCGAGCGCGACGGCTTCATCGACCTGCGCAACAATCTCGTGAGGGAGAATCGGCACGTGCGGCGTCATTGCCTTCGTGGGGATCATTCCCGTGGGCGTGAAGTTGAGCAGGAAGCCCTGGCGCATCGGTGACTCCGGGTTGAAACCGCTGGCGTGCATCGCCGAAGCGGTCGGGGGCCATCAGGCGTCGGGCGGAAGCCGCTCCGGAACGCGATCCGTCTGCAACACTCGCTCGGCAAACCCGAGCCGCTCTTCGGCACCTTCGAGTCGCTCGCCCACGTCTTCGAGACGGAGCAGCCGCTGTTCCATCTCGGCCAGCAGCTCGGCCTGGCGCTGGATCAGCACGCGCTGGCGGCTGAACACCGCGATGCCGGTCCAGACGGCGCCCGTCACGACGGCGGTGAGGACGGCCCAGACAATGGTATTTCCCAAGGAAGGCCCCGGACGTGAAGGGTTCGCCGGATTAATCTGCAACCTCCGGCAGGATTTGGGCACCCTGCGACCGGGTCAGCTTCGGTCCCGTGGATCGTGGGGCCTCGCGGGAGTAGGTTCAGGCTTCGTCCCGGCGTCCCCGATCCACCCGGAGTCTCCCGATGCGCACGACCGCCTCGATACTCGCTCTCCTCGTTACCGGGATCATCGCCTGCGGCGAGAAGCCCCCCGCACCGCCACCGCCCGACTCGGCGGCCACGAAGGCCGAGAAGCCGCTGCCGGCAGGCGAAGCACGCCTGGCCGTCGATGGCGGCCGCATCTGGTACAAGGTATCGGGCGCCGGAAGCGGGACGCCGGCCATCCTGGTCCACGGCGGCCCCGGCTTCTCGAGCTTCTACCTGAAGCCACTCGAAGCCATCAACGACGACCGCCCGGTCGTGCGGTACGACCAGCTTGGAGGAGGCAAGTCCGATTCGCTGAGCGACACGACCAGGATGAACATCCCCCACTTCGTGGCAGAACTTGATTCACTGCGCGTGCATCTGGGCTATGACCGGGTTCACCTGATCGGGCATTCGTGGGGAACGATCCTCGCGCTTGAGTACTATCGCGCGCATCCCACGCACGTCGCGTCGCTGACCCTCGAAAGCGCAGCCCTGGACATTCCTCAGTGGGAACGGCACGCCCGTGACCTCGTCAAGACCCTTTCAAGCGGTGCGCAGGCAGCGATCCGGCAGGCCGACGTCGACGGCAAGTACGACGTGCCCGCATACCGCGCCGCGATCGATGAGTTCTACGGCAAGTATGTCTGGCTGCATCCCAGGCAGCCCGACCTCGACAGCACCTTTGCCACCGTGAACGAAACGATCTACAACTATATGCAGGGTCCGAGCGAGTTCACGATCACCGGCACGCTCAAGCACTACGACGCCACGCCGTTTCTCCGGCACGTGAAGGTTCCCGTGCTCTTCACGGTGGGAGAGTTCGACGAGGCCGACCCGCGAACCATCGCGCGTCAGGCCGAGATGACGCCGGGGGCGAAGATCGCCGTGATCCCCGGCGCCGCGCATATGACCGCGTGGGACAACCCCAAGGCGAACGTCGAGGTGGTCAGGGCGTTCCTGCGCAAGGTGGATTCGCTCAAGCCGTGAGACTGCGGGCTACCGCGTGCGGCGCAACACCTCCGCGGTGGCAGCAATCGCGCGCTCGACATCACGTTCGGTCGTCCGCCAGTTCGACACCGACACCCGCATACAACGGAGTCCGCGCCAGGTGGTGTTCGTGAAGAACGCCTCGCCACTCGCACTGATGCCTGCTGCTACGGCGTCGGTGTAGCGATCGTGATCGGCCGATGTGGCACCGGGCCGAGGATCGAAGAAGCGCACCAGCCCCTGATTAATGATCGGCGCACTCACGACCTCGGCCCGCTCGAGTGCGCCGAGGCCCGCGACCAGTTCGGTCGTGAAGCGGCAGCTCCGCTCGATCAGGTCGGCGATTCCCTGCTGGCCGAGTTCGCGCATCGCAGCCCAGGTCGCGAAGCCACGAGCCCGCCGGGAGTGCTCCGGGGTGTAGTCGAGCTGGTCGCGGACGTCGGTCGCGTGCACGAGGTAGCTGGCGTGATGCTCCATTCCGGCGCGATGCTGTGCGGGGTCAGCCACGAAGGCGTAGCCTGAGTCGTAGGGCACGTTGAGCCACTTGTGGCCATCGGTGGCCCACGAGTCGGCGAGTTCGGCGCCCTTCAGCAGATGGCGCCGCGCAGGTGCGGCGTTGGCCCAGAGCCCCATCGCGGCATCGATGTGGACCCAGGCGCCGGCCTCGTGCGCCAGCGGGATCAATTCCTCGAAGGGGTCAAACACGCCCCGATTCACGTCACCGGCCTGGAGCACGACGATGGTGGGGTTGCCCACGTCGCGGCCGAGGGCCTCGCGCAGGACGTCTGGCTCGAGCTGACCCGCTTCGTTCTCGGGAAGGATCACCATATTCGCGGTGCCGATCCCGAGAAGCTTGATCGCGCGAGTGGTGGTGCCGTGCACGGCACTCGAGGTCAGGATCCGGATCGGAGGTGCTCCGGAAAGCCCCTTGGCGTTGACGTCCCAGCCGCGCCGCTCAAGGACTGCGTGACGAGCCGCTGCGAGACAGGTCGTGTGCGCCATCTGGCAGCCCGTCACCAGCGCAAACGAGGCCGTGGCCGGAACACCGAGGACTTCCTTGAGCCAGCTCCCGCAAACCTCCTCAACCACGGCGGCCACTGGCGAGCAGGCATAGAGACCGGCGTTCTGGTCCCAGGCCGTGGTCAACCAGTCGGTGGCCATCGCGGCAGGGAGCCCGCCCCCGATCACCCAGCCGAAGAAGCGCCCTCCCGCGCTGCCGACAAGACCGCCTTCTGCCCCTCGCGCCAGCTCTTCGACCACGGCAACCGGATCGAGGCCTGCGGCGGGGAGTGGAACGTCAAACCGCTCCCGGAGCTCGGCGAGCGAGGCGGTGGCGGCGATCGATCGTGTGTCCAGGCTATGAAGGAACTCGACGGCCAGGTCGGCCGCGCGGGCAAGCGCTGCGGGTTCTCTGCTCTCAATCGGCATCACCAACTCCTGCGCCAAAGCCAAAAAGTGCGGTGTGGGGGTCGAGAATATAGCCACACCTCCACTCTGGAATGCGCAGTTTTCTCCCGCCACGCGACAAGCGCCGGGACCAGAAGGACAATTGCTGTGAGGATCGCCACGTGCCCAGTGGCAAGGGCTATCGCCCGGGCATCCCTAGGGGAGCACGTGCATCATCGCCATCATCCCCGAGCCCAGGTGCTCGGCGATGTGGCAGTGCAGCATCCAGGTGCCCGGGTTCGAGGCGTCGATCAGCAGGTCGACCGTGGCGCCCACGGGGATGAGCACGGTGTCCTTCCATACCAGGTTCGTGGTGCGGACGCCGTCGCGTGCCACAACCAGCATTCGCTGGCCGTGCAGGTGGATGGGGTGCTGCATCGGGTGGAACGACTTCGGATCGTTGTAGATCCGGAGCTTGACCATCGCCCCACGCTTCACGGTCCAGTCGATCGCCTCGTTCTCGGCGCCGGTGGCATCGTCCCGCAGGATCCAGCGGACCTGCCGGGCGGTCGAGAGCCAGTTCATTTCCGGCATCCCGTCGACCCACTCCACTGGATGGAAATAGGCCGTATCGATGCTCATGAATTGCACCGTCGTGAGCGGCAGTCCCGTCACGGCCACCGTGAGCGTCAACCGCTTGTCGGGCGCACGATCGAACTCGGCCCGGAACCGCGCCATTTCTGTCGAGACATCGGCATTGCTGCGCAACCGCGCAAAGGCAGCGCCGTGATCGGGAGTCGCCGCCGCGGGGCTGACAGTGATCCAGCCCAGCGTGTCGACCTGAGGGTCGAACTCACCCTTGTAGTGATCGATGGCCTGAACCGCGTTGACGAGTGGATACCGACCCGGCTTCGTGAAGTGCGCCTCGACCACATACCGTTCGGCCGGCGCCATCACCACGCTCGCCACGCGCTCCTCCCGCTCAAACCGACTGACATCGGAGGCCACAACCTTCATCGGCACACCGGGGATGGAGAGATTCCAGGTGCGTGAACTCGCCACATTCGTGAGGTAGAAGCGCACCACGGCCCCTCGCCGGACATTGAGCGCGTAGGCGGGCTCTCCGTTGACGAGTGGCACATTCCCGACCCGACCCATCAGGGCGAAGTCCGGTGCCTCCTTGCCGAAGGGAATCAGGGTGTCGGCGTGAATCATCAGGTCGCTGAGCATCAGCGCCTGTTCAGTGTTCACTGGCGAGTAGTAGCCGGGCTCCGGAGCATCGACCAGCATATTGCCATAGAGGCCAAGTGCCTGTTCGATGTCTTCGCGCACGTGCGGGTGGTACCAGTAGACGCCCGCATCGGGAAAGTGCACCGTGTAGGTGAAGCTGCCACCCGGCGCAACGGCCACCTGCGTCATCCCGGGCACGCCGTCGGAGCGGTTGTCGAGCCGGACTCCGTGCCAGTGTACTGTACTCGGCAAGTCAATCTGGTTGTGGAAGCGAACGGTGATCGTGGCATTCTGCGCCACGCGAATCATCGGGCCCGGGACCTGGCCGTTGAAGCCGTACATCACGAACCGATGCCCGCGAATGGTGCGCGTGAGCAGACCGGCCGTGAGATCGAGCGTGTCGCCATCTTGCAGGCGTACGGTGCGCGAAGGCTGGGCAGCAGGAAGCGAGGCAGGATCGACACCAGCGCCCGGGAGGAACGGCGTGACGCCCGGCAGCAATCCCACCAGCCCGGGGAGCATCACCATTCCCTTGGGCATCGGGATCGGCATCATCGAACCTTCATCGTGCATATGCATCCCGGCCATATCGGTGGTGTCTTGCGCGCCGAGCAGCCGGGGAGCAGCAGCAACCAGCACCATCAGCAATGGCCAGCATCGCTTCATTGCGAGATACCGCGAAACAGCGGATGCGTCAGGAAGGTCTGCAACCAGCCGCTTGGTGAAGTGCCGTGCAGCACGGTCGGGCCGACGTGAGTGGCGGGTTCCCGTTCCCGTTCTGCCGTAATGACCAGGAGGAACTTGTTCCACTCGGCCGTCCCCACCGTGCTGACGCCGTTGCCGATCACACCAAGCCGGTGCCAGCGGGAGAGATCGGGCGTCACCTCCCACGCGACGTAGGCGCGGTATTCCGCGCCCAGGCTGGCGACGGGCGGGAGGTCTGCGGCGGTGACGCGAATGTCGTAGCGGTGCCGACCGTCGGCCGTCACGGCAATCCCGAACGGAGAGTCGGCGAAGTGCAATCGCGCCTCACCGTGGGCGGCGGGCGCCACCGGGCCTGGCAGGAGGATGATCTGGTACGGCCCCTCGGGGCCCGCGCGGACCGCCAGGAGCAGCAGGATGGCGATCCACGCGGTGTGCAGCATTATGGCGGCGAGGCGGCGCCGACCGGCCCGTGGTCGTAGTCCTGCACGCTCGAAATGTTGGGCATTCCCAGCTTGCGACCATCCCAGCCGGTGAAGCCATTCATCCGGAAAAGCCAGAGGCCGGTCCGCATATCACTGAGCGCGATCAGCCCGTCGGAGTTGCGCACATCGACACCAAAGGCACCCTGCTCCACGCTGGTTTCGCTCTGCCAGCCGGCATCCGGGTTGCCGCCGAAGCCGTGCTCGTGCGTGCACTCGCACGTATACCACCAGCCGTCGGTCTTCGGATTCTTCGGGTCCTTGAGATCGAAGACAAAGAGGCCGTCTTCGTAGGCCGAGACGAACACGTACGGCCAGCGCACCTCGTGGTTGTGCGAGAGGTCGTGCCAGTCGGCGGTCCACGCCGCAATCGGCAGATCGAGGTTCTTGCGCTTCCCGTCCTGCCCTTCCTTGAGGTCCCAGATCCGCAGCGGCGTGTACTGATATTCCGTCTCGGTCACGGCGTAGTTGCCATCGGGTGACGGCGTGAAGGTGTGCGCGATATCGAAACCGAGTCCGGTGATCGTGAACAGCTGGACGGGCGCCTCCGGCTTGGTCACGTCCCACGCCGAGTAGCCGCCGAGCCCGGCGCCGTAGAAGACATCGCGATGGCGCGCCACGTCGTAGCCGACATAGAAGTCGTGGTAGCCCCCGGCGCCGAGCTGCTTCATTGGCGTCGGGTTGGCGACCTCACCGATCTGCCAGGTCGCCGGATCTCCGCCTGCCACCACCTTGGCCAGGTCGTAGATGATGGCCTTGCTCTGGCCCACGGTCGCGAAGAACAGCACCCTGCCATCCGAATGCTTGTAGGCAAAGGTGTTGTGGAAGCCGCCCGGGGCCGCGGGGTACCTGATCCGGGCCACCACCTTCACACTCGCGGGGTCGGGGAGTCCGGTCACGTCGAGAATCACCGCGCCCAGGTCGGCGTCGGGCCCGCCCTGGAAGAACTGAAATGACTGAGCGAAGTAGTACTTGTTGCCGATCTTGAAGTACTTGCCATCCATCGCACCAATGCCGCGGTGCAGCTCGGGGTTCTCCTTCGCCAGGCGCTGCATGGGTTCCCAGTACCGAGTAAAAATTACACCCGCAC